>CP095846.1:2458372-2765668 GCA_023100825.1 Nocardioidaceae bacterium SCSIO 66511 | reverse complement strand
TGGTTCCGGGTTCCGATTCGTTCGGTGCGACCACCCGTCTGCCTGGCTCCTCGCCGCCGTCGGCTTTGCCTCGTCCTTCGGCTGGGCAAAAGACGCGGCGACGCGCGGAGGCGCCATTTCGGTTCGGTTGCTCGGCGGCTTCCCCGCCACTTTAATATGGGACCGGGGTAACGTTCGGTTTCGGTGTCACATCCGTACCGGCGGCCACGGGCGTACCAACGAGCACGGTGAGCAGTCACTTTGCACGGTGTCCCTGCCATGCAGAGTGGAGTTTCACCATGTTTACCTGGTGAACGACCGCCACTGACCCCGCAAAAGACGACTGAAACGGGAAAGCCGGCAAGCAACCCGATGCCGTAGCTGCGGCTCCCGCGTCGCCGCGTCTTTTACCCAGCCGGCGGAAGCGGGGAAGCCGACAGCGACGAGAAACCGGGCAGACGAGTAGTCGTATCGAGGAAACGGAGAGCCGACAGCGGCGACCAACCGGGCAGGCGAGTAGTCGCACGGTAGAAGCGTGCGAGCCGAAATCCCAACCCGCGCGGCGTGTCTGCGCCACGCGTACCTGAGCGGCCCGTACGTTTACTGGCAGACGACAGGTTGACATAACTATAACCCTCTACTTGAGGGTGAGTGTTGAGGAAGCCTTCCCCGCTGACAGACCGAACATCCGCCAGATCGACGTCCTGATCTGGCCGACTCGCGAGAGGCACGCATCGTGGCAGCTCAGAACTATCTGGCCGTAATCAAGGTGGCCGGCATCGGTGGCGGTGGCGTCAATGCCGTGAATCGGATGATCGAGGTCGGCCTCAAGGGTGTCGAGTTCATCGCCATCAACACCGACGCACAGGCTCTGCTGATGAGCGACGCCGACGTCAAGCTCGACATCGGCCGCGAGCTCACTCGAGGGCTCGGCGCGGGTGCCGACCCGGGCACGGGTACGAAGGCCGCAGAGGACCACGCCGAGGACATCGAAGAGGTCATCAAGGGCGCCGATATGGTCTTCGTGACCGCTGGTGAGGGCGGCGGCACCGGTACGGGAGGCGCTCCGGTCGTCGCCCGGATCGCTCGTTCGCTGGGTGCGCTGACGGTCGGCGTCGTGACCCGCCCGTTCGCATTCGAGGGGCGTAAGCGTGCGAACCAGGCAGAGGACGGCATCGCCGCCCTGCGCGACGAGGTCGACACCCTGATCGTGATCCCCAACGACCGGCTGCTGTCGATCAGCGATCGCAACGTGAGCGTCCTCGACGCGTTCAAGCAGGCCGACCAGGTACTCCTGCAAGGCGTCTCCGGCATCACCGATCTGATCACCACACCCGGTCTGGTCAACCTCGACTTCGCGGACGTGAAGTCGATCATGTCCGACGCCGGCTCGGCGCTGATGGGCATCGGTTCCGCCCGCGGAGACGACCGTGCGGTCGCCGCCGCGGAGATGGCCGTCTCGAGTCCGCTGCTCGAAGCCTCGATCGACGGCGCGCACGGTGTGCTGCTGTCCATCGCCGGCGGCTCCGACCTCGGCCTGTTCGAGATCAACGAGGCCGCGGCGCTCGTCATCGAGGCCGCACACGCCGAGGCCAACATCATCTTCGGTGCCGTGATCGACGACGCACTCGGCGACGAGGTCCGGGTCACCGTCATCGCGGCAGGGTTCGACGGCGGCTCGCCCAAGCGGCGCGACGCCAGCAAACCCGCGCTACGCAGGGAGCCGGCCCAGTCGCGAACCGAGCCCGAGGCGCGTACGCAGCGCCCCGCGGCCGACGACGAGAAGCCCGCCCGCGAGCCGGCACCCGCGCGTGCGCAGGCACCCGTACGGCCCAACTCGTCGGCGGGCTCGTCCAACGGGTCCGATAAGCCCTCGAACGGCACCGGCACCTCTCGACCGGCAGCGGCGCCCGAGAGCGGGCAGCGTCCCGAGCGGACGGAGCGCCCGCAGCGTCCCGAACGTGCTGAGCGTCCGGCGCGCACGCGTGAGCCGCGGCCGGTCGAGTTCGACGACGACCTCGACGTACCCGACTTCCTCAAGTAGGTTGCCCGGCCGATCCGTCGTACGCCCAGGTCCCTTGTATCGATAGGCTCTGCCAGTGTTCGCGTTTCGTGACGGCGCCGGTCGCGCCGAGCTCGCATTCACCGATCGCCACGGCGGTTCCAGCACGGGCCCGTGGGAGTCGCTGAACCTCGGCACCAGCAACGGCGACTCTCCGGACACCGTCGACCGAAATCTCAGCGACCTTGCTGCGGCGTTCGGTACGACCGTCGAATCGGTCGTACGCATGAGCCAGTACCACGGCAACGACGTCTACGTCGTCGGCTCCGACCACGACGGCACCGTCCCGCGAGCCGATGCGCTGGTGACCGACGTGCCCGGCGTGGCGCTGCTGGTTCGGGTCGCCGACTGCGTACCCGTCGTGTTCGTCGCTCCCGGCGACGGGGTCGTCGGAGTCGCGCATGCCGGGCGTGAGGGTGTGGCGAACGCCGTTGCCGCGCGTACCGTCGACACGATGCGCGCACTCGGTGCGGGCACGATCCGAGCCTGGATCGGGCCGCGCGCATGCGGTTCCTGCTACGAGGTGCCCGACGACATGAGGCAGCGAGTGAGCGCGCTCGCGCCGGCCACCCATGCGACGACGCGATCCGGCACGCCCGCCCTCGACCTCGGCGCGGGGCTCGTAGAGCAGCTCGCCGCGCTCGATGTCGCCGTCACCGACCTCGCCGACCACCGCGGTGCATGCACGATCGAAGGCGTCGACGACTACTTCTCGTACCGCCGTCAGGGTCAGCAGTCGGGCCGGCTCGGCGGCCTCGTACGGTGGCGTCCGTGACTCGCAGGGAAGAGATCGCCGCCCGGTTGACGGCCGTCCGTGAGCGCATCGCGTCTGCCTGTGCCGAGGCCGGTCGAGCGCCCGACGACGTCCGCCTCATCGTCGTGACCAAGACCTACCCGAGCAGCGACGTAACGCTCCTGGCGAGCCTCGGTGTCAGCGATGTGGGCGAGAACCGCCACCCCGAGGCCGAGCGCAAGCGTGCCGAGGTAGGCGCCGATGGCGCCGGTCTGACCTGGCACTTCGTCGGTGGGCTGCAGACGAACAAGGCCGATGCCGTCGCGCGCTACACCGACGTCGTGCACTCCGTCGACCGGCTCAGGCTCGTACGCGCGCTCGGCAAGGGCGCCGAGAAGGCCGGCCGGGTGATCGACGTGCTCGTGCAGGTGAACCTCGAGGGACGCGACGACGATCCCGGTGGGCGGGCGGGTGCCGACCCGGGCGACGTCGAAGAGATCGCGGCGGCCGTCGAGGAGCATCCCGCCCTGCGCCTGCGCGGGACCATGGCGGTCGCACCGCTCGGAGGCGATGCCGGCGACGCGTTCACCCGACTCCGCAAGTGCGCCGACGCACTCGCCGAGAAGTACCCCCACGCCACGATCATGTCCGCAGGGATGAGCGGTGACCTCGAGGCCGCCATCAAGGCCGGCGCGACACACGTACGAATCGGGCGCGCGGTACTCGGAGAGCGCCCACCGCTCCGGTAGTGTCGTCGCCAGGGCGTCGTGACGACGGCGCTTCGGCGACAATCCAGCAACGGGTGCGGGCACGCACCGACCGGAGGACAAGAGGACCATGGCTGGCGCAATGCGCAAGATGGGTGTGTATCTCGGTCTCGTCGAGGGCTCGGACCAGTACGACGAGGTCGACGACGACTTCGAGGACGAGCCGCAGCGTACTCCGCAGGCCGTTCGCACCGCCGCGCCCGCCGAGCAGTCGGCTGCCGTGACGAAGCTCTCAGAGCGCCGTCGTCCCACCCCGCTGTCGTCGGCCCCGCCGATCACCGACCTCTCGCGCATCACGACTCTGCACCCGCGGACCTTCAATGAGGCCCGCACGCTGGGCGAGGAGTTCCGCGACGGCACCCCCGTGATCATGAACCTCTCCGAGATGGACGGCAACGACGCGAAGCGTCTCGTCGACTTCGCCGCCGGCCTGGTCTTCGCCGTGCACGGTGCGATGGAGCGCGTCACGAACAAGGTATTCCTGCTCTCGCCGCCGAACGTCTCGGTTGCCGCTGAAGACAAGCAGCGGATCGCCGAAGGCGGATTCTTCAACCAGAGCTGACGAATGGCGACAGTTGGCTCGATCATCGGCCTGGTTCTGTGGGCCTGCATCCTGATCCTCATAGCGCGCTTCATCCTGGACTGGGTCCAGGTACTCGCTCGGTCCTGGCATCCGCGCGGGGTCATGTTGGTCTTCTGCGAGATCATCTACTCGGCCACCGACCCGCCGCTGCGTGTCGTACGACGGGCGATTCCTCCGATGCGGCTCGGCGCGGTGGCACTCGACCTGTCCCCGATGATTCTGTTGATCGGGCTCTACCTGCTCCAGATCATCAACAGCGCGGTCTTCTTCTCGGTCTGACGTACGTATCACACACCGTGACTCGCGGGTCGTGTACGTGTCGCGCGGAAAAACGGAGTACGGTGGTCTCCGACATGTATAAGTTCGACGACGACATTGAGGTGAGCTCATGCCGCTGACGCCTGAGGACGTGCGTAATAAGCGCTTTACGCCTGTCCGTCTCCGTGAGGGCTACGACATGGGAGAGGTCGACCAGTTCCTCGATGAGGTCGAGGCTGAGCTGAAGCGCCTCACCGACGAGAACCAGGATCTTCGCAACAAGCTCTCTGCCGCGTCGTCGGCGGGCGCCCCTGCGACATCGGTCTCGGAGGAGACGAAGGTGACGCAGGCACCAACGCCCGCGCCCGCGCCCGAGCCGACCCCTGCACCGGCACCGGCTCCGATCCCTGCCCCGACCCCCGCTCCGGTGGCACCGGCCGTCGAGTCGACCGGTTCGGTCGGCGAGGCGTCGACCGCCGCGACCCGGCTGCTTGAGATCGCGACGAAGAACGCCGACGAGCTGGTCGAGGGTGCCAAGAACGAGGCCGACCGCATTCTGGCCGAGGCCCGGATGAAGGCCGAGCGCCTGGAGAACGAGTCCCGTAGCAAAGCCGACCGGCTCGAGTCCGATGCCCGCGTACGCGCGCAGAAGCTCGACTCGGAGACCGCCGAGCGCCGCCAGCAGCTGTTCGGCGACCTCGAGAAGGAGCGCGACAACCTCAACATCGAGGTCGAGCGTCTCCGTGCGTTCGAGCGCGAGTACCGCAGCCGCCTCAAGGGCTACTTCACCGAGCAGCTGCAGACGCTCGAGGCAGGTTCCAGCGTCGCCGAGTCGGCGGCTGCGCCGGCATCGGCGCCCGCCGGCGCCGAGCACACGCCGCGCCGTCTTCGCTCGCTGTTCGGCGACGAGGACACCACCGCTCGCTGAGCACCGACTGACAGAATCCGCGACCTCGACGAGGTCGCGGATTCTGTCATGTCCGGGTGAGCGTCGTCCCGTCAGCGACGGTCGAGGGAGAACCCGAGGCCGAGTGCGTCGTCGCGGCCGGTGTGGGTCAGCGGCTCGTCGAACTCGACGAACTCGACGGCCAGCACTTCCGTGGCGATCTCCGAACCGTGCTCGCGTACGGCCTCGGCGAGGTCTCCGTCGGCTGACCAACGGACCCGGATCCGGTCGGTGACGTCGAGCCCAGCGTTCTTGCGGGCCTCCTGTAGGGTCCGCACGACCTCCCGGGCCAGCCCGGCACGTCGTAGCTCGCTGGTGAGCTCGAGGTCGAGGGCGACAGTTTCGCCGCGGTCGTTGACGACCGACCAGCCTTCGCGGGGCCGCTCCGAGATGATGACGTCATCGGGACCGACGGTCACGGGCTCGCCGTCGACCTGCACGGTGGCCGTACCCGCGTCGCGCAGGTCAGCGGCCAGTGACTCCGCGTCAGCTGCCGCTACTGCGGCTGCGACCTGCGGAGTCTGCTTCGCGAAACGCTTGCCGAGCGAGCGGAAGTTGCCCTTGGCGGAGTACGCGACCAGATCGTCACCGGCGTCCGCGAGCGACTCGATCGTCCCGACGTTCAGCTCCTCGCAGATATCGCGGCGCAGCTCCTCGCCGAGGTTCGTCCAGGTCGCGGAGCCGACCAGCGCACGCCGTAGCGGCTGGCGCGTCTTCACCTTCGCATCGGCGCGGGCAGCCCGGCCGAGCTCCGTGACGCGCCGGGCGATATCGACCTGCTGGCCGAGGGCGTCATCGACCAGCGCAGCGTCGTAGGTCGGCCACGCCGCGAGGTGCACAGACGTCGGTGCCGACGGGTCGACCGAGGCCACGACGTCGCGCCACACGCGCTCGGTGATGAACGGGACGATCGGTGCGAGCAGCCGAGTGAGCACATCGAGCGTCTCGTGCAGCGTACGCAGCGCGCCGTCGTCGCCGTCCCAGAACCTGCGGCGGGAGCGGCGGACGTACCAGTTCGACAGATCGTCGACGAACCCCGCGAGCAGCGCGCCGGCGCGCTGGGTGTCGAAGTCGTCCATCGCCGTGGTGACGTCGCGTACGAGAGCGTTCGTCTGCGACGTGAGCCAGCGGTCGAGTACGTGGCGGTCGGCGAGCGGCGTCGCCTCCGCGGCAGGCGACCAGCCCGCCGTACGCGCGTACAGGACATGGAAGGCGACGGTGTTCCAGTACGTCAGCAGCACCTTGCGGACGATCTCCTGCAGCGCCGCGTGCCCGATGCGGCGGGCCTGCCACGGTGACCCGGAGCAGGCCATGAACCAGCGGACCGCATCGGCGCCGTGCTCGGCCATCAGCGGCATGGGTAGCAAGATGTTGCCGAGGTGCTTGCTCATCTTGCGGCCGTCCTCGGCCAGGATGTGCCCGAGACAGACGACGTTCTCGTACGACGACTGCCCGAACACCAAGGTGCCGACGGCCATCAGCGAGTAGAACCACCCACGCGTCTGGTCGATCGCCTCGCAGATGTACTGCGACGGGTACGCCCGCTCGAACAGCTCTTTCGAGCCCGGCGCATGCGGGTATCCCCACTGGGCGAACGGCATCGATCCGGAGTCGAACCACGCGTCGATCACCTCCGGCACTCGGCGGTACGTGCCGCCGACGCCGTCGCGAGTGAACGTGATGTCGTCGATGTAGGGGCGGTGCGGGTCGAGGTCGGCGAGATCGCGGCCGGTCAGCTCGGACAGCTCCTGCAAGGAGCCGACGCAGATCAGGTCGTCGGGATTCTCGTCGTTGCGCCAGATGGGCAGCGGCGTGCCCCAGTAACGGTTGCGGGAGAGACCCCAGTCGATGTTGTTGTTGAGCCAGTCGCCGTAGCGGCCCCATTTGATCGTCTCGGGATACCAGTTCGTATCGGCGTTCTCGGCGAGCAGCTGGTCCTTGATCTGGGTCGTGCGGATGTACCACGACGGCAGGCCGTAGTACATCAACGGCGTGTGGCAGCGCCAGCAGTGCGGATACGAGTGCTCGTACGGGACGTGCCGGTAGAGCAGGCCGCGCGTCTGCAGGTCGTCGACGAGTACGGCGTCGGCCTTCTTGAAGAACATCCCGCCGACCAGGTCGAGGGCGTCGTCGAAGCGCCCGCGGGTGTCGATCGGGTTGACCAGCTCGACGCCGTTGCGCCGCACCGACTCGAAGTCGTCGGCGCCGTAGACGGTCGCCTGATGCACCAGCCCGGTGCCGTCGTCGGTCGTGACGTACTCCTCGTTGACCACGAAGTGGCCGCGACCGGGCCAGTCCACGATCTCGAACGGCCGCTGGTAGGTCCAGCCGACCATCTCGGCGCCGGTGAACGAGTCGACCTTCGTCCAGCCTTCGCCGAGGACATCGGCCATCAGCTCCTCGGCGACGACCAGGGTCTCGTCGCCGTTGGTCGCGGTCACGTACGTCACGTCTGCCCGCGCCGCGACGAGCGCGTTGCTCGGCAGCGTCCACGGCGTCGTGGTCCAGATCAGGAGTGCGGCCTGCCCGGCGTACGGGCCCGAGGTCAGCGGTAGGCGTACGTAGACCGAGGGGTCGCTGACCGTCTCGTACCCCTGTGCGAGCTCATGGTCGGACAGCGCAGTGCCGCAGCGCGGGCAGTACGGCGCGATCCGGTAGTCCTGGACGAGCAGTCCCTTGTCGAAGATCTGCTGCAACGCCCACCAGACGCTCTGCACGTACGAGGAGTCCATGGTGCGGTACGGGTCGTCGGTGTCGACCCAGTAGCCCATCCGGTCGGTCATCTCCTCGAAGAGATCGACGTTGCGGAGCACTGCCTCGCGGCATTTGGCATTGAACTCGGCGACGCCGAACGCCTCGATATCGGGTTTGCCGTTGAAGCCGAGCTCCTTCTCGACGGCGATCTCGACGGGGAGCCCGTGGCAGTCCCAGCCGCCCTTGCGCTCGACCAGGTAGCCGCGCATGGTCTTGAACCGCGGGAATACATCCTTGAAGACGCGTGCCTCGACATGGTGGGTGCCCGGCGTGCCGTTGGCGGTCGGCGGACCCTCGTAGAAGGTCCAGCGCGGTGCTCCGGCGCGCTCGCGCAGGGTGCGCTCGAACGTCGCGTCGTCGCGCCACTGCTCCAGCACCTCGAGCTCGACGGCGGGAAGGTCGACGTGGGCCGGGACGGCCGGGTATCCGGCGTCGTGCCGATCGTTGGGGTCGCTACTCATGTCGTCCTCCGACGGGCCCGCATGGTGCGGGGATTCCGGCGAAGGGACGAGTCACGTCGGCGACGCGGCCCGCGGTACCACCCTTCTTGGCCGGCGTACGCCGACCCACTCGCGGTCATCGCTGCCGGTTCTACTGAGCGGATGCTTCCCGCGGTTCTTCCGGCGGCTCCGAGGTGATGGTTCGCCCCTGGTACGCCCCGGGCTCGCACCGTCCCCGGGTCGCTGCAGACGTACGGTTCAGGGGGTACTCGGCCCCATTTGCGCCATGCGACGAAATCAAGCATAGAGCCTGCTAATCCGGGGCGTCGAGCGGGATTCACGACGTGTTCCGTGCGTACCTTCTCGGGCCCGTCCGGCGAGGGAGTTTGAAGCGGGAGGTTTTGGAACCTATCCTCACGGCCACTTGGTGTGAGTCGGCGAGACGACCACCCACGGGTGTGAGGGGTTCCTGATGGCGAGCGCACGGAAGAAGTCGGGCGCCGTTTCACGCGGTGCGACAGCGGTCAAACGGGCCGCCGGCCGGGTCACGGGGCGTACGACGAAGGATGCGTCGGCGGACGGCAAGGCCGCGACGAAGAAGACCACCGCCAAAAAGTCACCAGCGAAGAAGACCGCGGCCAAGAAAACGGCGGCGACGAAAACCACCGCGAAGAAGACCGCAGCGAAGAAGGCGCCCGCGAAGAAGGCCGCGGCGAAGAAGGCGCCCGCGAAGAAGGCCGCGGCGAAGAAGGCGCCCGCGAAGAAGACCGCAGCGAAGAAGACCACGGCCAAGAAGACCGCGTCAAAGAAGGCGCCCGCCAAGAAGACCGCGTCAAAGAAGGCGCCCGCCAAGAAGACCGCGGCCAAGCAGGCGCCCGCGGCAAAGAAGGCGCCCGCCAACAAGTCACCCGCGAAGAAGGGTGCAACGAACGCCCAGCTCGCACGTTCCCTTGCGGTCCTCGACAACGAGTCGCCCTGGACCGCCGGCGAGCTGGGAGAGGTACGCGCCGAGCTCGAAAGCGACCGCGACCGACTGCGCGGCGAGATCGAGAGGTCCGAACGCGACCTCCAGGCGTTGCTGCGCGAAGGCGTCGACGGTGCGGGCAACGACCAGGCCGACGTCGGTTCGAACAGCCTGGAGCGCGACGCCGAGATGTCGCTCGCGCAGAGCCACCGAGAGCTGCTCCGGCAGGTCGAGCATGCGCTCGGGCGAATCCACGACGGTACGTACGGCTCCTGCGAGTCGTGTGGCAATCCGATCGGCAAGATGCGGCTGATGGCGTTCCCTCGTGCGACACTGTGCATGACATGCAAGCAGCGCGAGGAACGCCGCTGAGCGGCGAACAACCCCAGGACCACCCCGTCGACCGGCCACGCCGGCTCGGCTTGTTCGTGATCGTGGTCGTCGTGGCGTACGCCGTCGACGTCGTGACCAAGATCATCGCAGTTGCCGAGCTCGAGGGCCCGCCGGTCAAGACGGTTACCGTGATCCCACACGTTCTCGATCTCACGCTGGTCCGCAACTCCGGCGCCGCATTCGGCATCGCGACCGGCTTCACCGCGGTGCTGACCGCGATCGCGGCGGGCGTTTGCCTCGTCGTGGTGCGAATGGCCGGTAAGCTCCGCGACCCGATCTGGGCGTTCGCGCTCGGTCTGCTGCTCGCGGGAGCGCTCGGTAACCTCACGGACCGGCTCGTCCGTTCGCCGGGGCCGATGCGCGGTCACGTCGTCGACTTCCTGGCGCTGCCGAACTGGCCGGTGTTCAACTTCGCGGATTGCTGTGTCACGGTCGCGGCCGTGCTGATCGCGATTCAGTCGTTCCGTGGCATCGCCCTTGACGGCCACCGGGTGAACGACGACGGCGACCCCGACGAGCCCGCGGACGACGAGTGAGCGAACTTCGTTCCCTTCCGGTCCCGGACGGACTGGCGGGGGAGCGGCTCGACGCCGCGATGGCCCGGTTGCTCGGTCTGTCGCGTACCCGTGCTGCCGAGCTGGTCGCATCAGGTGAGGTGACCGTCGACGGCGAGCTGCCGGCGAAGTCTCTCCGTCTCGAGGCGGGGTCGCTGCTGGAGGTACGTCTGCCCGAGCCTCGCCCGAGCGCCGAGGTCGTGCCCGCGACGGTCGACACCCTGTCGATCGTGCACGATGACGACGACATCGTGGTGATCGACAAACCGGTGGGGGTGGCCGCTCACCCCAGCGTCGGCTGGACCGGACCGACCGTCGTCGGCCACCTGGCCGCGGCCGGGTTCGGTATCGCGACCTCGGGTGCGGCCGAACGCCAAGGCATCGTGCACCGGCTCGACGTCGGCACCAGCGGGCTGATGGTGGTCGCGAAGTCCGAGCATGCGTACTCCGTACTCAAGGCGGCCTTCAAACAACGCCGGGTCGAGAAGGTCTACCACGCTCTCGTGCAGGGTCATCCCGACCCGTGGAAGGGTACGGTCGACGCGCCGATCGGGCGGCATCCGCGCCACGACTGGAAGTTCGCCGTGATGGCCGACGGACGGCCGAGCGTCACTCACTACGACACTCTCGAAGCACACCGCTACGCGAGTCTGCTGGAGATCGTGCTGGAGACCGGGCGTACGCATCAGATCAGGGTCCATCTCAGCGCGCTCAAGCACCCGTGCGTCGGCGATCTGCAGTACGGCGCCGACCCACGGCTGGCCGAGCGGGTCGGGCTGGAGCGGCAGTGGCTGCACGCGGTCCGGCTCGGCTTCGAGCATCCGGCGACCGGCGAGCACGTCACGTACGCCTCGACGTATCCCGATGACCTGCAGCATGCCGTCGATGTCATCCGCGATGCGGCTTAGGCGCTCGATCGGGCCGTGAATTACCACGGGCCCGTGGTAATTCACGCCGCTACCCACCAAGTTTGCCGGGGAGCGGCGCGGTTTGCCGGGAAGCGGTGCGGACCTGGACGCCGGCGCGACAGGTCCCGCTGCGAGCCTGTCTCGATCACCACTGTCAGTGCCGTAGGGTTGAGTTCTTCCCCGAGGCGCCCGCCTGTTCGACCGCCCTGGAGGCCCCTGCGTAATGCCCAGCGACTCGTCTTTCGTGCACCTGCACGTCCACACTGAGTACTCCATGCTGGACGGCGCGGCGCGGATCACCGACATGGTCGCGCGCACTGCCGACCAGGGCATGCCCGCGATCGCGATGACCGACCACGGCAACGTCTTCGGCGCGTACGAGTTCTACAAGCAGGCGCGCTCCGCGGGCGTCAAGCCGATCATCGGCATGGAGGCCTACCTCACGCCCAACACCAGCCGCTACGAACGCAAACGGGTGCGCTGGAACAAGGGCGGCGACGACGATGTGTCGGGCGGTGGGGCGTACACCCACATGACCTTGCTCGCCCGCAACACCGCCGGCATGCACAACCTGTTCCGGCTCGCGTCGCGATCCAGCATCGAGGGGTTCTTCTACAAGCCGCGGGCCGACCGCGAGCTGCTGGCCGAGTACGCCGACGGTCTGATCGGCACGACCGGATGCCCGTCCGGCGAGGTGCAGACCTGGCTGCGCATCGGCGACTACGAGAAAGCCCGCGCATCGGCGGCAGAGTTCCGCGACATCTTCGGCGCCGACAACTTCTTCCTCGAGCTGATGGACCACGGTCTTTCCATCGAGGCCCGCGTACGCGACGGCCTGCTGCGCCTCGGTAAAGACCTGAACCTCCCGATGATCGCGACCAACGACTCGCACTACACCGACGCGGCCGACGCGACCGCGCATGAGGCGCTGCTGTGCGTGCAGTCGGGCAGCACGCTTGCCGATCCGAATCGGTTCAAGCTCGACGGTGGCGGCTACTACATCAAGACCGCGCAGGAGATGCGCGAGCTGTGGGGCGGCCAGGGCCTCGAGGAGGCGTGCGACAACACGTTGCTCGTCGCGGAGCGGTGCGAGGTCGAGTTCACCGAGGGCGAGGGCCGGTTCATGCCGCGCTTCCCGTGCCCCGACGGCGAAGACGAGTCGTCCTGGTTCATCAAGGAGGTCGATCGCGGTCTCAAGGAGCGCTTCCCCGACGGTGTGCCGCAGTACGCCGTCGACCAGGTGAAGCTCGAGACCGAGGTGATCATCGGCAAGGGCTACCCGGGCTACTTCCTGGTCGTCGCCGACTTCATCAACTGGGCGAAGGAGCGCGGCATCCGCGTCGGCCCCGGCCGTGGTTCGGGTGCGGGCTCGATGTGCGCGTACGCGATGCGCATCACCGACCTCGACCCGATCCCGCACGGGCTGATCTTCGAGCGGTTCCTCAACCCCGAGCGCGACTCGATGCCCGACTTCGACATCGACTTCGACGAGCGCCGGCGCGGCGAGGTGATCAAGTACGTCACCGAGAAGTACGGCGACGACCGAGTCTCGTACATCGTCACGTACGGCACGATCAAGGCGAAGCAGGCGCTCAAGGACTCCTCCCGGGTGCAGGGCTACCCGTTCTCGATGGGGGAGAAGCTCACCAAGGCGATGCCGCCCGCGGTGATGGGTAAAGACATCCCCTTATCGGGCATGTTCGACAAGGACCACAAGCGTTACGCGGAGGCCGGCGAGTTCCGGTCCCTGATCGAGGGCGACCCCGATAGCGCCAAGGTGTTCCAGACCGCCCGTGGCCTGGAGGGTCTGAAGCGGCAGTGGGGTGTCCACGCCGCGGGCATCATCATGTCCAGCGAGCCGCTCGCCGACATCGTTCCGCTGATGAAGCGCGAGCAGGACGGCGCCATCATCACCCAGTTCGACTATCCCGGGTGCGAGTCGCTCGGGCTGGTCAAGATGGACTTCCTCGGGCTGCGCAACCTGACGGTCCTCGACGACGCCGTCGCCAACGTACGCACCAACCGCGGCGACGAGGTCGTACTCGAGGATCTCCCGCTCGATGACCCCGAGGCGTACGCCCTGCTGTCTCGTGGCGACACGCTCGGCGTCTTCCAGCTCGACGGCGGGCCGATGCGCTCGCTGATCCGGTTGATGAAGCCCGACAACTTCGAAGACATCTCGGCGTTGATCGCGCTGTACCGACCGGGCCCGATGGGCGCCGACTCGCATACGAACTACGCGCTGCGCAAGATCGGCAGACAGAAGATCGAGCCGATCCATCCCGAGCTCGCCGAGCCGCTCGACGAGATCCTGTCCACCTCGTACGGCCTGATCATCTACCAAGAGCAGGTGATGGCCATCGCGCAGAAGGTCGCGGGCTATTCACTTGGCCAGGCGGATCTGCTGCGGCGCGCGATGGGCAAGAAGAAGAAGGAAGTGCTCGACGCGGAGTACGAGTCCTTCGAGTCCGGCATGCGCGAGCGCGGATACTCCGCCGATGCGGTCAAGACGCTGTGGGACATCCTGCTGCCGTTCTCGGACTACGCGTTCAACAAGGCGCACTCCGCGGCGTACGGAGTCATCTCGTACTGGACCGCCTACCTCAAGGCGCATTACCCGGCCGAGTACATGGCCGCACTGCTGACCAGCGTCAAGGGCGACAAGGACAAATCGGCGATCTACCTCAACGAGTGCCGCCGGATGGGCATCAAGGTCTTGCCACCCGACGTCAACGACTCGGAGTCCAACTTCACCGCGGTCGACGTCGACATCCGCTTCGGGCTGTCGGCGGTACGCAACGTCGGCCACAACGTCGTCCGAGGCATCATCGAGGGTCGCGAAGAGAACGGCCGTTACAGCGACTTCGCCGACTTCATGGACAAAGTGCCGACCACGGTGTGCAACAAGCGCGTGATCGAGTCCTTGATCAAAGCGGGCGCCTTCGACTCGATGAAGCATGCGCGGCGTGCACTCGTGACGGTTCACGAGGAGGCCGTCGACCAGTACGTCGACGTCAAGCGCAATGAGGCCATCGGTCAGGACTCCCTGTTCGGCGGGCTGTCCGACGAAGACTCTTTCGGAGGAATGGCCGTCACCGTTCCCGAGATCGAGGAGTGGGAGAAGCAGACGCTGCTCGGCTACGAGCGCGAGATGCTCGGGTTGTACGTCTCCGACCACCCGTTGTTCGGGCTGGAGCACGTCCTACGAGCGAGCGGCGACTGCTCGATCGGAGACCTCGTCACCGATGAAGAGCGCCCCGACGGCTCGAATGTCACCGTCGCCGGCCTGATCACCAACGTGACCCGCAAGCTGACGCGTAAAGGCGACACGTGGGCATTGGTGACACTCGAGGACCTCGAGGGCGCGGTCAACGTGATGCTGTTCCCGTCCTCGTACCAGCTGGCCGCGCCGATGCTCGCCGAGGACGCGATCGTCACGATCAAGGGCCGGCTCAAGCGCGGCGACGACGTACCCGAGCTGATCGGCAGCGAGGTGCACGCGCCCGATCTGTCCACCGAGGTGAGCGGGCCGGTGGTCGTCTCGATCCCGACGGCGCGGTGTACCAGCCATACGGTCGAGCAGCTCAAGGAGGTGCTGTCGGCCCACCCGGGTGTCAACGACGTGCACCTACGCCTGCTCGGGCGATCGGGCAGTAAGTTGATGCGTCTCGACGACCGTTTGCGAGTGACACCGGGGGCCGCGCTGACCGCGGATCTGAAGGCACTGCTCGGCCCGAACTGTCTCGCACAGTGACCGCCGACTTCGCGTACGCGGGCCGGCGTGCAGCAGACCACCGACCGGTGCCGAGCTGGGCGAGTGCCGTGGTCGTGACGCTGCTCGTCTTCGTCGTCCTCGGTGCGCTCGCCGGTTGGGTGTGGTCGGCGCTGGCGCAGCCGGCCGAGTACGCCGCGTACCGCGGACCCGACGGCCTGATCGCGTACTACTCCTCGGAGGCCGAGTTCGGTCACGACTTCGAGGTCGACCTGGTCTACGCCGGCATCGGCGCTCTCGCGGCCCTCCTCGGCGGACTCGTCACCGGATGGCGGTATTGGGGGCTCGGCTGGCCGGTCACGGCGCTCGCCGGCGCGGTCGCCCTGCTGACCGCGTGCCTCGCGTGGTGGCTCGGCACTCAGTTCGGCCCGGCGTCGCTCGACGAATCGCTGGCCGGTGCACGGGCAGGCGATACGTTCACGGGTCCGGTGGAGCTCGGCGCCCGCTCGATAGTGTTGATCTGGCCCATAGCGGCCCTGATCGGTGTCATGGTGTCCGTATGGCTCCGGGCACCGCGCGACGAGCTGTTCTACGGTGCGACCGAAGTCACCTCGAGCCCGGCGGAACCCACCGCATGAACGCGACGTCGAACGGTCGGCAGGGGGCCAACCGCGAAAGGGGAATGACGTGAGTACGAATCAGCCGCCACCCAACGGGGGATCCCAGGGAGGGCAGCCTCCGTACGGTCAGCAGCATCCGCAGTCCCCTCAGGGGCCGCCGCCACAGTACGGCCAGCCGCAGGGTCGGCCGGCCGGTCCGGCTCAGTACGCCGCGCAGCCGCCGCAGGGCCCGCCGTCGGGCGGGCAGTGGGTCGAGCAGGGCCCGCACGAACCCGCGCCGAAGGGCCGGCGTAAGGGCATCTTGATCGGCGTCGGTGGCATCGCCGTCGTCGCGCTGATCGCGGCGGGCGGCGTCTTCGCCTGGTCGAAGCTTTCCGGCGGTGGCCCGCAGCCGGCGGAAGCCGTTCCGTCCGATGCGATGGCCTACGTACGCCTCGACCTCGACCCGTCGGCGTCGCAGAAGCTGGATGCGATGTCGCTGCTGCACAAGTGGCCGGAGTTCGAGGAATCCACGGGCATCTCCGATGACGACGTCGACCTGCGCAAGCTCTTCGTCGACGAGGTGTTGTCGTCCGACGGCTGTGATGTCGACTATGCCGACGACATCGAGCCGTGGATCGGTGATCGGCTCGGATTCGCGCTTGTCCCGGGTGACGATTCGCCCGCGCCGATGCTCGCCGTGCAGGTGAGCGACGAGGACAAGGCGAAGGCCGGAGCCGAGAAGATCGCCGACTGTGCCGGCGGTATGAACATGGCCGGGCCGACGATGCCGTCGTCGTACTCCGATACGGCGATGGACGACGTCTCGTACGCCGAGGGCGACGACGCGAGCAATCTCGGTGTGTCCTTCTCGGGCGACTACATGGTCGTTGCGCCGAGCCAGGATCTCGCCGACGACTTCGCCAAGGACGCCGAGAACGACTCGCTGGCGTCGTCCGCGGCGTTCTCCGACGACATGGACGCTCTCGGCGACGAGGGCATCGCCTCGATGTGGTTCGACGCTGACGCGTTCGTCGATGCCGCGAAGGAGCTCGGCATGCCCGCCGAAGATCTCGAGGCGTTCAAGGCGAATGCCTCCGGTACGGCAGCGGCCGCGCTCCGTGCGGGAGACAACTACCTGGAGCTGGTGGGCGCGAGCGACGCCGATGCGGGCGCTGCGGGCGCGAAGGCCGATATCGGCGGGCTTTCGGACTCGACGATGGTCGCCGCGTCGGTCTCCGACGGTCAGGCACTCGTCGACAACTTCTGGGGTCAGCTCGAGTCCGGCATGGCCGCCGATATGGCGCCGCAGTTCCAGTCGATCGTCAGTGAGATCGAGCAGAACACCGGACTGACGCTGCCCGATGACCTGTCGACGCTGTTCGGGGAGAAGTTCCTGCTCGCCGTCGACAGCGAAGGCCTCAGCCCCGAGATGGAGTCGAGCTCACTCGCGGACTACAACGCGGGCATGCGGTTCACCTCGGATCCCGCCGAGTTGACACCGGTCATCGACAAGCTCGAGACCCAGCTCGGCATGCTGGGTGGCCCCGAAATGAGCGATGCCCTCGTCAAGGAGGAGACCGACGACGGAATGGTCGTCGCGACCAACGACGACTACGCGGCCCAGCTCACCGATGGTGGCGGCGATCTCGGCGACTCGGACGCGTTCAAGACCGCAGTTCCGGCAGGCGACAACGCGGTCAACGTGGTCTACGTCAACCTCGACGAGATCAGCGAGCTCGCGACCGACCCAGATGATGAGGACGTCAAGATGCTCGAGCCAATGCAGGCGTTCGGGTTCGCGACGGAGAAGAAGGACGATCGGGCCGTTGCAACGATGCGGCTCACGTTCGACTGAGAGGTCACACGCGGCGGATGTTCACCAGGCTTACCTGGTGAACATCCGCTTCGCATTGCACAGTCGTCGCGCAAAGCGGCCGATTGCCATGCCCGCTGAAACGGGACATTGGACTAGCGGGCGATCGGCGCGATCGTCGCCGCCGTTGCCGTCACCAGATCGTCGGGGGCGAGCTCCAGGTCGAAGCCCCGACGTCCGCCGGAGACCAGGATCGTCTCGTACGCCGACGCGGTGGCGTCGAGCACGGTACGCAGCGCGCGCCGCTGTCCGATGGGGGAGATGCCACCCACGACGTACCCGGTGACCCGTTCGGCATGCGCCGGGTCGGCCATCGCGGCCTTGCGGCCGCCGACTCCGCGGGCGAGCGCTTTCGGGTCCAATGAGCGAGAGACCGGCACGATGCCGACGACGAGCGACTCATCGACCGTCGCGAGCAATGTCTTGAACACCCGGTCGGCATCCACGCCGAGACGGTCGGCCGCTTCGCGTCCGTACGACTCCGCCGCCGGGTCGTGTTCGTACGAATGCGCCGTGAAGTCGATTCCGGCACGGGTGAGTGCTGTCGTTGCCGGGGTGGACCCGGCCGCAGCCTTCTTGCGTCGTGACATCGCGGGGCGTCAGTTCGGCGACCAGGCGGTCGGGTTGATGTCTGTCGCCGGCAGGCTGGGGATCGCCCGGATCGCCGACATCTCGGCGACGACCAGCCTGCTCACCTGGCGCAGTCTGGTCGCGGCGTCGGGCGCCTCCAACAGGCCCTGCCGGTCACGCAGGGTCAGCACGGCGCCGGCCGAGAGCGCGTACGACATCGACAGCGGCTCGGTCGGGATCTCGACCGAGCCGATCGTCGCGCCGGCCGACGCGAGCAACTCGATGTACGCCTCGAAGATGGCATGGGCGCGGGTGGCGGCGTCGGCGGCGTCGGGGCCGACCTCCTCGGGCAGGTAGGTGATATCGGCCCACAGGTGGCTCCGCGAGTCGATCACCGTGTCGAGGCGGACGCGTCGACCGGCCTCCACGGTCACGTCGACGCCGTCGTCGACCTCTTCGGCGTCGGTGAGCCGAAGCTCGCAGCCGACCCGATGCACAGACTTCACACTCGCCTGTCCGACCTCGTAGCCCTCTCGGATGGCGACCGTGCCGAACAGCCGCTCCTCTTCGGGCAAGGTCAGCAGCCGGGAGATGAGCTCGAGGTAGCGGTCCTCGAACACGTGCAGTGACATGGAGGTACCGGGAAACGTGACGGTGCCCAGCGCGAACATGGGAAGAGTCGAGCCCACGCGGTCAACCTACCTGTCCGGCCGTCTTCGTAGAATGTGGCCATGATCCGGCGACTCGACCTTCGCGGCATGTCCGCAAGCACTCCCGTCGACTACCGCGCCGTCGTACCCCGTGCACAGTTCGACGTCGAAGCCGCCGTCGAATCGGTTCGCCCGATCTGCGACGACGTACGCAAACGCGGCTCCGACGCCGTACGCGAGGCGACCAAGCGGTTCGACGATGTCGACCTCGATGACGTACGGGTGCCGCAGTCGGCGCTGCATGCCTCGCTCGAGCGGCTCGACCCCGACGTACGTGCCGCTCTCCAAGACTCGATCGCGCGCCTGAGAACGACCTGTGAGGCGGAGCTGGAGTCCGATGTCACGACCGAGCTCGCAGCGGGCGCTACCGTCGAGCGTCGCATCGTGGCGGTCGAACGCGTCGGCCTGTACGTCCCGGGCGGGCTGGCCCCGCTGGTGAGCAGTGTGGTCATGAACGTCGTGCCTGCTCAGGTGGCGGGTGTCTCCTCGATCGCGTTGTCCAGCCCGCCCGGGTCCGACGGCCGCCCACACCCCACCGTGCTCGCGGCTTGTGCGCTGCTCGGCGTCGACGAGGTGTACGCGGTCGGGGGAGCCCAGGCGATCGCGATGTTCGCGTACGGCACCGACGACTGCCGGCCGGTCGACCTGGTGACCGGCCCCGGCAACATCTACGTTGTTGCGGCCAAGCGGCTGGTGACCTCGGTCGTCGGCATCGACTCCGAGGCCGGCCCGACCGAGATCGCGATCCTCGCCGATGAGACGGCCGATCCCGCGTACGTCGCGGCCGACCTGATCAGCCAGGCCGAGCACGACCCACTGGCCGCGAGCGTGCTCGTGACCGACAGCGAATCGCTCGCCGACGCCGTCGACGGTGAGCTGGCGGGCAAGATCGCGACCGCGCGCCACCGCACTCGCATCGAGACCGCCCTGACCTCCGAGCAGTCGGCGATCGTGCTGGTCGACGATGTAGAGCAGGGCCTCGAAGTCGTGAACGCTTACGGAGCCGAGCACCTGGAGATCCAGACGGCCGACGCCGCGAGCCTGGCAGCACGGGTGCGCAACGCCGGCGCCGTGTTCGTCGGGGCGTACTCCCCGGTGTCGCTCGGCGACTACAGCGCCGGATCCAACCACGTCCTGCCCACGGCGGGCGCGGCCCGCTACAGCTCCGGTCTGTCGGTGCGCGCGTTCTGTCGCAACATGCAGGTCATCACGTACGACCGGGGGGCTCTCGATGAGGTGGGCAGGGGCGTGGTGACCCTTGCGGAGGCCGAGGACCTCCCGGCGCACGGTGCGGCCGTCTCCGCGCGGATCGGCGATGCGTGATGGGTGTCGCCGATTGGGTCCCGATCCGCGAGGAGCTGCGCTCCGAGGAGCCGTACGGTGCGCCGCAGCTCGATGTCACGGTCAGGTTGAACACCAACGAGAACCCGTACGGCCCGAGCCCGCGGGTCGCCGATGCCATGGCACGGCGGATCGCCGCGGTCGCGGGTGAGCTGAACCGCTACCCCGACCGGGAGGCGACCGACCTGCGCAGCGCGCTCGCCGACTACCTGAGGCACGGCCTCACCGCCGACGCCGTGTGGGCGGCGAACGGCTCCAACGAGATCATGCAGCAGATCCTGCAGGCGTTCGGCGGGCCTGGCCGCACTGCGTTGTCGTTCGCGCCGACGTACTCCATGTACCCCGAGTACGCCCGCAACACCCACACCCGGTGGGTCACCGGGCGCCGTGACGACGACTTCGGGATCGACCTCGAACGCGCGACCGCCCTGGTCGGCGATGAGCGCCCCGACGTCGTGCTACTGACCTCGCCGAACAACCCGACCGGCACGGCCCTCCCGCTCGAAACGGTTAGAGCGGTCTGCGACGTCGCGCCCGGCGTCGTGGTCGTCGACGAGGCGTACGCGGAGTTCCGCCGCGACGGAACCCCAACGGCGCTGGAGCTGCTCGCCGACTATCCGCGGCTGCTCGTCACCCGCACCATGAGCAAGGCGTACGCATTCGCCGGAGGCCGCGTCGGCTACGTCGCGGCCGCGCCGCAGGTCATCGACGCGCTGCGGATCGTGCGTCTGCCGTACCACCTGTCGGCGCTCACCCAGGCGGTCGCGCGAGTAGCCCTCGACCACTCAGGCGAGCTGCTGGCCCGCGTCGAGGAGCTCCGCGAGACGCGCGACAAGCTCGCCGCACAGCTGCGCGACCTCGATCTCCAGGTAGCGGAGTCCGATGCGAACTTCATCCTGTTCGGGCGATTCGACGATCGCCACGCGGTCTGGCAGGGCCTGCTGGACCGCGGCGTGCTGATCCGCGAGACGGGGCCGCCGGGTTGGTTGCGGGTGTCGGTCGGCACGCCCGACGAAACCGAGACGTTCCACGCTGCATTACGAGAGGTGCTCAGCAGATGAGCCGTACGGCACGAATCGAACGAGAGACAACCGAGTCGCACGTCGCCGTCGAGGTCGATCTCGACGGCACCGGCAGGGCGACGATCTCGACCGGGGTCGGCTTCTACGACCACATGCTCACCGCGTTGTCGCGGCACTCGCTGATCGACCTCACCGTGCAGGCGAAGGGCGATCTGCACATCGACGCGCACCACACCGTCGAGGATGTCGCGATCTGCATCGGGCAGGCGATCCGCGAGGCGCTCGGCGACAAGGCCGGCATCCGCCGCTACGGCGACGCTCTGGTGCCCCTCGACGAGGCGCTCGCGCAGGCCGTCGTCGACGTCTCGGGCCGGCCGTACTTCGTACACAACGGCGAGCCGGAGCGTCAGATCACCGCGATGATCGGCGAGTACCCAGGCTCGCTGACGGCCCATGTGTTCGAGTCGATCGCTCACCACGCCGCGATCACGCTGCACGTACGCCTACTCGAGGGTCGCGACCCGCACCACATCGCGGAGGCACAGTACAAGGCGGTCGCGCGCGCTCTTCGTACGGCGCTCGCGCCAGACCCGCGCGAGACGGGCGTTCCGAGTACGAAGGGCAGCTTGTGACGACAGTGGTCGTGCTCGACTACGGGTCGGGCAATGTCCGCTCAGCCGTGCGAGCGCTCGAACGCGTCGGCGCCGACGTCACACTGAGCGATGACGAGGCGCTCGCTACCGAGGCAGCCGGACTCGTCGTACCCGGTGTCGGCGCGTTTGCCGCGTGCATGGAGGGCTTGAGTGCTGCGAGAGGCGATCGGATCATCGACCGGCGTCTTGCCGGCGGCCGTCCGGTGCTCGGTGTGTGCGTCGGGATGCAGGTGCTCTTCGAGCGGGGCATCGAGCACGGCCAGAAGACGGCCGGCTGCGCGCAGTGGCCGGGTGTCGTCGAGCGCCTCGACGCCGAGATCGTCCCGCATATGGGCTGGAACACCGTTGAGGCACCGGCGGGCTCGTCGATGTTCGAGGGAATCGACGACGAGCGGTTCTACTTCGTGCACTCCTACGGCGTGCGCGATTGGACCATGGAACCCGTCGAGCACCTACGGCCGCCGACGGTGACCTGGACGCCGTACTCCGGCGACCGCTTCGTCTCGGCTGTGGAGAACGGCCCGCTGTGGGCGACGCAGTTCCATCCGGAAAAGTCCGGTGACGCCGGCGCCGCGCTGCTGTCCAACTGGCTGCGTACGCTCTAACAGACGGCATCAGGTCGTGGTGCCTCAACGTTCGTTTGCGTAGAACCGCCGCGTTGCCAGTGGCGCGAACACCGCGATGATCAGCACGGACCAGCCGATGGTCGTTGCGACCGGATGGGCGACCGGGAAGCTCGGATCGGCGGGGAGCGCACTCGGGTTGCCGAACAGTTCGCGGCACGATTGCACGAGCGCGCTGACCGGGTTCCAATCGGCGATCACCCGGAGCCAGCCGGGCATCCCGTCGGTCGGTACGAAGCTGTTCGACAGCATCGAGACCGGGAAAACGATTGGTACGAACGAGTCCGCGGTCTCGGTGGTGACTGACAGCCCGACGTACACACCTATCCAGCTGACCGCGAAGCGCACCAGCAGGATCAGCGCGAACGCAGCCACGGCGCGTACGAGTCCTTCGTGGACTCGCCAGCCCGAGATGAGTCCGATCGTCGTCATCGCCAGCAGCCCGACGATGCTGACGCAGACGTCGGCGAGGATGCGGCCGAGCGGCACGGCTGAGCGCGCCATCGGGATCGAGCGGAACCGGTCCATCACGCCTTCGTCGACATCCTTGGAGACCATCAGTGCGGTCGCCATCACCCCGGTGAGCGCGGTCATCGCGAACAGCCCGGGCATCAAATACTCCCGGTAGTTGCCGCCACCGGGCACGGAGATCGCGCTGCCGAACACGAACCCGAAGAGGATGACAAGGACGGCCGGGAACACCACGGCCGCGACGAGCTCGCCGGGAGCGTGTCGGAGCTGTTCGAACTCGCGGCGAGCGATCGTCCAGCCGTCGCGGATCGTCCACAGGATTCGATCCGACGTGGTGGTCGTGTTCGTTGTGGTGCTCATCATGCGGCTCCGATCTCTTCGGTCGTGGCTGCGTCCGAGGTGTGCCCGGTCAGCTGGAGGAATACGTCGTCGAGCGTCGGTCGTCGCAGAGCGATGTCGTCGGCGACGATCTGCTCGGCGTCCAGCGCCCGGACCGTCGCGGCGAGTGCCGCCGCTCCATCGGACGTCGGTGAGCTCACCCGAAGCGCCGATTCGGTGACCTCCGGGGTCGCGCCGGTGGCCGCGGCGAGCGCGGACTCTGCCTTCGGCAGCGCGGCGGCGTCGCTGAGCGTGACCTCGACCCGGTCGCCGCCGATGTGGCGTTTGAGCTCGGCAGGCGTACCCGACGCGATGACGCGGCCGGTGTCGATCACGGCGATCTCGTCGGCAAGCTGATCGGCCTCGTCGAGGTACTGCGTCGTCAGCAGTACAGACGTGCCGGCGGCGACCAGCGTACGAACGCTCTCCCAGACATCGCTGCGGCTACGCGGGTCGAGCCCGGTCGTCGGCTCGTCCAGGAAGAGCACGGTGGGGGACAGGATGAGGCTGGCGGCGAGGTCCAGGCGGCGGCGCATCCCTCCGGAGTACGCGCGGACAAGCCGCGTGCCGGCGTCGGCGAGGCCGAACTGCTCGAGCAGTTCGTCGGCACGCGTGGACGCCGCGCGCTCGCCCAGATGATAGAGCCGACCGAACATCCGCAGGTTCTCCCGACCGGTCAGCTTCTCGTCGACGGCCGCGTGCTGCCCTGCAAGCCCGATCAGGCGGCGGACAGTGCCCGGGTCTTGGACGACATCGACGCCGGCGACTACGGCGGAGCCCGCGTCCGGCCGGGTGAGCGTGGCCAGGATCGACACGAAGGTCGTCTTGCCGGCGCCGTTCGGCCCGAGCAGCCCGCAGACCGTACCCGGGGCGACGACGAGATCGATCCCGCGCAGCGCCTCGGTCGGTCCGAACCGCTTACGCAGATCGTGCGCGAACACGGCGTCCGTTGTCATCCTGCTCCTATGCGTACAGCGTACTCGTCCGCGTACACCGTACGCCTAGCGTACGATGTACGCAACCGACCGAGGAGGGTCATGGCATCCGGTGAGTCCGCGGGGTCGGAGCTACAGCCGATCTGGAGCAGAATCGAACGATCCGCGCACGGACGGCGACCGTCGCTCACTCATGACGAGATCGCCGCGGCAGCAGTCCGGGTCGCCGACCGTGACGGCATCGATGCGTTATCGATGCGCAAGGTCGCCGGAGAGCTCGGTGTCGGCACGATGTCGCTCTATCGCTACGTTGCGAACAAGACCGAGCTGGTCGATCTGATGGTTGACGCGGTCAACGCCGAGTTGGGTCTCCCAGACGATGTCGGCGACTGGCGCGACGTGCTCACCGCGATGGCGAGGTCGATGCGACGTCTCGTCACCGCGCATCCGTGGGCCGCCGGTTTCGGCGCCCGGCCGAGCCTTGGGCCGAACACGCTTGCCTGGATCGAGCAGACCTCGTCCCGGCTTGACCGGTCCGGGCTGACGATCGACCAGGTACTCGATATGGGAGGCACGGTCTCTGCCTTCGTCACCGGGTTCGTTCAGTACGAGCGCGAGCAGGAGCACGCGGCGAAGACGAGCGGCCTGAGCGAGGAGGAATGGCGACTGGCGATCGGTCCGTACCTGCGCGACCTGCTGGAGACCGGCCGCTATCCGTACCTCGAGCGGATCGTGCGAGACGCAGAGGACTATCCCGATCTCGACTTGGTCTTCGAGCGTCGTCTCGGCTACGTGCTCGACGGCATCGGCGCCGGGCTCGGGCTCGGTGCGGCGAGGTCATAGGATCGCCCGGTGAGCCCACTGGAGTTGCTGCCCGCGGTCGATGTTGCCGATGGGCAGGCGGTACGCCTCGTGCAAGGCGAGGCCGGAAGCGAGACATCGTACGGTGACCCCCTGGAGGCCGCGCTCACCTGGCAGCGCGACGGTGCGGAGTGGATCCATCTGGTGGATCTCGACGCCGCGTTCGGCAGGGGCAGCAATGCCGCCCTGCTGGCCGACGTCGTCGGCCGGCTCGATGTCGACGTCGAGCTGTCCGGCGGGATACGCGACGACGACTCGTTGCGGGCCGCGATGGCAACCGGCTGCCGACGGGTCAACCTGGGCACGGCCGCGCTGGAGGACCCGCAGTGGTGTGCCCGCGCGATCGCCGAGTACGGCGACCGGGTCGCCGTCGGCCTCGACGTACGCGGGACGACGCTGGCGGCGCGTGGCTGGACGCGCGAGGGCGGAGACCTGTTCGAGGTGCTCGCCCGGCTCGATGCCGACGGCTGCGCTCGCTACGTTGTGACAGACGTCACCAAGGACGGCACTCTGCAGGGTCCGAACCTCGATCTGCTGCGCTCCGTGTGCGCGGCAACGGACCGCCCGGTGGTCGCGTCCGGCGGCGTCTCGAGCCTCGATGATCTGCGGGCAATCGGGTCCTTGCGATCGGTCGGGGTCGAGGGCGCAATCATCGGAAAGGCGTTGTATGCCAGGGCGTTCACGCTCCGTGATGCTCTGCGGCTCGTGGCCGAACAGTGACCTGTGTCTCCTTGCCTCAGGTGTAACTGGTGATTACCGTGACCGCAGTCATGCAACAGACATGGAGGGAAACACTGTGCAGTCTGTGACAACGTCCACCCGCACGAAGCGGGTATCTGCCGGGGTAGCGGCCGCGTGTGCCGTCGCGCTCACCGGAGGCGCACTTGCCGCCGGCCCGGCCAACGCCAGCAACCCCGCCGACGGCGCTCGCTCCGCGACGCTCAGCGCAAAGGGTCTGAAGTACAAGTGCAAGGCCACGAACAGCGTGGTCGACCAGATCGTCGGCGGACCGCAGCAGTTCAAGGTCGACGCCAAGGGCACCTTCAAGGGCAAGTTCAAGCCGGGCTCGACCATCAAGTCCGGTAAGCAGGGTCTGACCCTGATCCTGCCGAAGAAGCTGACCAAGAAGGTTCGCAAGGACCTGAGCGTCAAGCGCGTCCGCGGCAGCGCGAACGTCAAGTACGACTTCAAGGCGAAGCCGGGCGGCGTCACGAAGGTCGCCGTCAAGGGCCTGCGGTCGGGCTGGAAGAAGGTGCCGAAGAAGGGCGCCATGCGCATTCCGGTGTCGGGCAAGGCCGGTGCGTACAAGGTCAAGAAGGGTACGAAGAACGTCAAGCTCCTCGCGCCCAAGAAGTTCAAGATCCACGCGCGCCTCGCCCCGCCCGTGCTCGGCTCGGTGAAGAAGACCGACCTGAACTGCAAGTTCAACGGCAAGAAGCGCACTATCGGGACCCTGGTGAAGTAACCAGCACTCGGTAACGAACAAGAGCTGCCCCCGCCTACTCGGCGGGGGCAGCTTTTTGTGCCGGCGAGCGTGGTCACTCGCGGTGACGGCGCGCTGGGTCGTTGACATCACCCCCGCATCGGTGCGTACGGTCGGGGGCGGAATCGGTGACGAGAGTCACTTCCGAGCAGGAGGAGGGAAACTCGTGCAGTCTGATGTGAGATCAATTCGCACCAAACGAGTATCAGCGGGAGTCGCGGCGGTATGTTCGGTCGCACTCGCCGGTGGTGTGCTGAGCGCAGCACCGGCCTCCGCGCAGAGTCCGTCGGACGACGGCGCCCGCAAGCTGTCGATCAGCAAGAAGGGCGTCAAGTACAAGTGCACGGCGACCAACAGCGTGGTCGACCAGATCGTCGGCGGGCCGCAGCAGTTCAAGGTCAACGGCAAGGGCAGCTTCAAGGGCAAGTTCAAGCCGGGTACGACGATCAAGTCCGGTAAGCAGCGGTTGACGCTGGTGCTGCCGAAGAAGCTGGTCAAGAAGGTTCGCAAGGACCTGAGCGTCAAGCGCGTCCGAGGCAGCGCGAAGATGGGCTGGGACTTCAAGGCGAAGCCGGGCGGCGTCACTAAGGTCCCGGTCAAGGGTCTGAGGTCGGGCTGGAAGAAGGTGCCCAAGAAGGGCAAGATGCTCATCCCGGTGACGGGCAAGGCCAAGGCGTACAAGATCAAGAAGGGTACGAAGAGCCTCAAGCTCCTCGCACCGAAGCGGTTCCGGATCCACGCCAGGCTCGCACCGCCAGTACTCGGGTCGGTGAAGAAGACCGATCTGAAGTGCAAGTTCAACGGCAAGGGCCGCAAGCTGGGCACCTTGATGAAGTAGCACTCAACGGACCGAACAGAGACTGCCCCCGCCGATCCGGCGGGGGCGGTTTCTGTTCACTCCTATGTCGAACCTGCGTCCAAACCGTTGACTCTGCCCCGGACGTCCGGTGTAACCTCCATTTACGGGGAACGGTGACGCAGGTCACGAACCGAAAAACCTGGAGGGAATCCGTGCAGTCTGCTTCGAAGTCCACCCGAGCCAAACGAATGTCCGTCGGCGTAGCTGCCGCGTGCGCCGTTGCGCTCACCGGCGGCGCGATGAGCGCCGGCCCGGTCAATGCCGCCGATGGCCAGTCAGACGCCGCTCGGACGGTGACGCTCAGCAAGAAGGGCGTCAAGTACAAGTGCAAGGCGACCAACAGCGTGGTCGATCAGATCGTCGGAGGGCCGCAGCAGTTCCTCGTCGATGGCAGCGCGAAGTTCTCGGGCAAGTTCAAGACCGGTACGAAGGTCACGCCCAAGGCGATCAAGCTGACGCTCGTCATGCCGAAGAAGCTGGTCAAGAAGGTCCGCAAGGATCTGAGCGTGAAGCGGGTCAGGGGCAGCGCCGACGTCAAGTTCGATGTCGTCAGCAAACCCGGCGGCGTGACGAAGATGCCGGTCAAGGGCCTGAAGTCGCCCTGGCGCAAGGTGCCCAAGAAGGGCAAGATGCGCATCCCGACCAACGGCAAGGCCAAGGCGTACAAGATCAAGAAGGGCACCAAGAAGCTGAGCCTTCTCGCACCGAAGAAGTTCAAGATCCACGCGCGGCTCGCTCCGCCCGTGCTCGGCTCGGTGAAGAAGACCGACCTCAACTGCAAGTTCAACGGAAAGACTCGCACCCTCGGCAAGTTCCCGCTGTAGTCGTCGAGGCATCCGACGCTGCCCCCGCCCGAACGGGTGGGGGCAGCGTCTTGTCGCAGGGCCTGGGTAGGCTCGCCCGGTGAGCCTTGCAGTACGTGTGATCCCGTGCCTCGACGTGGACGCGGGCCGAGTCGTCAAAGGCGTGAACTTCACCGCCCTGCGCGATGCAGGCGACCCAGTGGAGATGGCGCGTGTGTACGGGCGCGAGGGCGCCGACGAGTTGGTGTTCCTCGATATCACCGCATCCTCCGATGCTCGTGACACGACGTACGACGTAGTGCACGCCACGGCGGGTGAGGTGTTCATACCGCTCACCGTCGGCGGCGGCGTCCGCAGCGTCGATGACGTCGACCGGTTGCTTCGCGCCGGAGCCGATAAGGTCGGGGTCAACACCGCGGCGGTCGATCGCCCCGACCTCATCGCGGAGATCGCATCGCGGTTCGGCAGCCAGGTGCTGGTGCTCAGCATCGATGCGCGCCGCGGCGACCAGCCGTCCGGCTTCGAGGTCACGACTCGTGGTGGCCGGACCAGCGCCGGCCTCGATGCGGTCGCGTGGGCGCAGCGAGCGGTCGAGCTCGGCGTCGGCGAGATCCTGCTGAACTCGATGGACGCCGACGGTACGAGAGCGGGATTCGACGTCGAGATGATCCGAGCGGTACGCCCGCAGGTTCACGTACCCCTCATCGCCAGCGGCGGTGCCGGTGACGTCGCACACTTCGTCGCCGCCGTCGACGCCGGCGCCGACGCAGTCCTTGCCGCGAGTGTCTTCCATTTCGGCGACTTCTCGATCGGCGATGTCAAGGCGGCCCTACGCAGTGCCGGGCACGACGTCCGGTAGTGCCGGCACGCGAAGAGGGGGACAGATGAGTACGCGGCCCGGAGCCGATACGACCCGACGGGGTCTCACGGTTCTCGCGACGGGTATGCGCGAGCAACGAGCGATGTTCACGCTCGCCCTGGTCGGCAGCGTCGTCTACGGCGCCATGACAGTCGCCGACGCATGGGTGCTCGGGTGGGCAACCGACCACGTCATCTCGCCGTCGTTCGCCGACGGTGAGCTAGTCGTCGGTGCGTCGGTCGTCGCCGTGCTGATGTTCGTGTCGGTCGCGCTGCTTCGTGCTTTCGGCATCGTCGCACGGCGCCTGATCGGCGGAATCGTCTACTTCCGACTGATGGCCGACTACCGCCGCCGCGTGACGCGCCGCTATCTGGAACTCCCCGTGTGGTGGCACCAACGTCATCCGACCGGTCAGCTGCTGTCGAATGCCAATGCCGATGTCGAGGCGACCTGGGCGGTGATGATGCCGCTGCCCATGGCGCTCGGCGTCGTCGCGATGCTCGTCGTTTCGGTCGTCGTGATGCTGCTCGCCGACTGGGTGCTGACCCTGGTGGGGTTGGTGATCTTCCCGCTGCTGTTCCTCATCAACGTCGGTTACCAACGCCTACTGTCTCCGCGAGTCACCCGCGCACAGGCGTTACGTGCCGACGTCTCCGCCGTCGCGCACGAGTCGTTCGACGGTGCGCTCGTGGTCAAGGCGCTCGGCCGCGAGGCCGACGAGACCGAGCGGTTCACCGAGGTGACCGAGGATCTTCGCGACGCCAACATCTCGGCCGGCCGGATTCGCAGTCTGTTCGACCCGATTCTCGAGGCGCTGCCGAACCTCGGTGTGCTGTTGGTCGTCGTGCTGGGCGTCGAACGGGTGCTGAGCGGAGCGACGGCTCCCGGTGATGTCGTGCAGGTCGCGTACCTGTTCATCGTGGTGGGTTTCCCCGTACGCGCCTTCGGCTGGGTCCTCGGTGAACTACCGCGCAGCGTCGTCGGCTGGAACCGCGTGACGTCGGTGCTGAACGCACAGGGTTCGATGCCTTACGGCGAACGCAACCTGCCAGATGAGCCGGCGCGGCTTTCCTTGCGCGATGTCGAGTTCGGTCACGGTGGGCGCCACGCGCCCGTACTCAGCGGGCTCGACCTCGACGTCGAACCCGGCCGGGTCGTCGCGGTGGTCGGCCTGACCGGTTCGGGCAAGAGCACGTTGGCGTCGCTCGTCACTCGGTTGGTCGACCCGCAACGGGGCGCGATCACGATCAACGACGTCGATCTTCGCGATCTGACCCATGAGTCGCTGGCCGCTGCGATCGCGCTCGTACCTCAGCAGACGTTCATCTTCGATGACACGGTTCGCGACAACATCGCCCTGGGCGCCGACACCGCAGACGACGAGATCTGGGCCGCCCTGAGCGTCGCACAGGCCGATTCCTTCGTACGTGCTCTACCGGACGGTCTCGACACGGAGCTGGGGGAGCGCGGCACGACCCTGTCCGGTGGGCAGCGCCAGCGGCTGGCCCTCGCCCGTGCGCTCGTCCGCCGGCCCCGGCTGCTCGTCATGGACGATGCGACGAGCGCCGTCGACCCGGAGGTCGAACAACGCATCCTGCACTCGTTGGCAGAGACGACAACGGGCGAGTCCGGCCCGACCGTGCTGGTCGTGGCGTACCGCAAGGCGACGATCGGGCTCGCCGACGAGGTCGTGTTCCTCTCCGACGGGCGGATCGCCGATCGCGGCACGCACGAGGAGCTGGCCCTTCGCAACGCGGCATACCGCGACCTCGTCGACGCCTATGACCAAGCCCGAGAGGCGGAGCCGGCCAATGAGTAGCCGACCAGGTATCGACGCCGCCGAGATGACGGCGTGGCAGGTGATCCGGCAGGGGGTCCGACGCTCACCGGCACTGCGCGACGGCATCGGCGTGACCCTGTTACTTGCCGCGTTGAGCACGATCGGTAGCTCGGTCGTCCCGATCGTCATCCAGGTGATGGTCGACAAGGGCTTCGAGGGCGGCGTCGACCGATCGACGGTGTGGTCGTACGTCGCGGGGGCGGCCGTGATCGTCGCGATCACCGGTGCTTGCGCGTACGCGACGAAGGTGCGGTTGTTCGTCGCCAGCGAGCGCGGACTCGCCCAGCTGCGCATCACCGCATTCCGGCACGTACACGATCTGTCGATGCTGACTCAGAACTCCGAACGCCGCGGATCGCTGGTCTCGCGGGTGACCTCCGATATCGACCAGGTGTCGCTGTTCGTGCAGTTCACCGGGATGATGATCGTCGTTAGCGTCGGCCAGATGCTGGTCGCCACCGTGATCATGGCGTACTACTCCTGGCAGCTCACGATCATCGTGTGGGTGTGCTTCCTGCCGCTGCTGTGGAGCCTGCGCTACTTCCAGCCGCGGTTGTCCGCGGCGTACGACCACGTTCGCCACACGGTCGGCGAGATGCTCGCCGTCATCGCCGAGCCCGTCGTCGGAGCGTCGGTCGTACGCGCGTACAACATCGAGCGTCGCACGCAGCGCCGCATCGATGCGGGCATCGACACCAACCTGCGCGCGAACGTGCGCGCGCAGCGCCTCGTCGCGGTCACGTTCGCCGCCGCCGGCGTTGCCGGCGGGCTCTCGAACGCGTTCGTGATCGTCGTCGGCGTCCTGCTCGGACTCGCGGGCCAGCTGTCGATCGGCACTGTGATCGCGTTCGCGTTCCTGGTGTCGTTGTTCGTCGGCCCGGTCCAGATCGCCACTCAGGTACTGACCGAGGCGCAGAACGCGATCGCCTCCTGGCGGCGGGTGATCGACCTGGTCGAAACACCCGCCGACGTCGTCGACCCGGGCGAGGCGGGTGTTGTGCTGCCGCATGAGTCCCTCGGCGCGGAGTTCCGCGATGTGCAGTTCGGATATCCCGGCGGGTCGCTGGTGCTGCTCGATGTCGACGTCGCCATCGAGCCGCGCGAGCGCATCGCCGTCGTCGGCGAGACGGGATCGGGCAAAACGACCTTCGCGAAGCTGCTCACCCGGCTGATGGACCCAACCGACGGTGAGGTGCTGGTCGGCGGGCACGACCTTCGCACGATCGCGTTCGCGTCGTTACGACGACGGGTCGTGATGGTGCCGCAGGAGGGTTTCCTTTTCGACGCGACGCTTGCAGCGAACCTGCGGTACGGCAAACGCGATGCGACCGATGCCGAGCTGTTGGCGGCGATCGAGAGCCTGGAGCTCCGTGAATGGCTCGACGGCCTGCCCGACGGACTCGAGACGGAGGTCGGCGAACGCGGTGAGTCGCTGTCGTCGGGGGAGCGGCAGTTGGTCGCTCTCACCCGTGCGTACCTTGCCGACCCCGATCTGCTCGTGCTCGACGAGGCGACGAGCGCGGTCGACCCGCAGACGGAGCTGCGGGCGACCCGGGCGCTCGAGCGCCTGTTGTCGGGCCGTACGTCGGTCACGATCGCGCACCGGCTGTCGACGGCGGAGGTCGCCGACCGCATCCTCGTCTTCGATGCCGGCCGGATCGTCGAGCAGGGTGACCACGCGACCCTCGTGACCGCATCGGGCATCTACACCCGGCTGCATGCGAGCTGGGTAGCGCAGAGTCACCTGGAGTCGGCTGCGAGACTGGACCAGTGACTGCAGAGCTCGATCCGGCCGTTGCGGCCCGGCTGAAGCGCGACGACCGCGGCCTGGTGACGGCCGTCATCCAAGATGCGACCTCGCTTGCCGTACTGATGGTCGGCTGGATGGACGACGTCGCTCTCGCCCGTACGCTCAGCACCGGCCGTACGACGTTCTGGAGCCGCAGTCGCGGGGAGTATTGGGTGAAGGGCGAGACGTCCGGGCACACCCAGACCGTTCGTGAGGTGCGGCTGGACTGCGACGGCGACACGCTGCTGGTCAAGGTCGACCAGGTCGGCCCCGCATGCCACACGGGTACGACCACCTGCTTCGACTCCGACCGCCTGGACCTGTCGTGACCACACAGCCGCGCGATCGGCGCAGTTACGGCATCGCGGTCATCGCCGGCATCGCCGCCGGCGCGGTGATGATCTGGGCCGCTTCGCGTACCTGGGCCTCGGTCGAGGTAGCGCCGTCGGGCATGACCTCCGACGACGTGGGCGTGACGGGTTCGACCGCACTGCCCGTCGTCGGAGCGATGGCATTCGTCGTGATGGCCGGATCCATCGCGGTCATCGCATCGGGCGGGTGGCTGCGCAGAGCGGTCGGCGTCGTCATCGTCCTCGCCGCAGGCTCGGCACTGGTCGCGAGCGTGATCGCGGGCTCCGCAATCGACGACGCGTTGCACGAGGCGGTCGTCTCGTCGACGTCGATGACGGGCGGGGAGCAACAGGCCGATGGGTACGTCGCCGCCGCCGATCACAGCATCTGGCGGTGGATCGCCGCCGCCGCGTCCGCGATCGCAGTGGCCGTGGGGTGCCTCGTGGTCGCGTACGCGCCGCGCTGGCCGCGGATGGGCAAGCGCTACGAGGCACCCGGCGCGCGTACGCCGGTAGCCGACACGACGGAGCCCGAGGACCGCGATGTCGCCGACCTGTGGAAGGCACTCGACGAAGGCGACGACCCCACCGCCTAGCCGCAACCACGCGTCATAGACAATCGGATCGTCGATTCTCCACCGCACAGAGCGAGGTTTGTCAGATGGCCGGCCAACATGGTTCCTCTCCCGCGGCATGGACGGCTGTCGCGGTGTTCCTCATCGGCTTCACCATCTCGGCCGTCGGCACCATCCCCGACTTCACGCCCGTCATCTTCTGCATCGGGCTCGTCGTGATGGTCGTTGCGGGGATCGTCGGCAAGATCATGTCGGCCGCCGGCCTCGGCTCCTCGGAGTCAGCGCACTAGGTTCGGCCGCTTCCGCGCGCAGCGGCTACCCGCCTGCCGGACTCGGGTTCGCTGTCGGCTTCTCGCGCTTTTTCGGTGCGACCACCCGCCTGCCCAATTCCTTGTCGCTGTCGACTCTTCCCGCTTCATTCGGCCCGGCAAAAGACGCGGCGACGCGGGAGCCGCGGCTACGTGGCTCGGTTGCTTGCCGGCTTTCCCGTTTCGGCTGGCTTTTGCGGGGTTGGCGGTGGTGGTTCACCAAGTAGACATGGTGAAGTGCCGCCTTGCATGGCAGGTACGCCGTGCAAGGCGGGACGTTGCCGTGCCCGTTGGTACGCCAGCGACTACTGGTACGGAAGTGGCGCAGAAACCGAACGTTACCCCGTACCCATATTAAAGTGATACGAAGTCGCCAAGCAGCTGAACCGTAGTCGCAGAGAAGCCCAAGCCGACGACCACCCGACCAGACGCCCGCCTCTATGGTGGGTAGGTGACTCCCGACGCAACGGTACGACGCGATCGTCGTACGGTGCTGGCGCTCGGCGGCGTCGGCGTCGCCGCTCTGGCCGCATTGCAGGTGCGCAGCCCGCATACGGGCGGCGCGTACGGACTGTGCCCGTTCCATGAGCTGACCGGCTGGTGGTGTCCGCTGTGCGGTGGCCTACGCGCGACGCACGACCTCACCGCCCTGCGGATCGGCGACGCGCTGTCGAGCAATGTGCTCGCGGTCGTGATCGTGGTCCTGTCGGTCGGCTACTTCTGCTACTGGGCAGCCCGGCGATGGCGCGGGCGGTCGGCGCGTACGTTCCAGATCGGCCCCCGCACCCTGCTCGCGGTCGGCCTGGTCGCCGTGGCCTTCACGGTCGTCCGAAACCTCGCGTTCGGAGCCGCTCTGGCGCCGTGAGGTCCAGCGATCAGCCGTAGCCTGCGGCGATGCGGTGCCGGCGCATCCAGGTGTACGCGATCGCGTGCACGCGGTCGGGATCCGGTACCCGCTTCAGGCGCCACTCGGCACGGTCGGTGTAGCCGGGGTACGCGATGTACAGCACGATCGTGCCGGTGCCGCTGGTCGACTCCAACGCGGAGATGGTCGGCCAGACGCGGGCGACAGCCCACCACGGGAGTACGACCGGATGCCCGCGTTCGCTGACATGGGCGGCGTGGGTGGTGAAGGTGTAGTGACCGTCGGTCCAGACGACCGACTCCTGCTCGGGAACGGCGCCTGGCTCGACCGGGCTGGTCGTGGTGAAGCGGCCGGTGCGGACGTCCTGCGTCCACTCCCGGCCGCTCCACCAGCGCCATTCGAAGTCGTCGACCGGGTCGCGGTACCACCCTGGTCGAAGGGTCATCGTGCGATCGTCTCCTTACGGTGCGACGGTCTCGCCCTGGAGCACGCGGTACGCGTACGTCTGGGCGAGGATCACGACCGGGATCGCCAGCAGCAGACCGACGCCGCACAACAGCCCGCCGACGAAGTACGCGATGAGCGAGCAGATGAAGAAGCCGACAAAAGTGCCGAGGTTCCTGTTCACAAATGATGCGCTCGCCTTGAGCGCATCAACGATCGACATGTCCTTGTCGACGATGAAGAACATCGTGAACTGAGTGAAGAACCAGACGATCAGGCCCGGGACGTAGCAGAGCATCGACCCGACCGCGGTCATGACGGCGATGATGAGCGCTGCGCCGATCACGCGCCCGACATTGTCGAACCCGAAGGTCGTGCCGACCGTGAACTCTCGGCCGTACGAGATCTGCAGTGCCCCGCGCAGGATGCCGGCTTGCATGACGCCCGCCACGATCGCCGGGACGATGGTCATCAGTGCGCCGATCAGCATCACGCCGAAGAAGCCGCCACCGCTGCTGGACGAGTTGCCGTCGGAGTCGACCTCGAAGCTGGCCGACAGACCGACACCCAGTGCACTCAGCAGCACGAACCAGAGGATGTAGAAGACGATCAGGATGCCGATCCAGGCGAGCGCGGCCAGGATGATGGTTCCGACATTCTGGGTGAACTTCGCCCAGCCGTAGTTGAACGCGTTGCCGATACTGAACGGCTGTGGGCCGCCGCCGTACCCGGGACCCGGGTAGCCACCTCCTGGTGGGGGTCCTTGTGGTGGGTAGCCCCCTCCGGGCGGCGGACCCTGGGGCGGATAACCGCCTCCTGGTGGCGGACCTGGTGGCGGATACCCACCACCGGGCGGGGGCGGCGGATAGCCACCACCGGGCGGCGGGCCCTGGGGCGGCTGACCGGGCGGCGGGCCCTGCGGCGGCTGCCCGCCTGGGGGAGGCGGCTGGTTGCTGCTCATCTGTTCAAACCTTCCGAGTCGTAGATTTGCGAGTCGCAGGCTACCGGGTCACGGGTCGAGTCGCTGACCATCGACACATCTTGAGCGCGCCGGTTGCCGCTCCCGCGCGTGCAGGAGCCGACCCCCTCCAGCGCTGAGGAACAGCATCGCTACCCTGGTGGCGCGAGGTCGTTCACGCAGTCCGGTCGAAGTGAGGTGTCATGTCGGTACTCGGTGACATCCTCTCCGGCGTACGCGAGGATCTCGATGAGCGCATGTCCCAGGTCTCGCTCGACGATCTGAAGCGGGCGACCGAGAAGCAGGACCCCGCGCTCGACCCGATGCCGATCTTCCGCGGCAAGGGCGTCTCGATCCTGGCCGAGGTGAAGCGCGCCAGCCCGAGCAAGGGTGCGCTGGCGCCGATCAAGGACCCCGCCGGTCTGGCCGGCGACTACGAGGCCGGCGGCGCCGCCGCGATCAGTGTGCTCACCGAGCGGCGGCGTTTCGGCGGCACACTCGACGACCTGCGTGCGGTACGCCGGTCGGTCGGCATCCCGGTGCTGCGTAAGGACTTCATCGTCAGCTCGTACCAGCTGTGGGAGGCACGCGCCGCGGGCGCCGACCTCGCCTTGCTGATCGTGGCCGCGCTCGACCAGAACGCCCTCGTCGGGCTCGTCGAGCGAGCCGTGTCGATCGGCCTGACCCCGCTGGTCGAGGTGCACAACGAGGAGGAGCTCGAGCGGGCCCTCGATGCCGATGCGAAGCTCATCGGCGTGAACGCTCGCAACCTCAAGACCCTCGAGGTCGACCGCGATACGTTCGCCCGGCTGGCCCCGCAGGTGCCCGAGGGCGTCGTACGCGTCGCCGAGTCCGGAGTACGCGGGCCTCATGACGTGATCGAGTACGCGCGCGAGGGCGCCGATGTCGTACTCGTTGGCGAGAGTCTGGTGCGCGACAACAACCCGCGTTCCTCGGTCGCCGATCTGGTCGCCGCCGGCGCGCACCCGGCGCTGCACCACCGATGGTGATCGCGGCCGCTCCGCGCACCATCACGACTCGACTCTAGGACCCACCATGACCCCGCATCCCCATACCACGCTGCCCGATGAGGTCGGCCACTTCGGACGCTTCGGCGGCCGGTTCATGCCCGAAGCGCTGATGGCGCCGCTCGCCGAGCTCGAGACCGCCTGGCGCGAGGCGATGGTCGACACCGAGTTCCGCTCGGAGCTCGACCACATGCTGCGTACGTACGCGAACGTGCCGAGTCCGTTGTACGACGCGAAGCGACTGTCGCGCGCCGCGGGTGCCCGGATCCTGCTCAAACGTGAGGATCTCGACCACACGGGTGCCCATAAGATCCGCAACGTCCTCGGCCAGGCGCTGCTCGCCAAACGCATCGGCAAGCCGCGGGCGATCGCCGAGACCGGCGCCGGTCAGCACGGTGTCGCATCGGCGACGGCCTGCGCGTACCTCGACCTCGAATGCGTCGTGTACATGGGCGAGGTCGACACGCAGCGACAGGCCTTGAACGTCGCCCGGATGCAGATGCTCGGTGCGGAGGTCGTACCGGTCACGACGGGCAGCCGCACCCTCAAGGACGCCATCAACGAGGCGCTTCGCGACTGGGTGACCAACGTCGAGCACACCAGCTACCTGTTCGGCACGGCTGCCGGGCCGCATCCGTTCCCCGCGATGGTGCGCGACTTCGCCCGCGGTATCGGCGACGAGGCCCGTGCGCAGTGCCTGGAGCTCACCGGCTCGCTGCCCGATGCCGCCGTCGCCTGTGTCGGTGGCGGCTCCAACGCGATCGGGCTCTTCGCCGGCTTCCTCGATGACGCCGACGTGCGTCTGGTCGGGTACGAGGCCGGCGGTGAGGGATTCGACACCGGCAGGCATGCGGCGACGATCACCGCGGGCGAGGTCGGCGTACTGCACGGTGCGCGTTCGTACCTGCTGCAGGACGACGACGGGCAGACCGTCGAGTCGCATTCGATCTCCGCCGGACTCGACTATCCCGGTGTCGGCCCCGAGCATGCCTACCTCGCGGAGTCCGGGCGGGTCGACTACGAGCCGGTCACCGACGACGAGGCGATGGCGGCGTTCGACCTGCTGTGCAAGACCGAGGGCATCATCCCCGCGATCGAGTCGGCACATGCCGTCGCCGGTGCGCTGCGGCTGGCATCGTCGCTCGGCCCCGACTCCACGATCCTGGTGAACCTCTCGGGCCGCGGGGACAAGGACGTACACACGGCGGCGACGTACTTCGGGCTGCTGGACGAGACCAGCGGGGAGCAGGCATGACCACCCTCACGCAGACGTTCGCCCGGCTGGCCGATGAGGGGCGACCGGCACTCGTCGGCTACCTGCCGGCGGGGTTCCCAGATGTCCCCACGTCGATCCGTGCGATCGAGACGATGGTCGAGGCAGGTGTCGACATCGTCGAGGTGGGATTCCCGTACAGCGATCCGGTGATGGACGGTCCGGTGATCCAGGCGGCTGCCGATCGGGCGCTGTCGGCAGGTCTGCGTACGAGCGATGTGTTCGAGGTCGTTCGTGCGTCTGCGGCGACAGGCGCGGCTACTGTCGTGATGACGTACTGGAACCCCGTCGAGCGCTACGGCATGAGTCGGTTCGCCGACACACTGCACAGTGCCGGCGGCACGGGCTTGATCACACCCGACCTCATTCCGGAGGAGGCGGGGGAGTGGACCGAGGCCGCCACCCGGCTCGGGCTCGAGCAGGTCTTCCTCGTCGCGCCGTCGTCGAGTGACGAACGCCTTGCACTGACGGCGCGGGCAGCGAGTGGCTTCGTATATGCGACCGCGGTCATGGGTGTCACCGGTGCGCGTGCGCAGACGAGCGGGCGGGCGCCGGAGCTGGTCGGACGACTGCGTGAGGTGACCGAGTTGCCGATCGGGGTGGGTCTCGGGGTCAGCAACGGCGATCAGGCGGCCGAGGTCGGTGCGTACTCCGATGCGGTGATCGTCGGCTCGGCTCTCGTCCGCTGCCTTCTCGATGTGCCCGCCGACGACGGGATCGCAGCCGTACGCACGCTCGCCGCCGATCTTCGGGCAGGCGTCGAGCGCGCGCGTACGGCCGCCGGATAGCCTGTCGTCGATGACTGTTGCCTCGATCCCGAGTCCCTCCGACGCCGTCTGGGAGCTCGGGCCCCTTCCCCTCCGGGCGTACGCCCTGTGCATCATCGCCGGTGTCGTCGTCGCGATCTGGCTCGGCGAGCGCCGCTGGGTCGCCCGCGGTGGCCGCCCGGGCATGGTCGGCGACATGGCGGTCTGGGCGATCCCGTTCGGCCTGGTCGGCGCCCGGCTCTACCACGTCGCGACCAACCCGGAGCTGTACTTCTCCGGTGACGGTCGTCCGATCGAGGCGCTCTACATCTGGGAGGGCGGCCTCGGCATCTGGGGCGCGATCGGCCTCGGCGCAGTCGGTGCGTACATCGCGTGCCGCCGAGCGAACGCCAGCTTCGCGGCCATGGCCGACACGATGGCGCCGGGCATCCTGTTCGCTCAGGCGATCGGGCGTTGGGGCAACTGGTTCAACCAAGAGCTCTTCGGCAAGCCGACCGACAAGCCGTGGGGTCTCGAGATCGCGCCGGAGAACCGCCCGCCGGGGTACGAGCAGTACGACACGTTCCAGCCGACCTTCCTCTACGAGTCGATCTGGGCGCTGGTCGGCGGTTTCGTCTTGCTGTGGGTCGCGAAGCGCTACCAGATTGGCTACGGCCGGATCATGGCGTTGTACGTGATGATCTACACCGTCGGTCGTGGCTGGATCGAGACACTTCGGATCGACGACGCCCATCACTTCCTCGGCATGCGGCTGAACGTGTGGACGTCGATCGTTGTGTTCTGCCTCGCGCTCGTGTACTTCGTCTGGATGGGGCGCCGCCACCCGGGCCGCGAAGAGGTCATTCAGGAATGGGATGACGACCAGGGCGCGGATGATGACGACGTCGTAGCCGAGTCGGACGCGAGTGACGCCGATGATGAGGACGTCGACGAGACTGACGCGGGTGACGCCGACGATGACTCCGACGCCGATGAGAGTGCCACGGATGAGGCGTCGTCCGACGATGCCGACACCGCCGATGAGGATGCCGCAGACAAGGCTTGATGCTTCGAAGTGACGATGCGCCAGACCTGGACGTTCGTACAGCGCAGCACGGTGGCGGCACCGCCCGCGAGCGTTTGGGCTCGGGTCGTCACGCCCGAGGGCATCAACGACGAGCTGCGCCCGTGGATGACGATGTCCCTTCCCCGTGGAGCCGGTGGAGTCACGATCGACACGCTTGACGTCGGTATGCCGATCGGGCGTGCCTGGCTTCGGCTCCTCGGGGTCGTGCCGTTCGACTACGACGACCTCTGCGTCAGCCTCGTCGAGCACGGACACCGGTTCCGCGAGGAGTCGACGATGGCGAGTATGCGTCGCTGGGTTCATGACCGTACCGTCACCGCGGGGCCGGACGGCGGCTCCCAGGTTGTCGACGTGGTGACCTTTTCCCCGAGGTGGGCGTTCCGTCCACTGGGCGGGCTGCTGCGCGTCGTGCTCGCCGCACTCTTCCGGCACCGTCATCGGCGCCTCGTACGCCACTTCGCAGCGGGCACGTCGATCTGAGTCGCGGCCTCCGAGCGGTACGAATGCGTATGCCGGCGAGACGGTAGGCCATGTTCGGGGCCGGTCGATGCAGCGAGAGTTGCTGATACGAAGCTGCACTCGACCGAACCCGGAGGAACACATCATGGCGACGTACCAACAGCATGCGCGAAGCGTCCGTACCCGATCGGGCGCCGACGTCTGGACGGGCTTCGCGCTCGGTTCGGCTCTGCTCATGATGACGCTCGTCGCCGGGCTCAGCTTCACCTTCGCCGCTGCGGTCATGCCCAATCTGGGCGGAGTCGACGATCACACCTTCGTACTGATCAACCAGCGGTTCAATGAAAACCCGGTCTTCCCGATCACCTTCACGTTGGCATTGCCGTTGCTGATCCTGGCGACCGTGCTGCAGCTTCGCGTCGACGGGAGCCGGGCGGCTGCGTGGGTCATCGCGGCACTCGCCCTCTACGTCGCGGCGTTGCTGATCACGGGTGCGATCCACATTCCGCTCAACGACGAGATCGATCGAGCGGGCGATCCCGACCAGATCAACAATCTCGCCCATGTGCGTGAGCGGTTCGAGCAGACGTGGGTCGTGTGGAACGTCGTTCGTACGATGCTCTGCATCGCGACGGTTGCGGCCCTCGGACGCGCCTTGCTCGTGCGCGGCCGTTGCGAACAGCGTCGGACCCGACCGTGACGGGCTGCTGAGTCCGAGGATTCTGCACGTGGGCATGCCTGTGCCCCGCCACGGTGATGCTCAGGTGGCGGGGTATCAGGCGGCGCTGGGTTTTCGTTTCTCTGGAACGGTTGTGTCGGTTCGGCCGGGGAGTTTGGTGGTGGTGCCGGCTGTGACGAGGTACGAACGGCCTGCCGGTGACAGCCACAACCAGATTCCGGGTGCCGGTGACGACACGGTCCAGGCGGTGAATGTCTTGGCCCGGTGATGGAACCGACAAAGCCGGTGTCCATTTCGTGAGTCGGTCGGGCCGCCGTCGGTGTAGTTGCGGATGTGGTCGTAGTCGCCGAGTTTCGCGGGACGGTTGCAGTACGGGAAGGTGCACGTCAGGCCGTTCATCAGTGCGGTCTGTTCCCGCAGCCGGGGTGGGGCGACATAGCCGGTGGTCGAGATCGTGGTCTCTAAGTCGATGACGGGTTTGACGACGATCCGTGATGATTTGCCGAGGATCTGTTCGGCTTCAGACCGGGTGATGGCGCCGACGTCGTCGAGGGACCAGGTGCCCCAGCACCGGTCGTAATGGACGTAGAGCACGGTCTCGCGCAGCCCACGACGGCGACCGCGACGACGCCCGCGTGGTTCAGGCTCAGGCTCGGGCCGCGATTCGGGTTCGGCTGGTACATCCGCTGCGGTGTCGTCGTCGGTTTTGTCGGCGACCAGGGCGTAGAGGTCGTCGAGGCTGTCGGGTTCATGAACCATGCCCATTGCGACGGATCGGAGGATGTGGTCGGGACGTTGGTCGCCGAGGAACCGCATCGACTCGACCAACTGATCGAGGCGTTGGTCGAGACGCTGCCCGTCGTCAACCGACAGGGTGCCGGCAATGTGGGCGACGCCGTCTTCGAACCAGATCGTGACACCCCGACGCCTGCGTGCTTCACGTCGTTTCTTTTCGGCGCCGTCGGGGTCGTCGACGAACCGGATCTGATCGAGCACCAGCTGCAGCCGGGGCATGGTGATTCGTGCGATCAGCGGGGTTCCGTCGACATTCGCAGCGGACAGTCGTCGGTCGGCGTCGCCGGCTTGGGCGATGGTGAACTCCCGGGTCGCGCGGGCGACTTTCCGGATCCGCCACGCATCCACCACCCCGTCGTGCAGACAGGCGTACAGGCGTGGGAGGCGGTAGGCCAGATCGAGGGCGTCCGCGATCAGGGCGCGGGCGCCGTTGGCCGATAGGCCGAGGGCGGGTCCGACTTCGGCGACCGCGTACTCCGACACCGCCGGGGTGCCGGATCCGCCGTAGCGGGTCCACTCGTTCACCCCACCGGCCTGCGCGAGCGGTTCGGACGCGATTTGCCGCAGGTACGAAAGGACCGCGTCGAACTGCGCGGCCTCGGTGCGGGCGAGCTGAGCACGCGCGGCCGCAGCGATGTCGAGACCGTCGGTGGTCTCGACGTCGTCGATCAGGTTCGCCGTCCTCATACCCCGCATCATGCCACCCGCCACTGACAAGACCGGTGCTCAGAAGGCCTTATCCACAAGGGAAAACGCAGATTCTTGAGGAATCTTTGGGGCGGTCAGGCGAGGCAGATGAACAACCAGGGGAACCGGCGGATCGGGACAGCCGACAAGCAACCCCAACCCACCGCGGCGAGATCCTCGTCGCCGCCAAAGCGGTCTGCACCGAAGCGAACGAGAAACGATGAAGGTGTCAACCCAAGGATCGGGGAAGCAGCCCCAACGACGCGGGAGCCGATTTGGCGACTGGGTCGTACGGTCATGTAATCTGGATGGGCTTGGGCCAATGTCGTCCCACCACGATGACGGACATTCTCTCCGCATCTCGATCCCAGACGACAGGAGCGGTGCCCATGCATGCATCTCGCCGAGCCGTTGGGCTCTACGACCCCGCGTACGAGCATGACGCGTGTGGCGTTGCGTTCGTCGCGACCCTCTCGGGCGATGCGACCCACGACATCGTCGACAAGGCGCTGACGGCGCTACGCAATCTCGATCATCGCGGCGCCTCGGGCGCCGAACCCGACTCCGGCGACGGCGCGGGCATCCTGATGCAGATCCCCGATACGTTCCTGCGTGGTGCGGTCGACTTCGACCTGCCGCCGAGAGGCGCGTACGCGGTCGGGCTGGCGTTCCTGCCCGCCGACGAGGCCGATGCCGCGAAGGCCCGGCTCGCAGTCGAGAGTCTCGCCGAAGAGGAGTCGCTGCGGGTCGTCGGATGGCGTGAGGTGCCGACCGAGCCCGGCATCCTCGGGGCGACGGCGGCCGACTGTATGCCGACGATCTCGCAGCTGTTCGTCACCGGGGGAGCGGGCCGGGTGACCGGTATTGCGCTCGACCGGCAGGCATTCTGTCTGCGGCGCCGGGCGGAGCACGAGCTCGGCGTCTACTTCCCGTCGCTGTCGGCGCGAACCCTTACGTACAAGGGAATGCTGACGACCGAGCAGCTCGATGGCTTCTATCCCGACCTGCGAGACGAACGGATTGCGTCGGCGCTGGCGGTGGTGCACAGCCGTTTCTCGACCAACACGTTCCCGAGCTGGCCGCTCGCACACCCGTTCCGGTTCATTGCGCACAACGGCGAGATCAACACCGCGCGCGGTAACCGGAACTGGATGCGTGCGCGCGAGGCGATGCTGGACAGCGACCTCATCCCAGGCGATCTGAGTCGGCTGTTCCCGATCTGCAGCGACGAGGCGAGCGACTCGGCGTCGTTCGACGAGGTGCTGGAGCTGCTTCATCTGGGCGGTCGGAGCCTCCCGCACGCGGTGATGATGATGATCCCGGAGGCATGGGAGAACCAGCCGGAGATGGATCCGCGGCGCCGCGCGTTCTATGAGTTCCACTCCGCGGTGATGGAGCCGTGGGACGGCCCGGCATGTGTCGTGTTCACCGACGGCAACCAGATCGGCGCCGTGCTCGACCGCAACGGACTGCGTCCCGGGCGCTTCTGGGTCACCGACGACGGTCTGGTGGTGCTCGCTTCGGAGACCGGCGTACTCGATCTCGACCCTGCGTCGATCGTACGAAAGGGGCGCCTCGAACCGGGACGGATGTTCCTCGCCGACCTGCAGGAGCATCGCATCGTCGAGGACGATGAGATCAAGACCGAGCTCGCCACCGCGAACCCGTACGACGAGTGGCTGTACTCCGGGCTCATCCGCTTCGAGGACCTCCCCGAGCGGGAGCACATCGTGCATACACCTGCCTCGGTCAAACGCCGCCAGCAGCTGTTCGGCTATACTGAGGAGGAGTTGCGCGTACTCGTCGCGCCGATGGCGCAGACAGCCGCCGAACCGATCGGGTCGATGGGCACGGACACCCCGATCGCGGCCCTATCGGCCCGGCCGCGACAGCTCTTCGACTACTTCAGTCAGCAGTTCGCACAGGTGACGAATCCGCCTCTCGACGCGATTCGCGAGGAGATGGTCACGTCGCTCGCGGGGATGATCGGGCCCGAGCGCAATCTGGTCGACCCCAGCGCGGCGTCGTGCCGCATGGTGCAGCTGCCGTTCCCGGTGATCGACAATGACGAGCTGGCCAAGATCATCCACATCAACCGCGACGGTGATCTGCCCGGTTTCGAGTCGTACGTCGTGCAAGGCCTTTACCGCGTTGCTGGTGACGGTGACGCGCTCGAGGAGCGCCTCGACGAAATCAGGCACGAGGTGTCCGACGCCATCACGAACGGCGCGCGCATCATCGTGCTGTCCGATCGGCATGCGACGTCGGAGCTTGCGCCGATCCCGTCGCTGCTGCTCACCGGCGCGGTGCATCACCATCTCGTACGTGAGAAGACCCGCACGCAGGTCGCGATGGTGGTCGAGGCCGGAGACGTACGCGAAGTGCACCATGTCGCGTTGCTGATGGGCTACGGCGCCTCGGCGGTCAACCCGTACCTCGCGATGGAGAGCGCCGAAGACCTCGCCCGATCGGGCGTACGCCTGAGCGGCATCGAGCCCGAGCAGGCGGTGCGCAACCTCGTGCATGCGTTGGGCAAGGGCGTGCTCAAGGTGATGAGCAAGATGGGTGTCTCGACGGTTGCGTCGTACATGGGTGCCCAGATCTTCGAGGCGATCGGGCTGTCGCAGAGTCTCGTCGACGAGTACTTCACCGGTACCTCGTCTCGGCTCGGCGGGATCGAGCTCGACGTCATCGCCGAAGAGGTACGCGCGAGGCACGCACAGGCGTACCCGACCGACGGTATCCCGCTGATCCGGCGCCAGCTCGAGATCGGTGGCGAGTACCAGTGGCGACGCGACGGAGCTCCCCATCTGTTCGACCCGGACACCGTGTTCCGATTGCAGCACTCGACGCGCACCGGCCGCTACGACATCTTCAAGCAGTACACGAAGCTGGTAGACGACCAGTCCGAGCGGCTGATGACGCTGCGCGGGCTGCTGCAATTCCGCGACGGGGTACGTGAGCCAGTGCCGATCGACGAGGTCGAACCGGTCAGTGAGATCGTCAAACGCTTCTCGACGGGCGCCATGTCGTACGGCTCGATCAGCCAGGAAGCGCACGAGACGCTCGCCGTGGCGATGAACCGGCTCGGTGCGAAGTCCAACACCGGCGAGGGCGGGGAAGACTCCGAGCGTCTCTACGATCCGGTGCGCCGGAGCGCGATAAAGCAGGTTGCGTCGGGTCGGTTCGGCGTCACAGCGGAGTACCTCACGAACGCCGACGATCTGCAGATCAAGATCGCGCAGGGCGCGAAACCCGGCGAGGGCGGTCAGCTGCCCGGCCACAAGGTCTATCCGTGGGTGGCGAAGACGCGGCACTCGACACCGGGCGTCGGGCTGATCTCGCCGCCACCGCACCACGACATCTACTCGATCGAGGACATCAAGCAGCTCATCCACGATCTCAAGAACGCGAACCCGATGGCGCGCGTACACGTCAAGCTGGTCTCGGAGACGGGCGTCGGCACAGTCGCGGCCGGTGTGTCCAAAGCGCACGCCGACGTCGTGCTCATCTCCGGTCACGACGGAGGTACGGGCGCGTCGCCGCTCACCTCGCTAAAACATGCGGGCGGTCCGTGGGAGCTCGGTCTCGCGGAGACGCAGCAGACCCTGTTGCTCAACGGTCTTCGTGACCGCATCGTGGTTCAGGCAGACGGGCAGCTCAAGACCGGTCGTGACGTGGTCGTGGCCGCGCTGCTCGGCGCGGAGGAGTACGGCTTCGCGACCGCTCCGCTCGTTGTGAGTGGCTGCATCATGATGCGGGTCTGTCATCTGGACACCTGCCCGGTCGGTGTCGCCACCCAGAACCGTGCCCTGCGAGAGAAGTACAGCGGTAAGGCCGAGTTCGTCGTGACGTTCTTCGAGTACATCGCCCAAGAGGTACGCGAGCTGCTGGCCGAGCTCGGATTCCGCTCGCTCGACGAGGCGATCGGCCAGGTCGACACGCTCGACGCTCGACGCGCAGTGAAGCACTGGAAGGCAAGCGGGCTTGACCTCTCGCCGATCTTGTACAAGCCGGAGGTGGCCGACGGCGCATCCTTGCGACGTACGCGCGGTCAAGATCATGGTCTCGAACGCGCCCTCGACAACGAGCTGATCGCGCTCTCGTACGACGCTCTCGACAACGGCGACCCGGTACGCGCGCAGCTGCCGATCCGCAACGTCAACCGCACTGTCGGCACGATGCTCGGTCACGAGGTCACTAAGCGGCATCGTGGCGAAGGTCTGGCGGACGACACGATCGACATCACGTTCACCGGGTCGGCGGGGCAGTCGTTCGGCGCGTACGTGCCGAACGGCATCACGCTGCGTCTCGAGGGCGACACCAACGACTATCTGGGCAAGGGATTGTCCGGCGGCCGGCTCGTCGTCCGGCCCGATCGCGCATCGACGTTCGAAGCTTCGGAGCAGATCATCGCCGGCAACGTGATCGGCTACGGCGCGACCGCCGGCGAGATGTTCGTACGCGGGCGGGTCGGCGAGCGGTTCTGCGTACGCAACTCGGGTGCGACAGCGGTCGTCGAAGGTGTCGGTGACCACGGATGCGAGTACATGACCGGCGGCATCGCCGTCGTGCTCGGCGCAACCGGCCGCAACTTCGCGGCCGGCATGAGCGGAGGCACCGCGTACGTGCTCGATCTGGACGAGCAGCGGGTCAACCCGGGGCTCGTCGAGCTGAGCCCGTTGCGAGCCGACGAGGCAGAGGAGCTACGTGCTCTCGTACAACGTCATCAGGAAGAGACGGGTTCGACGGTGGCCGAGGCGCTGCTCGCTGACTGGAGCGCGAGCCTGACGCGGTTCACCCGAATCATCCCGGTCACGTACCGCAAGGTGCTGGAGGCTCAAGACGCAGCCAGACAAGGCGGATTGAGCGACGACGACACCACGGCGAAGATGATGGAGGCCGCGATCAATGGCTGACCCGAAGGCATTCATGCATACGCCGCGCGAGGTTGCGGAGCGGCGCCCCGTCGACGAACGCGTGCAGGATTGGCAGGAGGTCTACCCTGGCGGGCCCGGGCGTGCGCTGCTGCCGATCATCACCGAGCAGGCGGGACGCTGCATGGACTGCGGCATCCCGTTCTGCCACAGCGGATGCCCGCTCGGCAACCTCATCCCGGAGTGGAACGATCTCGTCTGGCGTGACGATTGGGAGGGCGCGATCGAACGCCTCCATGCGACGAACAACTTCCCGGAGTTCACAGGTCGGCTGTGCCCGGCGCCGTGTGAGACGGCATGTGTCGTCGGCATCAACCGCGATCCCGTGACGATCAAGAACGTCGAGGTCGCGATCATCGACAAGGCGTGGGACCAAGGACTCGTCCGGGCCGAGCCGCCGGAGTGGCTGACCGGCAAGACCGTTGCCGTCATCGGGTCCGGGCCCGCCGGACTCGCGGCCGCACAGCAGCTGACCCGGGCCGGGCACACGGTCGCGGTGTACGAGCGTGATGACAAGCCCGGCGGGCTGCTGCGGTACGGCATCCCGGAGTTCAAGATGGAGAAGGTCCAGGTCGACCGGCGGATCGACCAGATGCGGCGCGAGGGCACGGTGTTCCGTTCGGGCGTCGCGGTCGGCGAAACGCTGACCGGGCAGGCGCTTCGCGAGCGCTACGACGCCGTCGTGTTGGCGATCGGTTCGACCGTACGCCGCGATCTCCCAGTGCCGGGCCGGCAGCTGTCCGGCATCCACCAGGCGATGGAGTACCTGCCACAGTCGAACCGCGCCTCGCTCGGCGAAGATGTGACCGATCAGATCACCGCCACGGGCAAGGACGTCGTGATCATCGGCGGTGGTGACACCGGGGCGGACTGTCTCGGTACGGCAACCCGACAGGGCGCACGCTCGGTCACCCAGCTGGAGATCATGCCCCGACCGTCGGACGACCGGCCGGACAACCAGCCCTGGCCCACGTACCCGATGATCTATCGGGTCGCCTCCGCCCATGAGGAGGGGGGCGAGCGTACGTACTCCGTGTCGACGAAGGAGTTCCTCGGCGACGACGACGGGAACGTACGGGCACTGCGGATCGTCGAGGTCGAGTTCGTCGACGGCAAGGTGACCGAGGTCGAGGGCACCGAACGCGAGATCCCCGCTCAACTGGTGTTGTTCGCGATGGGGTTCACCGGACCCCAGCGCGAGGGTCTGCTCGAGCAGCTCGGAGTCGACCTCGACGAACGCGGCAACGTCGCGCGCGACAAGGAGTACATGACCAGCGTCGAAGGCGTGTTCGTCGCAGGCGATGCGGGGCGCGGCCAGTCGTTGATCGTGTGGGCGCTCGCCGAAGGGCGCTCTTGTGCAGCCGGCGTCGACACCTACCTGGGGGGCACGAGCGGACTACCCGCTCCGATCCCGCCGACGGCGCGCCCGCTCGCCGTGTGAAGGCCAGGTTGAGAAATCTGGTTTGTTTCTTCCGCGAACAATTTCCGGTGACTGGCCGGTAACCCCTAGGGTGGTGGCGTGCGTAGAGCAAAGATCGTTTGCACTCTCGGCCCAGCAACCAGTTCGTACGAGGACATCCTCGCGCTTGCGCGAGCGGGCATGGACGTTGCACGGCTCAACCTGAGCCACGGCACGACCGATGACCACTCGCGTTCGTACGCGCATGTCCGCGCTGCGAGCAAGGAGACCGGCAAGGCAATAGCCATCGTCGCCGATCTGCAGGGCCCCAAGATCCGACTCGGTACGTTCGCCGACGGGCCGCAGACCCTCGAGCCAGGTGACACCTTCACCATCTCGGTCGCCGACGTCACAGGCAGCGCGGGGTTCTGCTCGACGACGTACAAGGGACTCCCCGGCGACGTCGACCCTGGCGACGAGATCCTGATCGACGACGGGCAGGTGCGCCTGCGGGCGACGAAGGTCACCGACACCGAGGTCGAGACGGAGGTCGAGGTCCGCGGCACCGTCAGCGACCACAAGGGCATCAACCTGCCCGGCGTACAGGTCAGCGTGCCGGCGATGTCCGATAAGGACGTGAGCGACCTGCGGTGGGCGCTGCGTACGGGAGTCGACTTCGTCGCACTGTCGTTCGTACGCAACGCCGCGGACGCCGAAGACGTACGCAACATCATGCGCGAAGAAGACGTGCTCCGGCCTGTGATCGCCAAGATCGAGAAGCCGCAGGCGGTCGAGAACCTCGAGGAGATCATCGACGTCTTCGACGGTTTCATGGTCGCACGCGGAGACCTCGGCGTTGAGCTTCCGCTCGAGGTCGTGCCCCTGGTGCAGAAGAAGATCATCGAGCGAGCGCGTACGCATGCGAAGCCGGTGATCGTGGCGACGCAGATGCTCGAGTCGATGATCTCCTCACCGCGCCCGACGCGCGCCGAGGCCTCCGACGTCGCCAACGCCGTGCTCGACGGCGCCGACGCCGTGATGCTGTCGGGTGAGACCAGCGTGGGGCAGTACCCGATCGAGACCGTGCAGACGATGGCTCGGATCGTAGAGTCCACCGAAGACCACGGGCTTTCGCAGATGGCCGCGATCGACTGGCATCCGCGTACCCGCGGCGGCGTGATCTGCAAGGCCGCGGCCGAGGTGGCAGAGGCGGTCGAGGCGAAGTACCTCGTTGCGTTCACGACGTCCGGCGACTCTGCGCGACGGGCCACCCGCTATCGCTCGCGGGTGCCGGTCATCGCGTTCACGACCGACCCGGTCGTACGCGAGCAGCTGGCGATGACCTGGGGCGTGGAGTCGTTCTGGGCGCGCGAGGTCGAGCACACCGACATGATGGTGCGCCAGGTCGACGGCAGTCTGCTGGAGAGCGGTCACTGCACCGAGGGTGAGCAGGTGGTGATCGTCGCCGGGAGCCCGCCGGGCATTCCGGGCTCGACGAACGCCCTTCGTATTCATCGGATGGGTGACGCGATCAACGAGATCGCACCGGCGTACCGCGGCGACGAGTCGACCGAATAACGATCGGTTCGACCGACTCCGCATATCCGCCGCCCATTCTGGGTATGTCGTACGTGCCCTCTGTGGTGGGAGGCGTCGGAGTACCCGGTCTCCCGGACGTACTAAGGAGATCGGCATGATCAAGCACGTCTTCGCAAGGCTCGGGATTCTCGGCGCGATCGTCGCTGCGGCATTCGCCGGCACTGTCACCCAGGCAGGAGCGGCACCTGCCGTCCATGACGTCACGACCGACTCGGTCACGATCGCCGAGCCGAGGCCCGGCTGGGACACACCGAACGCCCGCAGCTTCCACCTCGAGGCATCGTGCGAGCCGTACGCCGCCGCGATCCGCCAAGGTGCCGCCGCGTGGAACGGCCTGACTGAGGGCGGCGGAACGCCCGTCGAATGTCGTAACGGCTACATCACCGACTGTGGTGGCGGTTCGAACGTCGTCGGCTGCAACTGGGGCCAGGGGCAGCGGATCGCCTTGTACATGGGCGGTGTGAACGATGACGCACTGCTCGCTGCGCACGAGTTCGGCCACGACTGGTACGGGCACTCCGACTACCAGTGCGCGGGATGGGGGAGCCCGGCGGAGGTCATGTCGCCGACGATCTGCAATGCGCCGCTCGCGCGTGGCGGCAAGCTACCCACGATGTAAACGCTGACGACTCAGAGCGGTGCCGGGTGCGGGACTTGAACCCGCACGTCCTTTCGGACAATGGTTTTTGAGACCATCGCGTCTGCCTATTCCGCCAACCCGGCTGGCGCCCCTTGCATACGAAGGAGCGGCGCGGGATAACCTTCTCACGTGCCGATGCCAGCAGGATCCACCGCCCCGACCCGTCGCGTCGTGATCGCGGAGGACGAGGCGCTGATCCGTCTCGACCTCGCCGAGATGCTCTCCGAGGAGGGCTATGACGTCGTCGGCCAGGCCGCCGACGGAGAGCAGGCTGTCCAACTGGCCGAAGACGTACGACCCGATCTCGTCGTGATGGACATCAAGATGCCCAAGCTCGACGGGATAGCCGCGGCCGAGCGCATCGCGTCGCAACGGATCGCCCCGGTGGTGATGCTGACGGCGTTCAGTCAGCGCGAGCTGGTCGAGCGTGCACGCGATGCGGGCGCCATGGCGTACCTCGTCAAGCCGTTCAGCAAAACCGACCTCGTACCGGCGATCGAGATGGCCGTGAGCCGGTACGTCGAGCTCAACCAGCTCGAGGACGAGGTGCACGACCTCACCGAGCGGCTGGAGACACGCAAGCTCGTCGATCGGGCCAAGGGCGTACTCCAAGAGTCACTGACGTTGACCGAGCCCGAGGCCTTCCGCTGGATCCAGAAGACCGCGATGGATCTTCGGCTGTCCATGAAGGCCGTTGCACAAGGCGTTGTCGACCACGGACCCGGTATCGCAGACGGTGCCGGCGAGGATCGCGACGCCGACGGCTGATGTCGTGAGGTCACAACTTCGCAACATCGAACGACGATCGCGTAACCGATGCATGTGCGTGACAAATCCGCGCTAGTTTCTAGGCACTGAAACGGTCGCCAGTCGAGCGCCCGTGTGCGCGAGTACGCGTCCGAGACAACAACCCCGGAGGATCCATGAGACGCCCCTCAACCGCGGTCCGGCTTGCGGCGGTAGCCGCGGCGACCGCACTCGTCCTCGCCGCTTGTGGCGGCGATGACGACGGCGGCAGCGACGACAGCGGCGGCGACGACAGCGGCGGCAGTGCCGCGGCCGCCGGCCAGACCACGAGCAACAAGCAGGTCTACTTCGTCGACGGCAACACCGCCGACTACAGCAAGGACTTCGACCCCGGCACGCTCAAGGGCGTCAAGGCGACCTACCCGGGCGCCGAGCTCGGCGACGACTTCCGCAAGCGGCTGCTGACGATCGACAAGAGCCTCGACAGCTACACGTACGGCCCCGAGTCGTACGACGCGACGATCGTCACCGCGCTCTCCGCTGTGCAGGCCGACACCGATGACCCGAAGGCCATCGCAAAGGAGATGCAGGCGGTCTCCGGCCCTCCCGGTACCAAATGCGAGGAGTTCAAGGAGTGCGCCGACCTCATCGGCAACGGTGAGGACATCGACTACGAAGGCGTGAGCAGCCCGATCAACTTCAACGACACGGGTAGCCCGTCCGCCGCCACCATCGGCATCTTCGAGTACGGCGAGGACAACACCTTCCACAACACCGACTACATCACCGGTGAGGTGACCGAGAGCCCGAAGCCGAGCGCGGGCCAGCAGGTGCAGGGCACGGGCAAGAGCGACGGACAGTTCAAGGTCGGCACCCTGTTGCCGCAGACCGGTGACCTGGCATTCCTCGAGCCGCCCGAGACGGCCGGCGTCAAGCTCGCCATCGAAGACATCAACAAGGCCGGCGGCGTCCTCGGCAAGGACGTCACCATCACCGAGGCCGACTCAGGCGACGGTACGCCGAACATCGCCCCCGAGCAGGCCAACAAGCTGCTCGCGGCGAATGCCGACGTGATCGTCGGTGCGGCGTCCTCGGACGTCTCGCTCGCGGTGCTCAAGCAGATCACCAACGCCGGTGTCCTGCAGATCTCGCCGGCGAACACGTCGACCGCCTTCGACACCAAGGACGACAAGGGCCTGTACTTCCGTACGGCTCCGTCCGATGTGCTGCAGGGCCGCGTAATGGCTGACCAGCTCGGCAAGGACGGCTTCACCAACGTCGCGATCATGGCGCGTCAGGAGGCCTACGGTGAGGCGCTCGCCGACAACGTGGAGAAGTACTTCACCGAGCAGGGCGGCGAGGTCGTCGCGAAGGTGCTGTACTCGCCCGAGTCGCCGAACTACTCCGCCGAGGTCAGCGAGGTTGCATCGGCCGACCCGGATGCGGTCGTGCTGATCGCCTTCGACGAGACGAAGAAGATCATCCCCGAGATGGAACAGGCAGGCATCGGCCCGAACAAGTAGGCCACCGCCACCCGTTACACCGTGCCGGGCCCGGACAACAGCAAAAAGGTCGGCCGACGCTTGCGCGTCGACCGACCTCTTGGCTGGGCTCAGTCGGCTTTGGCCAATGTGCCGAGGTACAACTCGATCACCTTGGGGTCGTTGATCAGATCCTGGCCCGGCGCCGTGTAGGCGTTGCGGCCCTGGTCGAGGACGTAGCCGCGGTCGCAGATCTGCAGGCAGCGACGGGCGTTCTGCTCGACCATGATCACCGAGACACCGGCCCGGTTGATCGCGCGGGTTTGCACGAAGACCTCGTCCTGCAGGGCAGGGGAGAGGCCGGCCGACGGCTCATCGAGCAACAGCACCGACGGATCCATCATCAGCGCACGGCCCATCGCGACCATCTGCCGCTCACCGCCCGACAGCGAACCTGCGCGCTGAGACTTGCGGTCGATGAGTGCGGGGAAGATGCCGCCGACGACCTCGAGACGCTCGGTGAACTTGTCGGGGGCCTGGTAGCAGCCCATCTGCAGGTTCTCTTCGATGGACAGGCTCGGGAAGACGTTCTCGGTCTGTGGTACGAACCCGATGCCCTTGCTGACAAGGGTGTCTGCGCGTTCGTTGGTGATTTCCTTGCCACGCAGCGTCACGCTGCCGGTGTGGATCGTTACCAGGCCGAACAACGCCTTGAGCAGCGTCGACTTGCCCGCACCGTTGGGACCGATGATGCCGACCAGCTCGCCTTCCTGGCAGTACAGATCGGTGTGGTTCAAGATGTTGACGCCGGGCAGGTAACCGGCGATCAGGTCGTCGGCACGCAGGATCGCGCCCTCGGCGGCCGCGAGGTGCGCGTCGCGCTCCCGCTGTGCCTCTTCGCCGAAATCCGGTGAGTCGACGGCAGCTGCTTCCTGCTCACTCATGGGTCATCCCTCCAGATGTTCGGTCGTGCCGGTTGCATCGGCGATCTTGTCGGCGAGCTCTGCGGCCTCGCGTTCCTCGGTGATGTCGGTGTCGTGGTGCTCGCCGAGGTAGGCGTCGATGACCCTCGGGTCACCCATCACGTCGTCCGGGCTGCCCTCGGAGACGATCCGGCCCTGTGCCATCACGATGACGTGGTCGGAGATGTCGCGGACCATGTCCATGTCGTGCTCGACGAAGAGCACCGTCATGCCGTCCTCGCGCAACGACTTGACGTGACCGAGCAGCGACTGCTTCAGCGCCGGGTTGACACCGGCCATCGGCTCGTCGAGCATCACCAGCTCGGGGTTGACCATCAAGGCACGTGCCATCTCCAGCAGCTTGCGCTGACCGCCCGAAAGGGAGCCGGCGAAGTCGTCGGCCTTCTCGCCGAGCTTGAAGCGCTCGAGCAGCTCGGTCGCCTGTTCGGTGACCAGCTTCTCCTGGTTGCGCCACAGAGCGGCCCACGGAGCAGACCAGAAGCGTTCGCCGCGCTGATCCGTCGCGGCCAACCGCATGTTCTCCATGACGGGCAGCTTCGCGAGGACCTTCGTCAGCTGGAACGTACGCACCATGCCCAGGCGCGCGACCTTGTACGCGGGTACGCCCGCCAGGTCTTGCCCCTTGAAGGTCCAGGTGCCGGTGTCGGGCCGGTCGAAGCCTGTAAGCAGGTTGAAGAACGTCGTCTTACCGGCTCCGTTGGGGCCGATCAGCGCGGTGATCTTGCCGCGCGGGACTTCTACGTGGTCGACGTCGACGGCGGTAAGACCGCCGAAGCGGCGGACGACGTTGTCGACGACCAGGATCGGCTCTGTCGATTCGGTCGCGTTCGTGGTCGGCTCGGGGGCCGGTGCGTCAGCGGGCATCGAGCGCGATCTCCTTCCGGTCTCCGAAGACTCCCTGCGGGCGGTAGATCATCAGCACCATCAACACGATGCCGACCAGCATGAACCGCACCGGGCCCACCTGCTGGCCGTCCATCAGCCAGGTCGGCATGACCGGGTTGCTGCCGCTGGTCAGGTCGGACAGGATGCCGTCGACGAGGGACAGCAGGCCCCAGAAGACGATCGCTCCGAAGATCGGGCCGATCACCCGGGCCGCGCCGCCGAGGATCAACATCGTGAACACGATGAAGGTCATATCGAGGTTGAAGCTGTTCGGCTGCACCGCGTCCTGGGCGATGGCGATCATGAAACCGCCGAGGCAGCCGATCACGCCGCCGAGCACAAGCGCCTGCATCTTGTAGGCGTAGACGTTCTTGCCGAGGCTTCGTGCGGCCTCCTCGTCCTCGCGGATCGCCTTGAGCACTCGGCCCCAGGGCGAGCGGACGAGCAGCCACACGAACACGCTGGTCAGTGCGACGAGACCCCAGCCGATCGTCATCACCCACAGTTCGTCGGAGCGGAAACCGAGGAACCCGCCGGAGAAGGGGTTCGCGGCGAAGAACGACTCCGTGAAGTCGTTGATGCCGGTACGCCCGCCCAGGGTGTCCTTCCACGTGCCGCCGAGCACCAGGCGGAGCACCTCTGCGGCCGCGATGGTGGCGATCGCCAGATAGTCAGCCCGTAGCCGCAGCGTGGGAATACCCAGAAGCAGTGCGAGTAGGGCGCTGAGCACCAGACCCAGCCCGATACCGGCGAAGAAGGGAAGGCCCCAGGAGGCGATCGCGACGGCGAGGCCGTACGCGCCGAGTGCCAGGAAGCCGGCTTGTCCGAAGTTGATCAGTCCGGTGTAGCCGAACTGAACGTTGAGCCCGATCGCGGCGAGGCAGAAGTAGATCGCCGAGGTACCGACGGCCGCCTGGAGCGCGTTCTCGAGAATGTCCATCAGTTTCTCCCTCTCCCGATCATCCCACGCGGTCCTTGCGGCCCAGCAGACCTTGCGGCCGGACCAGCAGGACGACGATGAGGATGCCAAGGGCGGTTGCGATCTTGAGCTCTGCCGGGATGATCAGCGTCGACATCTCGATCAGGACGCCGACGACGATCGAGCCGATGATGGCGCCCCAGACCGAGCCGAGGCCGCCGACGGTGATCGCGGCGAACATGACCAGCAGCACCTGGGCGCCGAGGTCGAACTTGACCGACTGGGTGAAGCCGAGCATCACACCGCACGCGCCGGCGAGCATCGTGCCAACCGTCCAGACGACGGTGATGACCCGGTCGACGTTGATACCCGACGATGCAGCGAGCGCGGGGTTGTCGGCGACGGCCCGTGTCGCCCGGCCGATACGCGTCTTCTGCAGCGCGAGCGTGACCGAGAGCAGCAGCACGATCGCGATCACCAGAATGACGATGTCGCGGGTCGTGTAGTCGACGCCGAGTGCTTGGTTCGCCGACGGCGTCATGTAGTCGTCGTAGTTCAGCGTCTGCCCGCCCGTGCCGTACTGGTACGTGTTGCGAAGCAGGAACTGCAAGCCGATCGACACGATCATCATCGCGATCAGACCGGTGCCTTTGTGCCTGAGTCTTCGCCAGAAGAAGGTGTCCTGCAGGTAGCCGAAGATCGCCGCGGTGAGCATCGCGAGCAGGCCGGCGATCCAGATCGGCCAGCCGATCGCGACGTTGAAGACGTACGTCATGATCGCGCCGAAGGTCACCAGCTCGCCGTGTGCGAAGTTGGTGAGGCCCGTCGTACCGAAGACCATCGACAGGCCGAGCGCGCCGAGCGCGAGCACGACGCCGAAGTACGCGCCGTCCCAGATCGTCTGCGGCACGCGGTCGTACCACGACTGCACGTCGCGATTGTCGGGTCCGATCGCGAATACCGTCGAGAGCGTCGGACGCCCGGAGTCGAGAGTCACGGTCAGCGGGTTCTGGATGCCCTCGCGTACCTTGACGCCGTCGGGCAGGGTGTCCTCGACCAGTTCGATCTTGGTCTCGCCTGTGGCAGGCACCTTGATCTCGTAGCGACCGGCGTCGTCACTCTCGGTCTCCAGCGTGTCACCGTCAGCAGTGGTGACCTGGATCGTGACGCCGGGGACTGGCTCGTTGCCCTCTGCGGTGTTCTGTAGAACGCCGCTGATGACTGTCTCAGGGCCTTTGCCCTTGTCGGACGCGGTCTCGCCGGGAGCGGCATGTGCCGCCGACCCCCAGCTGACGAGTAAGGCTCCCATGAGGAGTGCGAGGACAGCTGCTATGCGCAGTCGCACATCAGGCTCCTGTCGGGTGGTCGTTGTCGGCCGGTCATGCACGGGGGAGGGTACACAGGACCCTCCCCGAACTTTGACTGTGCGGGAGCATAGCCGCTCAGGTCCGGCCAGCGATGTCGATCGGGTGATCGTGTTGTAACCGTTGCACAACGACGGCGGAGCCGCGCTCATCGGACGAGGACGACCAGCTGGGTCAGGATCGGGGCGACGATCAGCGCGGGGAGCAGATCGGCGACTGGCACGGCCTTGATCTGCAGCAATCGGATGCCGACGCCGGCGAGCAGCAGTCCGCCCGTCGCCGTCAATGCCGCCAGGTGGGCCTCGGGTAGGAACGATCCGAGCGCAAGACCGACCAGGGTGAGCGACCCCTGGATGCCCAGCACCGCGATCGCCGAGGCCATCACCCCGATACCGAGCGAGGCCGCGAACGCGATCGAGGCGAACCCGTCGAGCACGGACTTGAGTACGAGCTGATCGGAGCCGTTGCCGAGGCCGTCATTGAGGGAGCCGAGGACGGTCAGCGGGCCGACGCAGAAGACCAGGGACGCCGTCACGAAGCCCTCGATGAAGCGCAGACGCTCGGCCGATGCCTGCCGTCTGCTCAAGGTGGCCTGCAGCCAGCCGCCGAACTTCTCGAGCCGGATCTCGATGCCGGCGAGCGAACCCGCGATGCCGCCGATCAGCAGCGACCCGAGCACGATCAGCACCGGCGCGTTGGGGCCGACCGCGGAGGTCAGCGTCGCGTCGGTCACCGCAACGGCCGACAGCGCCGCGATCAGCAGCGTGACGAGTCCCAGCGCGTCCGTCACCGCGTTGCGCGTACGCTGCGGTAACCGATGGCCGACGGCGACGCCGATGCCGGAGCCGATCAGCACGGTGGCCACGTTGATGACCGTTCCCTCACCCCTGAACACATGGCCTCCTGCCGTCTCGTGCGAACCCTGCGACCTGCGGGTGACGTCGAACCCCCTCGGGCGTAGTGTGTCAGCCGCGGGGCCCGGTGAACGTCCGATCCCTAGGTGTGAGGAGCGCATAAGTTGTCGCGAGTACCCATCGTGGTGCGAGACGCCGAGATCGAGGACGCCGCGGCCCTGATCGACGTCTGGGACCAGTGCAACGTCGCCGACGTCGAGTCGTACGACAGCGAGACCGCCTCCGGTATTCACCGCAAGCCGACGGTCGCCGAGGCCGCCGATGCGCTGAGCGAGCAGCTCGCCGACCCCGATCGCAAGATCCTGGTCGCCGTGCGAGACGGCGATGTGGTCGGTGCGATCGCGATTCGCCGACAGCTGCTCTCCCTGATCCAGACCGAGAAGGTCACGGTCGTCACCGATCTGCATGTGGCACCGCGTCATCGCCGCAAGCTGATCGCGTCCACCCTCATCTCGGCCGGCGTCCGCTGGGCCGAGGAGGTCAACTGCGAGGTCATGATGGCCGTCTCGCCGGCCGACTCGCGCGACGCCAACAGGTTCCTGAACCGCATCGGATTCGGCCAGGTCGCCGTCGTACGCGCGGCGCAGGTGAGCGCACTCGGGTCACGGTTCGCGGGCATCGCCACGAGCTCGAAGGTCACCGGCCGGCTGATCGCACTCCGTCGCACTATGCGGCGCAGGCAGTCGCGGGTCAAACCCGGCTCATCGGTCTGACGCAACCTCGTACGCGCGTTCCGGCTGTCGGAGCACGCCGTTAGGCTCGCGTGCGTGGACAACGCTGCAGCCCAGAACCGCCTCCTGCTCATCGACGGTCACTCGATCGCGTACCGCGCGTTCTTCGCGCTCCCGGTGGAGAACTTCTCTACGACAACAGGTCAGTCGACCAACGCCGTCTACGGCTTCACTTCGATGCTGATCAACGTGCTGCGCGATGAGGCGCCGACCCATGTCGCGGTCGCCTTCGACGTGTCACGCAAGACGTTCCGGGTCGAGGAGTACGCCGAGTACAAAGGCAACCGCTCTGCGTCGCCCCCGGAGTTCAAGGGGCAGGTCTCGCTCGTCAAGGAGGTCCTCGACGCGTTGGCCATCTCCAGCATCGAGAAGGAGGGGTACGAGGCCGACGACATCATCGGCACCCTCGCGACACAGGCCGAGGCGGCTGGTTTCGAGGTGCTGATCTGCACCGGCGACCGTGACGCGCTGCAGCTCGTCACCGACCGCACGACGGTGCTCTACCCGCGCAAGGGCGTCTCCGATCTGGTGCGCATGACGCCGACGGCCGTCGAGGAGAAGTACGGCGTGGCGCCCGAGCAGTACCCCGAGGTGGCGGCGCTGGTCGGTGAGACGAGCGACAACCTGCCCGGCGTGCCAGGTGTCGGCCCGAAGACGGCGGCCAAGTGGATCGCGAAGTTCGACGGTCTCGACGGCATCGTGCGCGATGTCGACAAGGTGCCGGGCAAGGCGGGCGACTCGCTGCGCGAACATCTGTCCGATGTCATTCGCAACCGTCGCATCAACGCGCTCGTACGCGATCTCGAGCTTCCGCTCGGTCCCGACGACCTCGCATTGACCGCGTGGGACCGCGATGCGATCCACGAAGTCTTCGACGGGCTCGAGTTCCGGGTCCTGCGCGACCGGCTGTTCTCGACATTGTCGGCCGATGAGCCCGTCGCCACCGATGGCTTCGACATCGACGGCACGATCCCGGCCGCGGGCGCCCTTGGCGAGTGGCTCGATTCGCACGCCCGCGACGGTGCTCGGGTGGGCGTTCATGTCGAGGGCACCTGGGGCGCCGGCACGGGTGACGTACGTACCGTCGCGATCGCCACGGCGAAGGGCCCGGCCGCATGGGTCGACGTCGCCGAGCTCGATCCGGCCGACGAGCAGGCTCTGTCGGCCTGGCTCGGCGACGCGGAGGTGCCCAAGGCACTGCACGACGCGAAGGGTCCGATGCTCGCTCTGCGAGCGCGCGGCCTCGGGCTGCGCGGCGTCGAGCATGACACGGCGCTCGCGGCGTACCTCGTCAAACCCGACCAGCGGTCGTACGACCTCGCCGACCTGACACTGCGCTACCTGCGTCGCGAGCTGAGTGACGACTCCGACGACTCCGGTCAGATGACCCTCGACACCGGCGAGCAGGCCGGCGCCGACGCCGCGATGGTGCGTGCCCGAGCGACCCTCGAGCTGGCTGCCGAGCTCGACGCAGACTTGGTGCGACATGGCGCGGCAGAGCTGCTGCGCGACCTCGAGTTGCCGCTGCTCAGTGTGCTCGCCGAGATGGAGCACACCGGCATTGCGGTCGACGACGCTGATCTCGAGGAGCTCGAGTCGCAGTTCGCGACCCGCGTACGCGATGCGGCCGACGAGGCGTACGCGGTGATCGGCAAGCAGATCAACCTCGGCTCGCCCAAACAGCTGCAGGTCGTGCTGTTCGACGAGCTCGGCATGCCCAAGACGAAGCGTACGAAGACCGGCTACACGACCGATGCCGATGCGTTGCAGTCGTTGTTCGAGAAGACCGAGCATCCGTTCCTCTCCCATCTGCTCACTCATCGCGATGTGAGCCGGCTACGACAGACCGTCGAAGGGCTGCGCAAGACCGTTGCCGGCGACGGCCGGATCCACACGACGTACAACCAGACGATCGCGGCGACCGGTCGGCTCAGTTCGACCGACCCGAACTTGCAGAACATCCCGATCCGCACCGAGTCCGGGCGACGCATCCGTGGCGCGTTCTGCGTCGGCGAGGGCTACCAGGACCTGCTGACGGCCGACTACAGCCAGATCGAGATGCGCATCATGGCGCACCTTTCGGAGGATGCCGGCCTGATCGCGGCGTTCAACTCCGGCGAAGACTTCCACACCGCCATGGCATCGCGCGTATTCGCAGTCGAACCTGACGAGATCACGCCGCATATGCGCAGCCGGATCAAGGCGATGAACTACGGCCTCGCGTACGGCCTCTCCGCATACGGGCTGAGCCAACAGCTCGGCATCGAGACGAGCGAGGCGCAGGGTCTGATGGAGGAGTACTTCGAGCGTTTCGGTGGTGTCCGCGACTACCTGCGCGGCATCGTCGACGAAGCGCGACAGACTGGCTTCACCGAAACCATCCTCGGCCGCCGGCGGTACCTTCCCGATCTGACGAGCGACAACCGGCAGCGTCGGGAGATGGCCGAGCGGATGGCGCTGAACGCCCCGATCCAGGGTTCGGCGGCCGACATCATCAAGGTCGCGATGCTCGGCGTGCACTCGGCGCTGGAGCAGTCCGACCTGTCGTCGCGGATGCTGCTGCAGGTGCATGACGAGCTCGTGATCGAGGTCGCCGCCGACGAGCACGATCCGGTCGAGACCCTCGTCCGCGAGCAGATGGCGTCGGCGGCCGATCTGACCGTGCCGCTCGACGTCTCCGTCGGCTTCGGGCGTACCTGGCAGGACGCCGCGCACTGACCGCCGCGGCGCCGGTCGGGGTTTCAACGCCGGCGCCGGCGGATAACATGCTCGCGACACGGCGGCGAACACGACGGAAGTACGGCGGACGGAGGCGACGATGCAACTCGAGGCTCGGGCGAGCGCCGCGCAGCTGTGTTCCTTCGTCGATGCCTCTCCGTCGCCATTTCACGTCTGTGTCACGGTCGGAGCGGCACTCGAGGAGGCGGGATTCACCCGGGTCGCCGAGCAATCCGCCTGGCCGAGCGCACCCGGCAACTACTATCTCGTCCGCGGCGGCTCTCTGGTCGCCTGGAGTACGCTCGCCGCGACCGGCGCCGCGACGCCGTTCCGGGTGGTCGGAGGACACACCGACAGCCCGAACCTCCGGGTCAAGCAGCATCCCGACCTGACTCGGGCCGGCTGGCGGCTCGTCGGACTCGAGCCCTACGGCGGTGCCTGGCTGAACTCCTGGCTCGACCGCGACCTCGGTCTCTCGGGGCGCGTGAGCGTACGCGCCGGGCAGGGGAGTGAGGAGCGACTGCTGCACGTCGACCGGCCGATCCTTCGGGTGCCGCAGCTCGCTATCCACCTCGCCGCCGACCGCAAGGCTGTCGAGCTGGATCCGCAGCGTCATCTCGACGCCGTCTGGGGCGCCGGTTCCACGAAGGGGTCGGTACGCGAGTTCGTCGCCGCGGAGCTCTCGGTCGCGCCGGGCGACCTGCTCGGCTGGGAGCTGATGACCCACGACGTGAACCCGAGCTGTCTCGTCGGACAGAACGCCGAGCTGGTCAGCGCTCCGCGGCTCGACAACCAGGGCACCTGCTTCGCCGGAATGCACGCGTTGCTCAGCGCCGTCTCCGATCCGTCGCCGGGGCTGGTTCCGGTGCTCGCGCTGTTCGACCACGAAGAGGTCGGCAGCATGTCCGACCGCGGTGCACAGTCCGATCTGCTCGGCACCGCTCTCGAGCGCATCGTGCTCAGCGCCGGTGGCGGCCGCGACGAGTTCCTCCGGGCGATGTCCGCATCGATCTGCGCATCGGGTGATATGGCGCATGCAACGCATCCCAACTACGCCGACCGGCATGAGCCCGAGCATCGCATCCAAGTCGGCGGCGGCCCGGTTCTGAAGGTCAACCAGAATCTCCGTTACGCCTCGGATGCCGCGGGCACCGCTGCGTACGCGCTGGCCTGCGAGCAGGCGGGCGTGACGATGCAGCGCTACGTACACCGGGCAGACCTGCCGTGCGGATCGACCATCGGGCCGATCACCGCTTCACGTACCGGGTTGTCGACGGTCGACGTCGGCGCGGCCCAGCTCGCCATGCACTCTGCCCGCGAGCTGATGGGAGCAGCCGACGTGCCGGCGTACGCCGCATCGCTCGCCGCCTTCCTCACACCGGTGCCGTGACGGCGAAAAGACGGGCATAACCGTGCACGGACCCGCGTTGACCCGTGCAACCGCGACCGCGTAGTCTTGACGCCGCGTAGTCAGTCTGCATGGCCTCGGACCGAGCAGGCACTGCTCGCGCCCTGTCGGGCAACATACCCCTCGGCATTTCGCGAAAAAAGGTCTGCCTGCGCACAGGCACTACCTACATCCATCCATCGGAGCTCACCACCATATGACGAGCAGCATCGAGGCACCCCCGGCGCCTTCCACTCCGCAGGTCGCCGTCAATGACATCGGATCCGAGGAAGAACTCCTCGCCGCCATTGACAAGACCATCAAGTACTTCAACGACGGTGACATCGTCGAAGGCACCATCGTCAAGGTCGACCGGGACGAAGTCCTGCTCGACATCGGCTACAAGACCGAAGGTGTCATTCCGTCCCGCGAGCTGTCGATCAAGCACGACGTCGACCCGCAAGAGGTCGTCTCGGTGGGCGACGAGGTCGAGGCCCTGGTTCTCCAGAAGGAGGACAAGGAGGGCCGCCTGATCCTGTCCAAGAAGCGCGCTCAGTACGAGCGGGCCTGGGGCACGATCGAGAAGATCAAGGACGAGGACGGTGTCGTCTCCGGCACGGTCATCGAGGTCGTCAAGGGCGGCCTGATCCTCGACATCGGGTTGCGCGGCTTCCTGCCGGCCTCGCTGGTCGAGATGCGTCGCGTTCGCGACCTCCAGCCGTACGTCGGCCAGGAGCTCGAGGCGAAGATCATCGAGCTCGACAAGAACCGCAACAACGTCGTTCTGTCGCGTCGCGCGTGGCTCGAGCAGACCCAGTCGGAGGTTCGCCAGAACTTCCTCACCCAGCTGCAGAAGGGTCAGGTCCGCAAGGGCGTCGTCTCCTCGATCGTCAACTTCGGTGCGTTCGTGGATCTCGGCGGTGTCGACGGACTGGTGCACGTCTCCGAGCTGTCCTGGAAGCACATCGACCACCCGAGCGAGGTCGTCCAGGTGGGCGACGAGGTCACCGTCGAGGTTCTCGACGTCGACCTCGACCGCGAGCGGGTTTCGCTGTCGCTCAAGGCGACGCAGGAGGATCCGTGGCAGCACTTCGCCCGGACCCACCAGATCGGTCAGATCGTGCCGGGCAAGGTCACCAAACTCGTCCCGTTCGGTGCGTTCGTACGCGTCGAGGAGGGCATCGAGGGCCTCGTGCACATCTCCGAGCTGGCCGAGCGTCACGTGGAGATCCCCGAGCAGGTCGTGCAGGTCGGTGACGATGCGATGGTCAAGATCATCGACATCGATCTCGAGCGTCGCCGCATCTCGCTCTCGCTGAAGCAGGCGAACGAGGCCGCGGTTGCATCCGACGACGAGTTCGATCCGACGTTGTACGGCATGACCTCGTCGTACGACGACGACGGCAACTACATCTACCCCGAGGGCTTCGACCCGGAGACGGGCGAGTGGCTCGAGGGCTACGACGAGCAGCGGGCGACCTGGGAAGACCAGTACGCCCAGGCGCACGCCCGCTGGGAGGCGCATAAGCAGCAGATCGAGGATGCCGCCAAGGCAGATCTCGAGGCCGGCGAAGCCGGTTCGTACTCCTCGGGCGGCGAGTCGGCCGAGCCGGCGCAGCGTCCGCAGCGGTCGTCTTCGTCGACGTCGTCCTCGTCGTCGCCGGCCCCCTCGCCGAGCGAGGGAGCACTGGCTTCGGACGAAGCTCTGCAGGCGCTTCGCGAGAAGCTCACCGGCGGCTGATCGGCCATTGTCGGCAACGGGCCGGCGTTCACCACGGGTGAACGCCGGCCCGTTTTGCGTTTGCGTCCGCGGTTGTGAGCCGGATCGCGTTTGAGTGACCCCCTGAGGGGATAGACAACGAGTGTCCCTCGTGAAGGAGCTCCATGCGTATCCCGTCTCGCATCACCATCGGCCTCGCCTGCGCGGCCGTTGCCGCCTCGACAGCCTCGGCGGTCGCCACCACGCAACAGTCCGCGCCCGACGACAGCATCGCCTGTTCTGACGTGTTGGCCGCAGGCGACCGGCAACAGGCGTTCGCCCGCGCGAGCGATGCGTCCGGCGTTCCGGAGGACCTCCTGCTCGCGGTTTCCTACCTGCAGAGCCGCTGGGACGACCACGGGTCGTCGGCGAGCGTTGCCGGCGGCTACGGTCCGATGCACCTCGTCGACTCGGCGAAGGCCGGCTGGGACGGCCGCGGCGACGACTCACGCGGTACGTCGGTGGCCGACGGCACGTTGCAGCAAGCGGCGGAGCTGACCGGACTGTCGGAGTCGGAGCTGAAGTCCGATCCGAACGCCAACGTGTGCGGTGCGGCCGCCGTGATCGCGTCGTACGGCCCGGAGGGTTCGGCCGGGCTCGGCTCCTGGGGGCCGGCCGTCGACCGGTACGGGTCGAGCGGTGACGCGCAGTTCGCGCGGCAGGTGTACACGACGCTGCGCGAGGGCACCCGGCGTACGACCAACGACGGGGAGCGGGTCGTGCTCCCCGGACATCCGGACGTACGCATGCCGGAGTCCACGAGCAAGGCGAAGGCGAAGGTCGACTGCCCGGACGACCTGGGCTGTGAGTGGATCCCGGCGGCGTACGAACTCACGGACGACGAGACCGACCCGTCGTCGAGCAGCTACGGCAATCACGACAAGGCGAAGCGGCCGAAGGCGCCGAAGCTGCAGTACATCGTCATCCACGACACGGAGGGCACGTACGACAGTGCGGTCTCGGGCGTCCAGGACCCGGCGTACGGAGCGTCCTGGAACTACACGATCCGCTCCGAGGACGGGCACATCGCCCAGCACCTCAAGCCCAAGGATGTCGGCTGGCAGGCGGGCAACTGGTACATCAACGCCCACTCGATCGGTATCGAGCATGAGGGCAAGGCCGGCAACGGTGAGTGGTACACCGAGGCGCTCTACCAGCAGTCGGCCGATCTGGTGCGCTACCTGACCCGCAAGTACGACATCCCGCGCGACCGCGGCCACATCCTCGGCCACGACACGGTTCCGGGGACGATTCCCGGCGGAACCAAGTCCATGCACTGGGACCCGGGGCCGTACTGGGACTGGGAGCACTACTTCGATCTGCTCGGTGCCCCGATCGGCGGCGAGCGGGCGAACAAGCGCGCAGCCGCGATCCAGCCGGGAGACACCGTGACGGTCCGACCCGGATTCGAAGGCAACACGAACGAGGTCACCGACTGCGAGGAGCAGTCACCTGGCTCCGGCCCCTGCGACCCCGATGCGGGTACGAACTTCGTCTACCTGCGGCAGTCGCCGAGCGACGATGCGCCGCTGGCGCGCGACGCGGGATGGAACCCGGGCAAGAACGAGTCGTCGACCACCTCCAACGACATCGGCGCACGCGCGGCGGCAGGTACGCAGCTGGTCGTGAACGACGTCGACGGTGAGTGGCTGCAGGTCTCGTGGGCCGGCAACCTGGTCTGGCTCCACAACCCGGCGGACAAGCCGGTCGTTGCGCGAGCCGCCGCGCCGACTGTGACGGTGAAGGAGAACCGCGCGTACGCCCGCACCTACGGCCGGGCGTACCCCGAGCGTTCGGCGTACCCCAAGAAGATCCCGTACCAGGAAGTCGAGCCGATCGAGTACGTGCTGCGCCAGGGGCAGGAGTACGTCATCGCCAACCCGAAGGTGAGCACGGACTACTACTACGCGCAGAGCTTCGATGGGTCGATCCCGCGCGATCGCACCGTCGTCTCCGGGAAGCGCAAGTACTACCTGGTGTGGACCGGCCACCGCATGACGTTCGTACCGGCGTCGGATGTGGTGACCCACGGCCTGGGGTGAGGCCGAGGCCTCAGCGAACCAGCTTGCTCTGGTCGAAGGTGCTGCGTGGAACGGGCCGGTGCCCGTACCCGTCGCCCGTGAGCAGCTGCGCGAAGCGGCGGCTGCTCCAGGCGACGGCGTAGACGGCGGCGATGGCGATGAGGATCAGAAGTATGGTGTTCATGGCAGTAATTCTGCCTAGGGTAAGTTTCTGCCACGAGTGGCAGAGATGCCATCGATAGTTGATTTACTGCCAATGCGGTGGCAGGCTCGTTCACCATGATCGAGAACGTCGCCGTGCTCGCCACCGACTACGTTGAGCCGTTCGGGCTCGGGTTGTTCTGCGAGGTCTGGGGCGAGGGGGAGCATCCCGAAGATCACACGCCGACCTTCGACTTCGCGGTGTGTGGGCCATCGACTCACGTACGCGGGTCGACCGGGTTCGATATTCGCGTCGAGCACGGGCTCGAACGGGTCGCCGACGCAGATCTGGTCGCGGTCTGCCCGACCATGCGATCGGATCTGGTGTCCGACGAGGTGCTCGACGTGATCCGGGCAGCACATGCGCGCGGGGCGACCATCCTCACCCATTGCACAGGGGCGTTCGTGCTCGGCCGGACCGGCCTGCTCGACGGGCGGCGCTGCGCGACCCATTGGCGCCACGCCGATCGATTGGCCGAGCAGTTCCCGGAGGCGAAGGTTGACGTCGACGTCTTGTACGTCGATGACGACCGGGTCTACACGGGCGCCGGCTGCGCAGCCGGGCTCGACGCGTGCCTGCATCTGGTCCGAATGGAGTTCGGTGCAAAGGTCGCCGGAGCGTTCGCCCGCCGGATGGTTGTACCCCCGCAACGCGACGGCGGCCAGGCGCAGTACGTCCGTACGCCGATCGTCGAGGACACCGCCGATACGCTCGCACCGCTGCTGGAGTGGGCCCGCGGCAACCTCGCCGAGGAGCTGTCGGTCGACACGCTCGCCCGGCGCGCGCTGATGTCACCGCGTACGTTCGCGCGCCGCTTCCGCGACGAAACCGGGACGACTCCGCACCAGTGGGTCAGCCAGCAACGTGTCGCACTCGCCGAGCAGCTCCTCGAAGACACCATGCTCGGTATCGACGAGATCGCGGCTCGAGCCGGGTTCGGCAATGCTGCGACGTTGCGACATCATTTCTCGGCCGCTCGGGGCACAACGCCCGCCGACTACCGGCGTACGTTCGGTTGCGTCGAGGCCGGCTGAAGCTCACTCGGTCGTCGGTTCGGCCACTCTGCCCTCGACCGCCTCGCGCAGACCGTCCCAGGTGAGCCCGAGGCTGCGCAGGATCCGGGACGCGGGGGTATCCTCCGCCCGGATCGGCCCGAGTAGGGAGTGCTCGGGTCCTGCGGCCGCGACGAGCAGTTCGTACGCCGTCCTGTTTGGCCTTGCCGACGTAATGGTCGACGAGCTGGTCGCCGAGATCGGTCAGGGTCTGGTTGCGTAGCTGCGCCTCGCCGATGCGCGCCAGGTTGGGCGCAGCGTCACTCGTCGGGACGACGTCGCAGCCGCTTCTGCTCACCGCGCTTTCGCTTCTCGTCGAGCCGACGGCGCTGCGAGCCGCGGGTCGGCTTCGTCGGACGGCGCGTGCGGCGTCGGCGCAACGACGCTCGTACGAGCGCCGCCATCGCGTTGCGCGCGGCCTCGCGATTGCGTAGCTGGGAGCGGAACTGCGACGACGCGACCGTCAGCACGCCGCCCGACAGCCGGTTGTCGAGTCGCTGCAGGAGAAGGTTCCGCCTGGCCTCGTCGAGCACCGACGACCGGGCGACATCCCATTGAAGCTCGACGCGAGTGTCCGTCGTGTTGACGTGTTGGCCGCCGGGACCCGACGACCGCGAGAACCGCCAGTGCAGTTCTGCGGCCGGTACGACAAGCGAGTCGTCGATCTCCAGATCTCGGTCGGGCATGGCCGCTGAGTCAGCGCGGCGCCATGCGCAGTGCGCCGTCCATCCGGATCGTCTCGCCGTTGAGGTAGTCGTGCTCGATGATCATCGTGACGAGCCTGGCGTACTCCTGCGGATCGGCGAGGCGCTGGGGGAACGGGATGCCCTCGGCGAGCGCCGCGCGGAACTCTTCACTGACGGTCGCCAGCATCGGGGTGTCGACGATCCCCGGCGCGATCGTGCAGACCCGGATGCCCGACGACGCCAGGTCGCGCGCGGCCGGCAGGGTCAGGCCGACGACGCCGCCCTTGGACGAGGCGTACGCAGCCTGACCGATCTGACCGTCGTACGCCGCGATCGACGCCGTGTTGACGGCGACGCCGCGCTGGCCGTTCGGATCGGGCTCCGTCGTGGCGATCGCCTCGGCAGTGAGCGTCAGCACGTTGAACGTGCCGATCAGATTGATCTCGATGACCTTGCGGTAGGTCGCGAGGTCGTGTGCGCCCTTGCGCCCGAGGATCCGCATCGAAGGGCCGATGCCGGCGCAGTTGACCACCGTACGAAGCGGGTTCGCGTCAGCGGCGGCAGATTCGACCGCGGCTTGCACCTGGTCCGGGTCGGTCACGTCGGTCGGCACGAGCGTCACGCCGTCGGTGGGTTCGGCCGCGTCGATCGCATTGGGCAGATCGAGGCCGTACACGGTCGCGCCGTGTCCGGTGAGCGCGAGCGCGGTCGCGGCGCCGAGCCCGGAAGCGGCGCCGGTGACGATGGCCGCGGTGTTCTGCAGGTGCATTGCCGGTCCTTCCTCGTTGACCGAGGACACCCTATGCGGTTGCGATGGCGACGGCGGGACCGGCGTACGCCGGTCCCGGCCACGCACTCTGCTCGACCTCGTCGGCGTGGCGGCTGGCAGACTTCCCGCTATGACTCAGGTGGGACTCACCGGCGGGATCGGCTCCGGCAAGAGCGAGGTGAGCAAACTGCTCGCCGAACGTGGCGCCATCGTGATCGACTCCGACCTACTCGCTCGTGAGGTCGTCGACCGTGGCACCGCCGGTCTTGCCGAGGTGGTCGACGAGTTCGGCGACGATGTCCTCACCGCCGATGGGCACCTCGATCGGGCCGCCCTGGGTCAGCGCGTTTTCGCCGACCCGCGAGCCCGCCGCCGGCTCGAGGAGATCATTCATCCCCGCGTCCGAGCACGGTCGGCCGCGATCGCCGCCGAGGCCGGTCCGGACGCGGTCGTGGTGCATGACATTCCACTGCTGGTCGAGACCGGGCAGGAGGATGCCTTCGACGTACTGGTCGTGGTCGACGTGCCGACCGAGCTGCAGGTCGAGCGGCTCCGCGAGCTGCGCGGGATGTCCGAGGAGGAAGCCCGATCGCGGATTGCCGCACAGGCGAGCCGGGAACGCAGAACCGGTGTCGCCGATCTGGTGATCGACAACACCGGTTCGCTTGCGGAGCTCGCTCAGCGCGTTGACGAGGTCTGGCGCACGCTGCGCGCCTGGTGAGGGTCAGGCGGCGAGATCAGGATCCGCGATGGTACGGAGACGGGCGATCGCCTCGCGCTCGAGTTGGCGTACTCGCTCGGCAGAGATGCCGTGTCGCCGTCCGATATCGGCGAGCTTGTGCTGACGACCGTCGAGCAGGCCGTACCGAGCGCGGATGATGTCTGCCTCGCGCTCGCCGAGCTTGTCGACCAGACCCGAGAGCCGGTCGCGTGACTCGACGTCGAGCACCGTGATGTCCGGACCGGGCAGCGTCTCACGAGCGACGAGATCGCCGAGCGAGGTGTCGCCGTCCTCATCGACCGGCGTGTCGAGGCTCACATGGTCGCGACCCCAGGCGATCAGGTCGAGCACCCGATGCAGGTCCATATCGAGCTCGGCGGCGATCTCATCCGGCTCCGGCTCGCGGCCGAGCTGGCGCTCGAGATTGCGGCGGGCGGCTCCGACCTGGTTCAACTCCTCCACGACGTGCACCGGCAGGCGTACGACGCGGGCCTGCTGAGCGATCCCGCGGGTGATCGCCTGGCGTACCCACCAGGTGGCGTACGTGGAGAACTTGAAGCCCTTCACGTAGTCGAACTTCTCGACCGCGCGGATCAGGCCGGTGTTGCCCTCCTGCACCAGATCGAGCAGCGGCATCTGTGCGCGACCGTACTTACGCGCGATCGAGACCACGAGGCGCAGGTTCGCCGAGATGAACTCCTGAATCGCGCGCTCGCCCTCCTCCGCCAGCCACTCCAGCTCCTCGGCGTTGGCCCGCTTCGGCGCGCCGCCCTTGGCGCGGCCGATCTTGCCCTCGTTGAGCAGCTGGCGGGCGAACAGACCCGCCTCGATTGCCTTGGCGAGCTCGACCTCACGGGCCGCGTCGAGCAGCGGAGTCCGCGAGATCTCATCGAGATACATGCCGACGCTGTCGCGTCCTTCGGCGGACTCTCGCGGCCGACGCACGTCTGATTTGGACCTCTTCGTTACGGTCGTCGTAGCCACTGAGACCAACTCCTTCGTCATCTGTGTCGTACCCCCGGTATCGACACCAGGTTCAACGCTGTACAGGCGGCGTTGATTCCGCCGATACAGGCCAGACGAACGGGAACCTGTCGAAGTTGCGGCTCTCAGGTCTTTCTTACCTTCGCCCCCGGATTCTCAGGGTTTCCTGGGTCCGGGGGCGCGACCGCCTATTTGAGCATCAGCAACTGGGTCACGACGCCGGCGTGATCGGATCCCCACCAGCCCTGGTACGGCTTCTTACCGGTGACGGCGCCGCGGAAGCGCAGGATCCGCTTCGTCGCATCGGTCATGATGTGGTCGACCACATGGTCGCGCTGCTTGTTGTCCGCCCGCTTGGCGTCGGGGCCGAGTAGGTCGAGGTGCAGGCAGCACGACATCGGCTTACGTACGGCGCGAGAGCGCAGGCCGGCGTCGAGTAGGGCGCGGTACGCCTGGCCGTCGCCGGGTTTCACCTCGGTGCGTACGTCGGAGTTGAGGTCGCCGACGAGGACGACGGGTAGCTTGCTGGACCCGATCGGGCCCTTCTTGCGGACCAGTTCGCGGGCCTGGCGGGCGCGGATGCTGGGCTTTTGCGTCTCGTCGTCGAACGCCTCGAGGTGGGTCGCGACGAACCGGAACCGCGGGCTCTTGCCGACCTTGGCGTCGACGCTGAGCCAGCCGCGCTTGACGGGGAAGTTGATCAGGCCGCCGGGGCGAACCTTGAACAGGTGGTTGAACGTGCCGCCCTGCCGGTTGCGGAGCTCGATCTTGCGGCCGTCGGTGCGGGCGAGGATCACGTCGCGCATGGTGAGGCGGCCGTTGATATCGCAGTGGTTCGGCTCGGGATCGCCGGTGGTGTTGGCAGGAACCTCGAAGTCGAACTGCTTCTGTGCGCGTACGAGCTTGTACGTACGTCCGTCGGCGTTCAGCTTGCGTAGGAGGATCTTGAGGAAGTCGTAACGCACGTGCTTGGCCTGTGGTGGGAAGTACGGAGAGTCGCACGGGGCCGTACGCCACTTCGCGACCTCCTGCAGCCCGATCAGATCGGGTTTGCGGTAGGTGATCTCATGTGCGAGCGCGTCGGCGCGCTTGCGGAAGTCGTTGGCGTCGACCTGGTTCAGGATCTGCCCCGCGCCGCGGATCAGCCCGTCGGTGTCCGGCGCCGCGAGCCCCGGACCGAGATCGGCGCCCAGGAAGACGTTGCGGGTCATCACCTTCACCTTGGTGGCGTACTTCGACTTCGCGAGCTGGTCCACCGAGACTCGGTCGGATTCGTCCGGAGCACCCGACGCGCCGGCGGCGGTCAGTGAGGTCAGGACGAGACCGGCTGCGGCGAGTGCGACAGGAACGGTGAGGCGGGTACGGACGGGCACGGAGTTCTCCCTCGGTCGTGGTGACCGCAGCGTAGGCCCCCGAGGGTCTTTCTGTGCGCGATTCCGCGGAACTCACCGTGCGGGACCGGCTCAGCGGGGGCCCACCTCCGCGAGCCCGGCCTTGTCGAGTGCCCAGGCGAGCTCGTACGCGCGCTCCTTCCACGCCTCGTAGCGGCCGCTGACGCCGCCGTGCCCGGCGCTCATCTCGGTCTTGAGCAGCACCTCGGCGTCGCCGGACTTCGTCGCCCGCAGCCGAGCGACCCATTTGGCGGGTTCGACGTACAGGACCCGGGTGTCGTGCAGGCTGGTGGTGGCCAGGATCGGCGGGTACGCCTGCGCGGAGACGTTCTCGTAGGGGGAGTAGCCCTTGAGGTACTCGTAGACGTCGGGGTCGTGCAGCGGGTTGCCCCACTCGTCCCATTCGACGACCGTGAGGGGCAGCGACGGGTCGAGGATCGACGTCAGCGCGTCGACGAACGGGACCTCGGCGAGTACGCCGGCGAACGCATCGGGGGCGATGTTCGCGACCGCGCCGATCAGCAGCCCGCCCGCGCTCGCGCCCTCGGCCACCAGCCGGTCGTGGGAGGTCCAGCGCTCGGCGACCAGCTGGCGGGCAACGGCGACGAAGTCGGTGAACGTGTTGCGTTTGCGGAGCAGGCGGCCGTTCTCGTACCAGTGACGCCCGAGCTCGCCGCCGCCGCGCACATGCGCGACGGCGTAGCCCATACCGCGATCGAGCAGCGACAATCGCGAGATGCTGAAGCCGGGGTCGGAGCTCGCTTCGTACGCGCCGTAGCCGTAGAGCAGGAACGGTGCGGAGCCGTCGCGCGGGGTGCCCTTGCGTACGACGACGGAGATCGGAATCTGCTCACCGTCGTCGGCGTGCGCCCACACCCGATGCTGTTCGTAGTCGGCCGGGTCGTAGCCGCCGAGCACGGGCTGACGTTTGCGTACGATCAGATCGCCCGACTCGGGGACATAGTCGAACACGGTCATCGGCGTGACGAACGAGGTGTACGCGATCCGTACGTACGGCTGGCTCCACTCGGGGTTGCCCGCGGTGTCGCAGGTGAACAACGGCTCGTCGAACTCGATCTCGCGCATCGGGGCGTATCCGTCGGAGCCGATCTCGATGACGCCGAGCCGGGTCAGCGCATCGCGCCGATAGCCGATCACGATCCGGTCGGCGAACGCATCGGAGCTCTCCAGGCGTACGTCCGGGTCGTGGGGGAGCAGCGTGCGCCAGTTCGCCCGGTCGGTCGCATCGGCGGGGGTCTCGACCAGCTCGAAGTTCTCGGCGCCGTCGTTGTGCATGATCAGGAAGCGGTCGGCGCCGTCGACGACGACATGGTCGACGGAGTACTCGACGCCCTCGCGGCGGGGGAGTACGACCCGCGGCTGTTGTTCGGGCTCGGATGCGTCGATGACGTGGTACTCGCTGGTGACCTTCGAGCCGAGCGCGATGACCAGGTAGCGCTCGCTGCGGGTGGACCCGACGCCGACCCAGTAGCGGTCGTCGGGCTCGTGGAGCACCACGACGTCGTCTGCGGGCGGGGTGCCGATGCGATGGCGCCACACCTTGTCGGGACGCCATGCGTCGTCGACGGTGGTGTAGAAGAGATGGGACCCGGTGAGCGACCAGGTTGCGCCGTAGTGGGCGTTGGGGATCGTGTCGTCAAGTAGCTCGCCGGTGCGGAGGTCCTTGACCCGGATGGTGAACCGCTCGTCGCCGGTCGTGTCTGTCGCGTACGCGAGCAGGTTGCCGTCACGGCTGATGGAGAAGGCGCCGAGCGAGAAGAAGTCGTGCCCCTCGGCTTCGGCGTTGCCGTCGAGGAGCACCTGCTCGTCGTCGGTGTTGCCGCGTGCGTCCAGGTCCGGCGGGGTCCAGTCGTGCGGATCGTCGACGGGCCGTCGGCAGTGCAGACCGTACTGCTGACCTTCGACGGTGCGGGTGTAGTACCACCATTCGCCGCGACGGGTCGGAACCGACAGGTCGGTCTCCTGGGTGCGCGTCTTGATCTCGTCGAAGAGCGTGTCGCGGAGACCGGACAGATGTGCCGTCTGCTGCTCGGCGTAGGCGTTCTCCGCCTCGAGGTAGGCAATGGTCTCGGGTGAGTCCTTCTCGCGGAGCCACTCGTACTCGTCGACGACGGTGTCTCCGTGGTGGGTGCGCTCTTGGGGTACGCGGCGCGCGACGGGCGGCGTCAGGGTGGTCTGCTCGGTCGTCATGGCGCCACGCTATCGGGGTCGTGGTCGTCCTCGACATCGTCTTCGTCGGTGACGCGATGCGGCGCGAGGGCGGGGTCGTCGACGGAGAACGTGCGTACAGGACCCGGCGGGGTAGTGGCGGTCTCGAAGCGCACGGTGACCCTGCCCAGACCGGCTCCCCACACCCAACCCGGGCCGTACTCGTCGTGGACGACGTCGCCGCCGGGAACGTAGCGAATACTCTCGCGCAGCTCCGGGACCACGACGTCGGGTTCGTCGGGGATCTCGTCATCGGGTTCGGAGCCGAAGAGATCCTCCTGGATCCAGTCGGCCAGACCGGAGACACCGACGCCGAGCAGACGAACGCCCGCGACGGTGTCGACCTCGTCGACGAGACGGCGGGCGACCCTCGAGACCACCCGCGGATCGTCGGTGGGCCCGGGCAGCGTCGCAGATCTGCTGTGGGTGGTGAAGTCGTACAGCCTGATCTTCACGGTGACGGTTCGCCCGGACAGCTGGGAGGCGCGGAGCCGCTCACACACCTTGGCGGCATGGCGGGCGACGATGGAGCGCAACACCGTCGAGTCGACGAGATCGGTGTCGAAGGTGTCTTCGACGCTGACCGACTTCGCCTCGCGGTAGGCCTCGACGGGACGGTCGTCATCGGCGCGTACGAGCCGGTACAACGCATGACCGTGTGCATTGCCGAGCAGGCGTACGAGCTCTGACTCACTGACCTGCTCGGCGTCGGCGACGGTGTGGATGCCGGCCCGGCGTAGTCGCTCGCTCGTGGCCGGGCCGACGCCGGGGATGACGGTCACCTGCATCGGCCGGATCAGGTCTTGCTCGGTGCCCGCGGGTACGACGCGCAGGCCGTCGGGTTTGTCGAGGTCGCTTGCGATCTTGGCGATCAGCTTCGAGGTCGCAACACCCGCCGAACCCGCGATGCCGCCGCTCGCCTCGCGTACCGCCGCCTTGAGGTCGCGGATCGCGCGCTCGAGCCCCGACGGCGAGAAGTCATCGAGCTTGCCCTCGGCGAGGTCGACGAACGCCTCGTCGACGGACAACTGCTCGAGTACGGGTGAGTGGTCGCGAAGAACGCGCATCACCCGCCGACTGGTCGCTCGGTAAGCGCCGAATCGCCCGGCGAGGAACGCCGCATGCGGGCAGAGGGCACGTGCCCGCGCCGTCGACATCGCGGAGTGCACCCCGAACTTCCGCGCTTCGTACGACGCGGTCGACACGACGCCGCGCGGCCCGATACCGCCGACGATCACGGGTTTGCCGCGCAACGAAGGCTTGTCGCGCTGCTCGACCGATGCGAAGAACGCATCGAGGTCGAGATGCAGGACCGACGGCTCAGAACGCATGGGCGCATCGTCTCAGCTCGTACCGACAGCTCGGCGGGGCTGTGGATAAGTTCGACATCTTTGGTACGCGCGGCGGCATGTTGAAGGTATGAGCAGCAGATCACGACGCGCCACACGGCGCGAACTCAGCAAGTCGCGTTCCGAGCGTCTCGACGACGAGCCGGTGATGCGAGCCAAGTCGATCCCCGACCTCCTCGGCTTCGTGCCGGCGGCGCTCGGGTTCCATCCACGGCGGTCCCTCGTCGCGATGGCCCTGCACGGCAAGCGCTTCGGGTTTCGCCTCCGTGTCGACCTGCCCGCAACCGAGTGTGTCGAGGCATGTGCCGACTACGTCATGGGGCCGTTTCTCGCAGCGGAGCCGGACGCGGTCATCCTCTTCGCGTACGTCGAGCCCGAGCTCAACGCCGATACCCGCGGTGTCGAGAGGCTCGCGGCCGACTCCCTTGTCGGCGCCTTGCGTACCCGGCTCGAAGCGAGCGATATCGAGGTGCCGGAGGCGGTCCGCTGCGACGGATCCCGCTACTGGTCGTACGTGTGCGAGCGGGAGGACTGCTGCCCGTCCGAGGGCACGCCGTACGACATCGAGTCGTCGGCGACGCTGGCCGCCGCCGTGTTCAACGGCCTCGAGGTGTTGCAGGACCGAGCCGACCTCGAGCGACGCTTCGAGCCGGTCAGCGGTGCGCGGGCCGAGGAGATGGAGGCCGTCACCGACCGGGTCGCCGAGGAGATCCTGTCCGTTGCCGGCCTGACCGCTGACGACGAAGGCTGGGGGAGGGAGGTGGCCGAGAATCCCGACCTGGTGCGTGCGGCGGCTACGGGCGTACGCGACCTGCTCGCCGATCTAGACGAAGAACGAGCGGGCTCGCTCAGCGACGAGGACGCCGCCCGGTTGAGCATCTGGACGCTGCTGCTGTCCGTACGCGATCTCGCGTGGTCCTACATCGAGCACGACAACGCACATCTGCACCTTCAGGTCTGGACGACCGTGGCGCAGCGCGCGGTCGATCCGTTCCGTGCCCCGGCGCTCTGCCTTGCTGCGTTCTCGTCGTGGCTCGGCGGCAACGGCACCGGTGCGAGCGTTGCGCTCGAGCAAGCGGCGCGCGCCGAGCCCGACTACTCGCTCGGTCTGCTCCTTCGCGACCTGCTCGTGCGCTGCGTGCCGCCGAGCGCGTGGCGCACGTTCGACCCGGAGGTCATCGCGAGTCAGTTGCCCGACGGTTTCGAGGTACGGCAACGCACATGAGCGCCGCGGAGGTGGCAGACTCGGGCGCACCAGCAGCACGGGAGCCGCCATGGGACAAGAAGTCGACCAGCGCACGTTCAGCCGTGAGGACCGCACCCGCTATCGGGCCAAGGTCCGTCGGTGCCTCGATGTGTTCGCCCGGATGCTCAGCGCATCGCGCTTCGACATCGATCGCCCGATGTCGGGCATCGAGATCGAGCTGAACCTCATCGACGACGAGGGCTCGCCGGCGCTCAAGAACGTCGAGGCGCTCGAGGCGATCGCCGATGACGACTTCCAGACCGAGCTCGGGCAGTTCAACATCGAGATCAACGTGCCGCCACGACGACTCGACGACGGAGGGCTCGCAGCGTTCGAGGACGGCATTCGCGACGATCTCAACGAAGCGGCCCGCAAGGCCTCCGGAGTCGGCGCGCATCTGTTGACCATCGGGATTCTCCCGACGCTCGGGCACGGCCACATGACGGCCGAGTCGCTGTCGCCGAATCCCCGGTACGCATTGCTCTCCGACCAGATCCTCGCGGCGCGTGGCGAAGACATCTCGATCACCATCGACGGTGCCGAGCGGTTGCAGACGACGGCGGACACCATCGTGCCCGAGGCCGCCTGCACGAGCACCCAGCTCCATCTTCAAGTGGGCCCCGACGACTTCGCGCCGTACTGGAACGCGTCCCAGGCGGTTGCGGGTGTGCAGCTCGCGCTCGGCGCCAATTCGCCGTTCCTGCTCGGTAAACAGCTATGGCACGAAACGCGGATCGCGTTGTTCGAGCAGGCGACCGACACTCGCAGCGAGGAGCTCAAGACGCAGGGGGTGCGCTCCCGGGTGTGGTTCGGAGAGCGTTGGGTCAACTCGATCTTCGACCTCTTCGAGGAGAACGTCCGCTACTTTCCGGCCCTGCTGCCGATTCTCGACGACGAGGATCCGGTCGAGGTGTTCGAGCGGGGTGACACACCGACGCTCGCCGAGCTCCGGCTGCACAACGGCACGATCTACCGCTGGAACCGCCCGGTCTACGACGTGATCGCCGATCGTCCGCACGTACGTGTGGAGAACCGCGTGCTCCCGGCGGGCCCGACGGTCGTCGACACGATGGCGAACGCCGCGTTCTACTTCGGTGTGACCCGAGCCCTTGTCGGCAGCGAGCGCCCACTGTGGTCGCAGATGTCGTTCAGCGCTGCCGAGGAGAACTTCCACACGGCGGCGCGGCACGGCATCGACGCGCAGCTGTTCTGGCCGGGCTTGGGAGCCGTACCCGCGACAGAGCTGGTACTTCGCCGGCTGCTCCCGCTCGCGTACGAAGGCCTCGAGGCCTTCGGTGTCGCGGCGTCGGAGCGCGATCGCCTGCTCGGCGTGATCGAACAACGCTGTCTGACGGGGCGCAACGGGTCCACTTGGCAGATCGCGGCGTTCCACAAGGCGTACGACGACGCACGACGTAGTCGCTCGGACGCTCTGCACGCTGTGGTCCTCGCGTACGCAGAGCACATGCACAGCAACGAACCCGTGCACGCCTGGCCGGTCTAGGAGCGTGCTCTCAGCCGGTCGCACGCAGCCGGCACCAGGTGCGGCTCGAACCGGCCGGTACGCAACGCCAACCCGAGCGGGTCACCACCAGCATCGGCGGGACAGCGACACCCGCGATCCCCGCGCCGCGACCGAGTGCTGCCCACCAGTTGACATCGCTGTCTGCTTCGTCGTTCGTACCGAGTCGCGTCCACACCGCGACGACCGGCTCGGGACCGATGTCGTACAGGAGCCGCGCCGCGATCTCCGTCGCGAGACCGGCGTCGACGGATCGCACCGATGCCGTGCGGGTGCCTGCGACCGGATGCGGCGGCTCCCACCAGGCGCGGTCGTCGGGCAGGTGCCGAGTGCCGTTGATGTCCGTGACGGCGACCAGGGACAGCCGGGGCTTGAAGCTGCGTGAGAGGTGGGCGCCGCGCAGGCCGAGGATGCGCCAGCGGGCGAAGGCATCGGCCCGGTCGGGGTCGACGCCGTCGAGTTCGGGCTTGATGCGTCTCATATCTGTCAGGATGCCGCGGCCGGATCCGATCGGCGCCGTCATCCACAGGGAGCTCTCCGCAGTTGCCTGTACGCGGGAGCCACCGTACTGAGCGGATATCCGATAACCTCGGGTCGACATCGGCGAAGCCGGCTTATCGGCGACGACAGGAGGGTGCCAGTTATGAGCACGATCGTGGTGGGCTACGTACCCAAGCAGGAGGGTCGGGCCGCGCTCGACCGCGCGGCCGAGGAAGCGGTCCTGCGCAATGCGCGACTCATCGTGGTCAACTCCCATCGCGGTGGTCGTGACTTCGACCGAGACGACGCGCTCGAGACCGAGCAGCAGCTGCAGGAGGTTCGCGAGAAGCTGCAGGACGCCGGTGTCGACCACGAGATCCGCCAGCTCGTACGCGGTATGGACCCCGCCGATGACCTGATCAAGGTGGCAGAAGACCTCAACGCAGACTTCATCGTGATCGGTCTGCGGCGCCGTTCGCCGGTGGGCAAGCTGATCCTCGGCAGCAATGCACAGCGGGTACTTCTCGACTCGCCCTGCCCGGTGCTCGCCGTCAAAGCCGATAAGTGAGCGAGCCGATACCTGTACTTCCAGGAGACAAACCACTGGGTCGCCGTGAATCTGCCGCGGCGTCGTGGCAGACTTGGTGTGCTGCGGTTGACCGGAGGGTGGTTTGCCGCGCCATCATTCCGTAGTCGAGAGGTCTTTTGTGTCCGCCAGCACGGCTAGCACCATGCAACACGATTTGCTCAACTCCCCGGCAGTGACCGATCTGATCGAGACGGGCAAGGCCACCGGCCGCGTCAGCGCGGACGACGTACGCGCCGCCGTCGCCGAGGCTTCGATCTCGCCCTCGCATCACAAGGCGCTGTTGCGTCTACTCGCCGACGCCGGCATCACGGTGGAGGTGACGGCATCGGACTCACGTAAGCGGGTCGCGGCTGCAGCGAGCAGTCGCGCGACCGTCACTGCGTCGACGAAGAAGGCTGCCGCGAAGAAGAAGGCGCCGGCCAAGAAGGCCAAGGAGCCGGCCGCGAAGAAGCCTGCCAAGAAGGCCGCGTCGTCGGCCGAGGCGGTCGCGACCGTCGACGAGAAGGGCAAGAAGGTCCTCGCCGACATCCCGGACGAGGAGTTCGAGAAAGACCTCGCGAACGACCCGACGCTCAAAGAGGACGAGAAGCAAGGCTTCACCCTCTCCACGACCGACGACACCGATGAACCGGAGCAGCAGGTCACCGTCGCCGGTGCGACGGCCGATCCGGTCAAGGACTACCTGAAGCAGATCGGCAAGGTCTCGCTGCTGAACGCCGCGCAGGAGGTCGAGCTCGCCAAGCGCATCGAGGCAGGTCTGTTCAGCGAGGAGAAGCTGGGCTCCGGCGACAAGGTGACCGCGAAGCTCACCGAGGAGCTCGAGTGGATCAGCATCGACGGTAAGCGCGCGAAGAACCACCTGCTCGAGGCGAACCTCCGTCTCGTCGTCTCGCTCGCCAAGCGCTACACCGGCCGGGGAATGCTCTTCCTCGACCTGATCCAGGAGGGCAACCTCGGACTGATCCGTGCGGTCGAGAAGTTCGACTACACCAAGGGCTACAAGTTCTCGACGTACGCCACCTGGTGGATCCGCCAGGCGATCACCCGGGCGATGGCCGATCAGGCGCGTACGATCCGGATCCCCGTGCACATGGTCGAGGTCATCAACAAGCTGGCCCGCGTACAGCGCCAGATGCTGCAGGACCTCGGTCGGGAGCCGACCCCAGAGGAGCTCGCCAAGGAGCTCGACATGACTCCGGAGAAGGTCGTCGAGGTGCAGAAGTACGGCCGCGAGCCGATCAGCCTGCACACCCCGCTCGGTGAGGACGGCGACTCCGAGTTCGGCGATCTGATCGAGGACTCCGAGGCGATCGTCCCGGCCGACGCCGTGTCGTTCACGTTGCTGCAGGAGCAGCTGCACGCGGTCCTCGACACGCTGAGTGAGCGTGAGGCCGGTGTCGTGTCGATGCGGTTCGGCCTGACCGACGGTCAGCCCAAGACCCTCGACGAGATCGGCAAGGTCTACGGCGTCACCCGCGAGCGGATCCGGCAGATCGAGTCGAAGACGATGAGCAAGCTGCGTCACCCGTCGCGGTCACAGGTCCTGCGCGACTACCTCGACTGAGGTCGCACCGGGCGGCGTTGAAGACCCGCCCGGTGTCGCATGTCGAGTCGCCGCCACCGGGCGGGTCTGGTTGGTTCAACGAGCGCGGCGTACGAAGGTCACGCCCGACTGCGCGATCGACCGTGGCTCCGTAGCCACGGGTTCGAAGCGATCACCACGGCGGCCAACGTCGTTCCGATCGCGACGAGCACCATCGCCCGTGCCGCATGGCCGTCGCTGCCGACCATGCCGAGCACGTTGTTCGTCACGACCATCGGCGCGACCTGGACGAGCCCGGCAAGGGCCTGGAATCTCGCGAGCATCCCGGCGGGCGTCGCGAGAACGTAGATCGGCAACGCGTGCGTGGTGAACGTAGCGGTGCCCACTCCCATCACGAGTGCACCGGCCAGCGCGACCTGTATGGGCGCCGCGAATGCGACGACGACCACGCCGGCCGCAGTGACGAGCGGTCCGGCGATGAGCGGCCCGATTGCCCGCGCACGTGGTCCGTATCGGGCCACCAAGAGAGTCACGCCGAGCGTTCCGACGATCCAGCCGGCCTCGACCAGACCGGTTGCTCCAGCGCTCCATCCGCGTTCGCGGGCGGCCAGGGGAACGCACAGGCTCAACATCGGGATCACGCCGGCCGCGACGAGTCCGATGGCGGCGAGCAGGGTCACGAGCTCCGGTCGGGTACGCACGGCGGAGAGGGCGGCGCGGATACGCGCGAGCGTGGACCCTTCGCCTGGAGTACCGCTGGGCGCCTCGTGTGGTGGCCGTACGAACGTGAGGACGACCAGGATCAGAACGCAGCCGAGGAGGTTGCCGCTGATCGCGCCGGCCATTCCAGCGGCTGCGACGACGATGCCGCCCAGCGGCGGACCGGACAGCCGGGCGACCTGCAGCATGCTGCTGGTCACGGACATGGTGCGTGCGAGAGTGTCGTCGTCGGCGAACAGCCGCGGGAACGCTCCCGCCGCCGGCATCCGAAATGCGCTGGTCACTCCGATCGCCAGGGAGAGCGCGACAAGTAGCGTGGTGATGGGTACCTCACCGCGGTCCGCGACAAGGTACGCAACCAACGTCGCGGCGAGAGCGGCATCGCAGGCGATCATCGTGCGCCGCAGTCCCCACCGATCCCCGGCCGCGCCGCCGATGAGCAGCAGGAGCGTGCGCGGCAGTACCACGAGGGTCATCGCCAGTCCGGCGAATGATCCACTGACGCCGGTGGCGGTCCAGCCGATCGCGAAGTACAGCACCCCGTCGCCGACCGCGGCGAGCGTGCCCGCCGACAGCCAGGCCGCGAACCCGCCGCGGAATACACGCGTACGCGACTCCGCCGTCGTGGTCTCGGTCATTTCGGCGAATCGAGACGCATCGGCATCACGAGTGCGACGAGTCGTCGCTGCTCGGCCGAGACGACTCTGACCGCGCGCCGGCCGTCGTCGTACGAGAAGGTGACGTCGCTGCCGACCATCGAGCGTAAGGCCTTTGCGAGGAGGGCGGGTGAGAAGCCGAGCTCGATCGGCTCGCCAACCGTCGTCGCCGGCAGACGTACCCCTTCGGCGCCGTCATGCTGTCGGACGGCGACGCGCTCGCCACCGAACCGGAGACGCACCGGCGTGGCGTCGTCGGATCCGAGCGCGGCCAACAGCTTCGCTCGTCCGATGGTTGCTCGGCCCCCGCAGGTGAGGGCGCTGTCGAGGATCAGGCGATACGCGGGAAAGCGATCGGGCTCCAGCATGACGCTTGTCGTTGCACCGTCCGGATCGGTCAGGCGTAGCGTGTCGTCTGCCGCTGCGAGTTGGACGGTGTCCCGGCGCTCGAGCCAGGCGATCGAGTCTTGGACGCGGTCACGTGGGACGACGAACCTGTGCGCGTCGCCGGTTCGTTCGAAGAGTTCGAGATCCCAGCACGCAAGCCAGTAGCGGTCGGTCGCGACGACCGACAACGCTTCGCCGGTGATGTCGAGTGCGATCACGCTCAGCGGCGAGTCGGTATCCGTGTCAGCGGCCGGCAGGACCCGCCGCAGCGCCGCGGCGAGCTCCCCAGCGTCGACCGTGGCCGAGGCGGGTTTGTTCGCCACTGCTTCGGACCGCAGGCTCGCGATCACATCCGCCACCGCGCTCTGGGTGCGCTGTGCGGCTGTCTGTGCGCGTTCGGCGAACTCCTGCAGCACATCGACTGCGTCGTCGACCGATCCGTCGAGCACGGAGCGCATCGTTTCGATCGGTAGGCCTGCCTCGCGCATCCGACGGATCAGGTGAGCGCGACGCTCGAGCTCGGCGGTGTAGTAGCGGTAGCCGGTCCGGGCATCGACCTCCGTCGGCGCGAGCAGCCCCGCCTCGTCGTAGTAGCGCAGAGTGCCGGGTGCGAGGTCGACAGCGCGTGCAAACGCACTGATGGTCAGAAGTGGTTCGGTCACGGCGGTGAGTCTGCGGCCTCCAGCCACTGGAAGGTCAAGTAGCCAGTTGGCTATACGCGCTTGACCGCCGTGAGCAGGATCGCCGAGTCGAGTAGGGCCTCGACGCTGTGCCGGGCATCGGGGATCGAGAGCAGGTCGCCGTTGCGCCCTTCCCATGCGTCGTCTCCGCTGCGGAGACGAACCGTGCCCTCGAGTACGAGCAACGTCGCCTCACCGGGGTTCTCGTGCTCTGACAGCGACGTACCGGCCGTCATGGCGATGATCGTCTGGGTCAGATGGGAGCCGGGTCCGCCCGTGAGCTTGTGCGCGGCCCGACCGCTCGCCGCCTCCTGTGCCTTGGCGCGCAGATCGCGGAGCGCTTCGTGCAAGTTGGCTGTCGTGTCTGTCGTCATATGCGCTCCCTGCCGACGCGGCGGATGTCTGCTCGGGTCCAACGTAGGCCATCTCGCCACGGTGTGCCTGCCCGCGCAACGACATCTACGCTGGGGTCGTGCGACCCGAACCCCGCGATCTCTACGCGCGTCCGGAGGCACTCGTTGCCGAGGCGATCGACGCCTACGGAGTCCACACCGTGATCGACACGTGCCTGGCGCTGATCGACGGTCATGACGAGTACGAACTACTGGCGATGCCGCTCACATACCTCGGCGGCGTTGCGGCACACGGTCAGCTCGAACGCGGTGAGCTCGCCGCACGTGGCCAGGACTTCTGGCCGCGCACCTGGGGCGTACGCGGGCTCGGGAACGCCTGGCTCCCGTACGCCGCCGACGGCGTCGTGACGGCCATGAGAGACCGCCACTGGCGGGTACGCGAAGCGGCGGCCAAGGTCGCGTTGCGGCACCGCGTCGTCGAGACCGATGAGGCGCTGATCGGCCTGGTCACCGACGATGAACCGCGCGTACAGGTGGCGGCGATCAGGGCCAGTGCGTCGATCGGGGACGAGCGTCACCTCGGCGCGATCGAGGCGTTGAGCTCACCCGACCGGCTGGTGGTGCTGGCCGCTCGCTCGGCGGTGCGCACCCTGCGCCGTGTCGACGCCGGTTAGCCGCTACCGACGGCGGTCAGGACGCGACCACGACGCCGAGCCACAGTCCGGCGGCCAACAGAGCGCCCGCCAGCTCGACCAACAGCGACAGTCCGGCGGCTTTGGTTGCCGCGATGGTGGCATCCCAGGCGCTGTGGGGTTCGCGCGTACGAACGAGCTCGGCCACGAACGTGCCGGCCACGAACCCGATGGGTAGCCCGATGACCGGGATGACGAAGAAGCCGACGATCCCGGCGACGCCGCCGACGACCAGAACGCGGCCCGGAACTCCAGCGCGCGCCATCCGGCGACTCGGCCAGGCGTACTTGACGACCGCGGCGCCGAGAATGAACACGGTCGAGACCGCGAGGACCGCCCATCCGGTTGCGGTGCCGGTCACGTACGCCGAGACCGCGATCGCGCCCAGAACCAGCGAGCTCCCGGGCAGTATCGGGATGAGGATGCCGAGCAGGCCGATGCCGATGCCGAGCCCGGTGAGCAGCTCAGTCGTCATCACGCATGACAGGACCCCGGACGCGTACGCCCGGGGTCCCGCTCGGTCGGTCTATCAGCGCTCGTCGTCGGATGCGGTGGCCGGCACCTCGTCGAGCCGGCCGGTCTCATCATGGATCGAGACAGCGATCTTGCGGAGCTGCTCGTCGTGCTCACGTGCGTGGTGCGCGCAGAACAACAGCTCGCCTCCGTTGCCGAGCTCGGCGCGTACGTACGCCTGTGCTCCGCAGCGGTCGCAACGGTCGGCTGCGCTGAGGGCAGCACCGGTGGCTACAGCAGTCGTCACGTCTGACCTCTTCTCGTCTCGATCGGTCTTATCTGTACCAACATCCAACCACGCCTCGGTGTTCCCGCCGCGCCGCGGTGTGAGCACGGTCGCGTCGGACGCCGATTCGAGCTGGTTTCTCCACGTCATCAGTGTGCCGGGTCGGACCGTGGAACCGAAGCCGAACCGCAGATCCCGCGTGTCGGGAGACCCTGTCGGTCGCCCGGGGTAGATTCGGCCTCGCACAGGTGGATCACCGCACAGGAGCATTCTCATAGACACCACGTACAACGCCCGCAACCTGCTCGTGCTCGAGGGGCTCGAAGCCGTACGCAAGAGACCCGGGATGTACATCGGCTCGACCGATACCCGGGGGCTCATGCACTGCCTCTGGGAGATCATCGACAACGCCGTCGACGAGGCGCTGGCCGGGGCGTGTGACCAGATTCATGTCGTGCTGCACTCCGACGGCTCGGTCGAGGTGCGCGACAACGGTCGCGGTATTCCGGTCGACAAGGAGCCGAAGACCGGCCTCAGCGGCGTCGAGGTGGTGTTCACCAAACTGCACGCGGGCGGCAAGTTCGGCGGCGGTTCGTACGTCGCGACCGGCGGTCTGCACGGTGTCGGAGCTTCTGTCGTCAACGCGCTGTCGCAGCGCCTCGACGTCGAGGTCGACAAGAGCTCGGCCACCTGGTCGATGTCCTTCCGGCGGGGCGCGCCGGGTGAGTTCGACGGTGCCGGCCCCGACGCGTCGTTCGAGGCGGGCGAGGGGCTGCGCAAGGGCAAACGCATCAAGAAGACCGTCACGGGCACCCGCGTCCGCTACTGGGCGGATCCGCAGATCTTCATCAAGGGCGCACGGTTCAGCTACGACGAGCTCGTCACCCGCGCTCGTCAGACGTCGTTCCTCGTGCCGGGCCTCGAGATCGTGATCCGCGATGAGCGCGACGAGGAGGTACGCGAGGAGCGGTTCCGTCACGACGGCGGCATCACCGAGTTCTGCGACTACCTCGCCGACGACGAGCCGGTCACTGACATTCTCCGGTTGCAGGGCACCGACACGTTCTCCGAGACGGTCCCGGTCCTCGATGACGCGGGTCACATGCAGCCGCAAGACGTCGAACGCGACCTCGGGGTCGACATCGCCGTGCGCTGGGGCACCGGCTACGAGACCGAGCTGCGCTCGTTCGTGAACATCATCGCAACGCCCAAGGGTGGCACGCATGTCTCCGGCTTCGAGCGCGCGCTCACCAAGACGTTCAACGAAGTGCTGCGGTCGACCCGGCTGCTGAAGAACGGCGACTCCGACATCGTGAAGGACGATGTGCTCGAAGGGCTCACCGCGGTGGTGACGGTGCGTCTGGCCGAGCCGCAGTTCGAAGGCCAGACCAAGGAGGTGCTCGGTACGCCTCCAGTGACGCGGATCGTCAACAAGATCGTGTCTCGAGAGCTCAAGGCATTCCTCACCTCCACCAAGGCGGCTCAGCGTCCGAAGGCCCGCCAGGTCATGGAGAAGGTCGTCGCGGCTTCACGTACCCGCGTACTCGCGAGGCAGCAGCGCGACACCCAGCGTCGCAAGAACGCGCTCGAGTCGAGCTCGCTGCCGGCCAAGCTGGCCGACTGCCGTAGCAATGACGTCGACCGGTCGGAGCTGTTCATCGTCGAGGGTGACTCCGCCCTTGGTACGGCGAAGTCCGCGCGCAACTCCGAGCATCAGGCGTTGCTCCCGATCCGCGGCAAGATCCTGAACGTCCAGAAGGCGTCGGTCGGCGACATGCTCAAGAACGCCGAGTGCGCATCGATCATCCAGGTGGTCGGCGCCGGCTCCGGGCGTACGTTCGACCTCGACACGGCGCGGTATGGGCGGATCATCTTCATGGCCGACGCCGATTCCGACGGCGCGCACATCCGTTGCCTGCTCGCCACGTTGTTCTTCCGCTACATGCGTCCGCTCGTCGACGCCGGCCGGGTCTTCACCGCCGTGCCGCCGCTGCACCGCATCGAGCTGACGAACCCGAAGAAGGGCATGGACAAGTACCTCTACACCTACTCCGACCCTGATCTGCAGCGCAAGCTGGCCCAGCTGAGCAAGAAGGGCGTTCGATGGAAGGAGCCGGTCCAGCGCTACAAGGGTCTCGGAGAGATGGACGCCTCGCAGCTCGCGGAGACCACGATGGATCCTCGTCGACGCACCCTGCGCCGCCTCACGGTCGACGACGGCGAGGCGGCGAGTGGCGTGTTCGACCTGCTGATGGGCAACGAAGTGGCTCCGCGAAAAGAATTTTTGGTACAGAGCGCTTACGAGCTCGACGCCGATCGCATCGACGCCTAGCTCAACCGCCGAGCGCTCGTACGTGCGCGGGCACCTCGAGGTCGGGGGAGCAGTCGGCGTTGCGGACCGGTGCACCGAAGGTCGTGGACAGTGGCACTACGCCGGCCCAGGTCTCGCCGGCCTCGACATCTGCCGGCTCGTCGTTGACACCGCCGTCGCGGACCTTGACCGACGCCTCGTGCAGCGGCACCGCGAGCACCGTCGTGGCGACCAGTTCCTTGCGGGTCGGAGTACGCAGCGTTTCGGCGCGCCCGGGTACGAGCTGGTCGATCACCAGGTCGAGTGCGCGATCTCGCTCGGCCGGGTCGTCGACGACGCGAGGTCTGCCGAGGACGACCGCGCTGCGGTAGTTCACCGAGTGGTGGAACCCCGATCGTGCCAGCACCAGACCGTCGATGAGCGTGATCGTGAGACAGACCGTCTGCTCCGGTGCCGTGACGAGGCTGCGCGACGCGACTGATCCGTGGAAGTAGAGGCTCCCGTCGGGGTCCGGTCCATCGAGATCGTAGGCGAAGACGGTCGGCAGGACTCGCGGCGAACCATCGATGACGACGCCGAGGTGAGCCACCATGCCGGCGTCGAGTACGTCGTACAGCGCCGTCCGATCGGACTGTTCACGTTCGCGGCTGCGGATGACGCGGGTACGTGCGGTGGGGGAGAGTGTTGCGGCCATACCTCGATTCTCCGGCCGAATTGGTATGTTGACACGGTCCAATCCAGATGGAATCCGATGAGCCAATCCAGTCTTCATACGCTCGCGCTCCGGGTCGACCGCGGTGCTTCGACGAGACTCCCGGAGCAGCTCGCAGCCCAGATCCGATCCCGGATCCGCGACGGCGCACTCGGAGCGGGTGCCCGCCTGCCGAGTACCCGTGCGATCGCGACGGCGGTCGGGGTCTCGAGGGCCGTCGCGACAGCGGCGTACGACCAGCTCGTCGCCGAGGGCTGGCTGGAGTCGCGCACCGGAGCCGGCACGTATGTCTGCCGGGTGGACGTGCCTGCCGTCCGTACCGACGACGAGGCGTCACCGGTGCAGCCACCGCCTGCACCGGCGGTCGACCTGCGGCCCGGCGAGCCGTGGACCCCCGATGTTGCAAGTGCCGCGTGGCGTCGAGCGTGGCGAGAGGTCGCGCACTCGCCTCCGCCGGCGACGTATCCGGATCCCCGCGGTCTGCCTGAGCTCCGTCGCACGGTCGCGGAGCACGTCACCCGTACTCGTGGACTGCCGTGCACGCCCGACCGGGTGATGATCACCAGTGGCACGACACATGGGCTCACCTTGCTGCTGCATGCGATGCGGCGCACGGGTGCAGCGATCGCCGTTGAGGATCCCGGGTACCGTGCTGCCGCCCGGGCTGCGACCGCGAGCGGCTGGACCGTGTGGGATGCGCCGGTCGACGACGCCGGGCTCGACCCGGCGACGCTGACCGACGCGCCGGCTCAGGTCGCGGCCGTGTATGCGACGCCGGCTCATCAGTACCCGCTCGGGGTGCTGATGCCGATCGACCGCCGACTCGCCTTGCTCTCGTGGGCGCGTGAACGCGATGCCGTCGTGATCGAGGACGACTACGACTCGGAGTTCCGCTACGACGTTGCGCCGCTGCCCACGTTGGCCGACCTCGACCCGCAGCGGGTTGTGTATCTCGGAACCGTCTCGAAGACGATCGGCGCGGGCGTGCGCATGGGCTGGCTGGTCGCCGATCCTTCTGTGATCGAGCTGCTGGCCGGCGAGCGCGAGGCGTTGCACGACTTCCCGTCGTGGCCGATCCAGCGCGCCCTGCTGTCGCTGTTGCGCGACGGCGAGTGGGACCGTCTCGTACGCGCGGCACGCCGCCGGTACGCCCAGCGTGACCGGTTCATCGAGGAACGCCTTGCTCCCTTCGGCCGGCTCAGCGGCGTCGGCGCGGGCATGCACACCACGCTGCTGCTCGACGCGGACGTCGCGAAGGAGGTGGCCGCAGATGTCGAGCGCAGCGGTGTCGCGGTCGTCACCCTCGCCGAGTCGGCTCGCGGGCGTACCGACCTGGACGGTCTCGTGATCGGCTACGGCAACGTCGCAGATGACCAGGTGGAGTTCGCAATCGACGAGATCGCGGCGAGCCTGCGACGTACGCTGGCGCGATGACCGAGGTGCTTCCGCCGTTCGATCTCGGCGAACCGGGTCCGATGCGTGACCGGCTCACCGAAGCCGTCATGTCGGGCCGCAAGACCGCGACGAGCTCCCTGCGGGTGTTCTACGAGATGGACAACTCGTGGCTGCCGACCGCCCGTACTCGTTACCGGCTCGTCGACAGTGCGAGAGAACAGCTCGGCATCGTCGAGATCACCCGCGTCGACGTCCTGCGCCTGGCAGACATCGGCGACGATGTCGCGCACGCCGAAGGGGAGGGGTTCGCTTCCGCCGCGGACTGGCGGGCCGCGCATGTGGCGTTCTGGGACCAGTACCGCGAGGAGGTGCGTACGTACCTCGGCGACCCCGGCTGGACGGTCGACGACGACACCGAGGTCGTCGTGGAGTACTTCAGGCTCGTTTGACTGGTGTGTTCAGGGGGTGCGCAGGGTCTCGGTGACCGCCACGGCACGAGTGGGTGCGCCGAGGAACACGAACACCGCAACGAGACCGGCGATCGCCGCGCACAGCGCTGCGCCGAGGAAGACCGCGTCGAGCTGAGCGAGCCCGGCGTCGATGAGTCGGTCGTTGTACGCGTCGCAGCCGGGATCGCGGTCCGGGCAGATCTGGGACGCAGGCGGGATGTCGTCGCTGACGGCGTAGAAGCGGCGCAACCCGATCGTGGTGAGAGCGGAGATGCCGACCAGCATGCCGACCATCCGGGCGACGACGAGCAGTGCGCTTGCGATGCCGTGCACATCCGAGCGCGTGCTCGCGAGCAGCGCGGCGTTGACGGGGGCGATGGCGGCGCCGAAGCCGAGGCCGGCGAGGACGAGCGGGATCGTCGCCGACCAGTGGTCGAGCGCATCGCGTCCCCAGGTCGCCATCACGCAGAACGAGCCCGCAGCAACGAGCATGGACACCAGCGTGAGTAGTCCGGCGCTCGTCCGCCTGGTCAGCCAGCCACCCAGCAGTGCCCCGATCGGCAGTGCGACCAGGAACCGCAACAGTACGAGCGCGGCGTCCAGCTGGGAGTCCTGGTACGCCGTCAGCCGCGCGAAGAACGGGATGTCGACCAGGGCGGCGATCAGCGCCGCGCCGGTGAAGAACGAGACGATGATCGAGCCCCAGGCGGGCGTCGCGGATACGGCGGCGCCGGGTACGAGCGGATGCTCGGCATGTCGCTGACGCCACGCGAACAGCGCGAGGCACACGGCTGCGAGTGGCAGCAGCCACCATGCGGAGTCCGAGATCGCGGAGCGTTCGGGATCGGCGGAAGCGAAGGTCACGATCACGGCGCCGAGCGCGAGAGCGAGCAGCGCCGCGCCCAAGACGTCCGTACGCCGAGCGATCGACCTCCAGCTCCGGAACGCGATCAGTGGGCGGCGGGCGACGAACTCCCACAGCACGAACAACGCCACCAACGCGTAGAACCCGAAGGCGATGCGCGTACCCCACGGCGACTCGCCGACAACGGAGAAGAACGCCGGACCGTAGTCGAGGTCGGTGACCAGCTCGTCCGGACGCAGCATCACCAGCACCATGCAGGTGAGAGCGGCGAGCGCCAGTACGATCCCGACCAGATCGGGCATGCCTCGCGGACCCGACCGCTGCTCATCGCGTGCCGTGCGTCTCAGGGTCAGGATCGCCGCGCACAGGACCAGCCCGACGGCGGTGTTGAGCCAGAAGATCGCCCGCCAGTCGGCGAGCGCGAGGACCACGGCGCCGTACAGCGGACCGATGACGCTGCCGAGCTCCTGGACGGCGCCGACGATGCCCAGCGGTAGCCCGCGGCGTTCTGCGGGCCACAGGTCGGCAACCAAGGCGAGGGTCGCCGGCACGAGACCGCCGCCGCCGATGCCCTGGATCAGCCGACCGACGACCATGCTGTCGAGGTCGTACGCGGCGGCCGTGACGATCGAGCCGACGGCGAAGACGACGAGGGAGCCGACCAGTACGGGCGTACGTCCGCGTAGGTCGGCGATACGGCCGATCAACGGCAGGATCGCCACGTAGCCGAGGAGGAACCCGGACACGATCGGTGCTGCGCGCTGCAGCTCCTCGACGCTCAGCCCGGCGCCGGTCATCATGTCGGGCAGTGCCATCACGACGACGTAGGTGTCGGCGGCCGCGAATGCGACGGCGACCGCGGCTACTGCGAGCAGGGCACGCGCGCCTGTGCCCACCGTTGGGGAGTCGCTCACGATCGGGGACCTCGGCGGATGCTCAGGAAGGCGCGGAGATGTCGACCGACTCGTCCGACGCCTCCAACGCGATGGTGTACGTGAGGTCGTCCTCGTCGGGGTAGAACGGCCCGCTGATCTTCGCGTCACGCATGACGTCGTCGCCGTCGAGGCGGAAGCTGACGTCGAACTCTGCCGACTCGTCGACCGACGGGAACAGCTTGCGGACCGCGGAGCCCGGCAGCGTGCCGTCGATCGGCGTCACCTTCGTCTCGCCGTCGAGCTCGGTCTCGCCGGCCTCGACGGACTCCAGCGACGTGATCATCGAGGTGATCCCGTCGTCGGTGCTCAACAGCTCTGCGGGGTCGGGGGCGTCGTACTTCGCGACGTCGAACGTCTCGTAGCCGGATTTGAACGGCAGCTTGAAGTACACCTCGCTGTCGACGGCGACCACCGGCACCTCGCCGGTGATGCCGAACGCGCGCACCTCTGCTTTGCCGTCGAACGCGGGTGCGTGGGTACCGACACCCTCGGCCGAGATGATGCCCTCGACGTCGGAGGGTAGATCCGACGTCTCGAGGCTCAGCTCGATGCTCTCGGCCTCGTCGATGACCGTACGCGCCGCGGCCAGGCGCTCCTCGGGGTCGCCGCTCGACTCGGAGTCGTCGCCGCTGCAGGCGGTCGTCGCGGCGAGGGCGAGAACAGCCGCGAACACGGCGGAGTTACGTCTGGGGGCGCGGTTCAGCACAGTGCAAGCCTCTCATGTGCCGCGAAGGTGGGGTCAGCCACCGAACCACCCTGCGGTACTCATTCGTCGCCTCCCGGTACGAGGTGTGCGGCCGGACCGGAGACGGCGACGACCGGTTGCGCGGCCGGGACGCCGGATCCGTCGCGGCGCCCTTCTGCCGGCGGTAGGTCGACCGGGGACCCGCTTCTGGCGCTGGCCATCGCCGGTCCTCTACCGGCCCAGGCGACGAGGAGCGTGCCTTCGCCCTTGAGGAACCGGTGGCATCGCACGCCGCCGGTAGCACGACCCTTGCTCGGGTACTCCTCGAACGGGGTCACCTTCGCGGTGCCGGCTTCGGTACCCGGGAGCGCATCGGGGGAGCCGGCGACCGTCGCGACGACGGCGTCGTCGGCGGGCGTGAACGCGGTGAACGAGACGACCGTCGCACCGTCTGCGAGCTTGACACCCGCGACTCCGCCGCCGGAGCGGCCCTGCGGGCGTACGAGCGAGGCGTTGAAGTGCAGCAGGTGGGCGTCGGAGGTGACGAAGCACAACTCTTCTTCGCCGGTTGCCAGCTGGCGAGCGCCGACGATCCGGTCGTCGCCCTTGAGCGATATGACCTCCCACGAGTCCTTGCCGAGGTACTCGTCGCGGACGCGTTTGACGACACCGTCGCGGGTGCCGATGGCAAGCCCGGGGCTCTCGCCGACGAAGCTCACCAGGCACACGACATCGTCGGCAGCGACGGCAAGGAACTCCGAGACGGGTGCCCCGCCGCGCAGATGCGGTGCGGAAGCGGTCGACGGTAGGCCGGGCAGATCGAGTACGTCGAGCTTGTGCAGCTCTCCCGACCTGGTGAGTACGCCGACCTCGCCGCGCGCCGTCGCACGTACCGCGGACGTGATCGTGTCGTGCTTGGAGCGTCCGCCGCCGCTGGGGACGCCTGTGTCGTCGGCGGTGCGCGCGAGCAGACCGGTGGTCGACAGGAGTACGTAGCACGGGTCGTCGGCGACCTCGAGCGGAACGGCCGCGCTCACGGTCTGGCCGGCGGACTCCAGCAGCACCGTGCGCCGCGGGGTGCCGTGTTGCTTTGCGACCTCGGCCAGTTCGTCGGAGACGGCGTTGCGCAGGAGGTTTTCGTCGTTCAGCAGCGCGTCGAGCTGCTCGATGGTCTGGCGCAGCTCGGACTGCTCCTTCTCCAGCTCGATCCGGGAGAACTTGGTCAGCCGGCGCAGCGGCATCTCGAGGATGTAGTTGGCCTGTGTCTCGCTGAGGTCGAAGACCTGCATCAACCGGGTACGCGCCGCCTCGGTGTCGTCACTGCTGCGGATGACCTGGATGACCTCGTCGATGTCGAGGAGGGCGATCAGCAGACCGTCGACCAGGTGCAGCCGGTCGCTCGCCTTGCTGCGGCGGAACGCGCTGCGGCGGCGTACGACGTCGTAGCGATGCTGGAGGAAGACCTCCAGCATCTCCTTGAGACCGAGCGTGCGCGGCTGGCCGTCGACGAGCGCGACGGCGTTGATGCCGAAGGAGTCCTCCATCGGTGTCAGCTTGAACAGCTGCTCCAGAACCGCTTCTGGGTTGAAACCGCTCTTCAGCTCGATGACGAGGTGGAGACCCTTCTCGCCGTCGGTCAGGTTGGCGATGTCGGCGATGCCCTTGAGCCGCTTGGACTGCACGAGCGTCTTGATCCGTTCGATCACCTTCTCGGCGCCTACGTTGTAGGGCAGCTCGGTGACGACGATGCCCTTGCGGCGGGCGGTGACATTCTCGATCCGGGTCGATGCGCGCATCTTGAACGAACCACGGCCGGTCGCGTACGCGTCTCGGATGCCGTCGAGGCCGACGATCTTGCCGCCGGTGGGCAGATCGGGGCCAGGGACGAACCGCATCAGGTCGTCGAGACCCGCGTCGGGGTTGACGATCAGGTGGCGAAGAGCCTGCACGACCTCGACCAGGTTGTGCGGAGCGATGTTCGTGGCCATGCCGACCGCGATGCCGGACGAGCCGTTGACCAGCAGATTCGGCAGCGCCGCGGGCAGGACGCTCGGTTCGAACTCGCGGCTGTCGTAGTTGGCGCGGAAGTCGACGGTGTCCTCGTCGATCGACGCCGTCATCGCCACCGCCGCGGGCGCCATCCGGCACTCGGTATAGCGCATGGCCGCCGGCGGATCGTCGGGCGAGCCGAAGTTTCCGTGGCCGTCGATGTGGGGAAGCCGCATCGTCCACGGCTGCACCAGGCGTACGAGGGCGTCGTAGATGGCGCTGTCGCCGTGTGGGTGGAGCCGACCCATCACCTCGCCGACGACGCGGGCAGACTTCACATGGCCGCGGTCTGGCCACAGGCTGAGATCGGCCATCGTGTAGAGCGTGCGCCGTTGTACGGGCTTGAGACCGTCGCGCGCATCAGGGATGGCGCGCGAGTAGATGACCGAGTACGCGTACTCGAGGTAGCTCTCGCGCATCTCCTCGCCGACGTCGATATCGACGATGTGCTCGTCGAACTCGTCCGGCTGGATGGTCGTGCGTCGGGGCATGCAGTTGTCTCCGGGTCGATCGGGGTTCCCCATATTGTGAACCGCCCCGCCGACACGGCAGACACCGCCACGCCGTATTCGGGCACTGCCGACGTTCGTACTTCTATCGTGCGACTACCCGACTGCCCGATTCCTCGTCGCTGTCGGCGTTCCCTTGCTACGTCGGCTGGGGGAAAGACGCGGCGACGCGCGGAGCCGCTTCTTCGGTTCGGTTGCTTGGCGGCTTTCCCAGAACTTTAATATGGGATCGGGGTAACGTGTGGTTTCGACGTCACGTCCGTACCAGTAGTCGCTGGCGTACCAACGGGCATGTCAATCTCCCGCTTTGCACGGTGTCCCTGCCATGCAAAGTGGAGTTTCACCATGTTTACTTGGTGAACGACCACCGACCGACCCCGCAAAATCGAACCGGAACGGGCCAGTCGGCAAGCAATCGAACCACGTAGCTGCGCATCCCGCGTCGCCGCGTCTTTTGCCGAGCCCGAAGGCGAGGGAAAGCCGACAGCGAGCGGAATCGGGCAGGCGGGTAGTCGCCAATAAGGCAGGGAAGTCGGTTACGAGACCGCCGCGGGGTCAGCTCAGCCTGGACGTCAACCGGGTGAGCTCGTCGAGCATCGCCGACAGCTCGGCTTCGCGACGCTCCTGCGGTGCGAATCCGGTCTCGTCGAAGTCGGTGAACAGGCCGAGTGCGACGCTGGCGCGTACGTCGTACATGTGCAGGTTGGCGGTGACCTGGCGCCACTGCTCGGTGGCGCGTACGCCGCCGTCGGCGCCGTAGGAGACGAACCCGACCGTCTTGTCCGTCCACTCGGGGCCGAGGCTGTCGAAGGCGTTCTTGAACGCGCCGGGGATTCCGTGGTTGTACTCCGGAGTGATGAAGACGAAGGCGTCGTACGCGTCGATCGCCTGGCTCCAGCGCGTGACGTTCGTCGAGTCGTACTGCCTGTTCGCGGCACTCGGGACGGTCGACGAGGTGAGGAGCGGAATGTCGAAGTCCTTGAGGTCGAGGACCCCGTATTCGGCGTCGGACCGGTTCGCGGCGGCCTTCTCGACCCACGCGGCCACGTGCTCGCCGATGCGGCCGTCGCGGATGGATCCGATGATGATGCCGATCTTCATGCGTCCTCCCGGGATAGTTAGTTGAATCGACAACTAACGTAACGCGCGATCGACCGGAAGTCATCCGCGTGCGGCTGACGTCACATCGCTGGGCGAAGCAGCCATTCGTTGGTCAGGGCGCGCATATCGGCCTCGCTGCGACCGTCGTGGTCGACGACCATCAAGGGGCGAGCGATGTACAGCGAGAAGGCGATCAGGGACCGAGCCTCCACGTCGTCCTCGTCGCTGCAGATCGCGCGAAACAACGAGCGCAGGTAGTCCATTCGCCGGTTGTCCACCCGGCGAAGACGCTCGGCTACCTCGGAATCTCGTCGTGCCCAGTCGCGGATCGCAAGGTCGGTCGTGATGCCGGTGGCGAGGCCCTCGCCGTCGTCGACGATCTCGAAGAGGCGCCGAAGTCTGCCCTCGGCGGCGCCACCACGCTCATCGACCCGCGCGACGATGTCGTCGGTGACGTCGCGCTCCCAGGCGTCGAGTAGCTCCGTGAGCAGTGCGCGGCGGTCTGCGAAGTACCCGTAGAACCCGCCTTTGGTCACGCCGAGAGTCTGGGCGAGTGCTTCGACCCGGACGGCCTCGGGGCCGCCGGCCGCCAGCGCTCGCAGACCCTCGTCGATCCACCGATGACGCGCGGTGCGCGGTAGTGCCATGTGACGCTCCTCTCTCGATATATACGCCATCGTATAGACGGTGCTAGCGTCTCATTTATACGCAACCGTACAAATGGGGAGAGATCATGACCTTGACTGCTACTCGCGAGGTGAAAAGGTCGGTGCTTGCGGGCACAGCGGGATGGATCGCCGTCGCGTTCGGTGTCGTGCACACCGTCGTCGCGCCATGGGGCTACCGCGACTACTGGGAGACCATCGTCGACGAGGGTCCCTGGGACACGTTGACGCTTGATCACGACCCCGGTGCGATGGGGTACAACGAGGCGTTCTGGATCGGGCCGGGCAGCTTCGGGGTGCCCGTACTCCTGTTCGGGGCATTCGTGGTGTGGATCAACCGGCGCGGCGAGCGGGTTCCGACCGGTTTCGGCTGGGCCCTGACCGTCTGGGCAGCATTCCTCTGTGCAGTGATGCCGTCCTCGCCGGCGTGGGCGCTCCTCCTGGCGGGCGTACTGCTCGGCATCGCCCCTCGTACGCAGGGATCCGCGACACTCTGAACGCTCCACACGCTGCACCCGCCGGCCGGTGCGAGCCGGTACGTTGGTCGCGTGAACGACGAGGATATGGACGGAGCCCCGGGTTACCCGCGGCACTGGGAGGCCGACGTCGTACTACGCGACGGCCGTGCCGCCCAGCTCCGCCCGATCACGACAGATGACGCGCAGGGGCTCATCGACTTCTACGCGCGGGTGTCCGACGAGTCCAAGTACTACCGCTTCTTCGCGCCGTACCCGACCCTGTCGAATCGCGACGTCGAGCGGTTCACCCATGTGAACTACCAGAGCCGGGTCGCCTTCGTCGTCACGATCGCGAAGCAGATCATCGCCGTCGGGCGCTATGACGCGATCGACGACCGTGAGGCCGAGGTTGCGTTCCTCGTCGAGGACGCGCATCAGGGTCGCGGGTTGGGGCAGCTGCTGCTCGAGCACCTCGCGCAGGCAGGCCGCGAACGCGAGTACGAGAAGTTCGTCGCCGAGATCCTGCCCGAGAACACCAGGATGATCCAGGTGTTCCGCGAGCAGGGCTACGAGGTCGAGGGTTCGATCGAAGACGGCGTGATGCGTCTCGTCTTCTCCATCGACCCCACTGACACGGCGATCGGCGTGATGCAGGCGCGCGAGCATCGGGCAGAAGCCGCGTCCATCCAGCGGTTCATGCGCGCGCGCAGCGTCGCCGTCATCGGGGCGAGTCGCCGCCAGGACACCATCGGCCAGATGCTGATCCGCAACCTCGTGCTGGCCGACTTCACCGGTGCGGTGTACGCCGTCAACCCGCAGGCCGAGGCGGTCTCCGGGCTCCCAGCGTACGGGTCGGTCCAGGAGATCCCCGGCGACGTCGACCTCGCCATCATTGCCGTACCCGCCGAGTCGGTGCCGGAGGTCGTACTCGACTGCGCGGGCAAGGGCGTGCACGGCATCGTCGTCATCTCCTCGGGGTTCGCCGAGACCGGCGACGAGGGTCGGCGACGGCAGCGCCGCCTGCTCGGGTTGGTGCGTAGCTACGGGCTCCGGCTGGTCGGTCCGAACTGCCTCGGCGTGATCAACACCGACAACGCGACCCGGATCAACGCGTCTCTGTCTCCGCTGATGCCGCCACGCGGTCGCGTCGGCTTCTTCTGCCAGTCCGGCGCCCTCGGTGTCGCGATCCTCGAGACCGTCGACCGGCGCGGCCTCGGCCTGTCGACGTTCGTGTCGGCCGGTAACCGCGCAGACGTTTCGGGTAACGACCTGTTGCAGTACTGGGAGGAGGACGACGCCACCGAGGTCGTCCTCCTCTACCTGGAGTCGATCGGCAACCCGCGAAAGTTCTCGCGCATCGCGCGCCGAGTCGGCCGACGCAAACCCGTCGTGGCGGTGAAGTCCGGGCGTACGACGCAGGGCGTGCCGGTGGGTCACGCAGTGCAGCGCACGACCGCGCCGCAGGCGGCCGTCGACGCGATGTTCCGGCAGGCCGGCGTGATCCAGGTCGACACGCTCGACGAGATGTTCGACGTCGCCCAGCTGCTCGCGCACCAACCCCTGCCGCGCGGCCCGCGAGTCGCCGTCGTCGGCAACTCCGACGCCATGGGCCTGCTCGTCGCCGACGCCGCGAGCGCCGCAGGGCTGCAGGTACGCGAGCCGATCGCACTCGGTGCCGACGCCAACGAGGACGACTTCGAGGAGGCTCTCGACACCGCGATCGAGGACCCCGATGTCGACTCGGTCGTCGCCGTGTACGTTCCGCCGCTCAACGTCTCCGGTGAAGACGTCGCGAATGTGCTCGCGGCAGTCGGCGAGCAGTCGGACAAGCCGATCGTGTCGGCGTTCCTCGGCACCGAGGGTGTGCCCGAGCTGCTGCGCGTACCCGACGTCGAGGGCGCTGCAGGGCGTGGCTCGGTGCCGTCGTACCCCGCGCCCGAGTCCGCGGTACGTGCGCTCGCCCGAGTCGTCGCGTACGCCGAATGGGCCGGTCGCCCACAGGGCGAGCACGCACACTACGACGATGTGCAGACCGCTCCCGCGCATGCGCTGCTCACCCGCACGCTCAAGGAGGAGCCGAAGGGTCGTGAACTCGATCTCGAGGAGACCCACGAACTCCTCGCGTACTACGGCATCGACCTGTGGACACGCCATCGGGTCGGTTCGCTCGACGAGGCGATCGCGGCGGGCCGAGAGCTGGACTGGGACGTCGTGCTCAAGGCGACCGCACCACATCTACGTACTCGTCCCGATCTCGCCCACGTCTGGCGCAACATCGACGACGAGGACGATATGCGCGACGCATGGGCGTTGCTCACCGAGATCATCGACGTCCCCGAGACCGCCGACTTCGTGGTCCAGCGCATGTCAGCGCCCGGTACGCCGATCTCGATCCGCGCCGTCGAGGACCCGCTGTTCGGGCCGCTCGTGTCGTTCGGCCTGTCCGGAGCGCCGAGCGAGCTGATGGGCGACCGGGCGTACCGGATTCCGCCGCTCACCGACGTCGACGCCGCAGCGATGGTGCGCGAGATCAAGTCAGCGCCGCTGCTGCTCGGCTACCGCGGCAGCGAACCCGCCGATGTCGCCGCGATCGAAGACCTGCTGCAGCGGGTGGCCGAGCTCAAGGACGAGCAACCCGAGCTCGCCACGCTGCACCTCGACCTCGTACTCGCCGGAGCCCACGGCACGACCGTCCTGAACGCCTCGGCGCGTACCGCGCCGTCCAACGACAACCGCAGCGAGTGGTTCGTACGCCGGATGAGCCGACCGGTCGGCCTCGGCGACACGATGCCGAGCTGAGCACCCGGAGCCCGACGTGCCGTGCGGGGCTGCGACCTGCGTCGTGGAACACTGTCGGACATGGCAGACAGGTACGAGCAGATCGCCACCGACCGCTGGGGCGCTCTCCGCGAGGCGATCCAGCAGACGGGCTACTACCCGAACGTCGTCACCGAGGGCATGGTCGACGCACTCGCCGGTGAGGCGGTCGAGGCGTACGTGCTGCACCACGAGCCGACGTTCGATCGCGAAGAGATCCGCCGCCACCTGACGGTGCTCGTGATGACCGGCAGCCGGCTCGTACTCACCCACACCGATGAGCACCCACCCGACGACCTGCTGCCCGAGCCGTACACCTCGACCACGACCGAGGCGGTCCCACTCGGGTCGATCTCGTCGGTCGTCACCACGCGAATGGTCGCGGCGTCGCCGACCGAGCCGGACGGCGGCGGGCCGACCCGTGAGGCGGTCATCACCATCGGGTGGGGCGGCGTCAGCCGGGTCGACCTCGAGCCCGCACAGTGCTCCGACCCCACCTGCGACGCCGACCACGGCTACTCCGGCAACATCACCGGTGACGACTTCACCCTGCGGCTATCGGCGACCGCCGACGGCGACGATGCCGTCGCTCAGCTCCTCGACTTCGGGCGCCGGCTCTCGGCGGCCACGGCCGGTCGCTGATGCCGTTGCACCATCCTGCGGGCGTCGTCCTGCCTGCGTACGACGGAAGAAGTATCAGCCAGCTCGTCCGCAGCGCGGGGGCGGCGACCGGAGGCGAACCGAACCCGCTCGGGCTCCCGAGCGCACCGCGATACGTCCTGGTACTCATCGACGGGCTCGGAAGCGACCTGCTCGCAGCGAACGCCGAGTACGCGCCGTACCTCGCCGGTCTCCAAGACGATCCGCTCACCTGCGGCACACCGTCGACGACCGCCACCAGCCTCACCTCGCTCGGCACCGGGCTCCCACCCGGGAGTCATGGAGTGGTGGGCTACACCTCGCTCATACCGGGTACACGCCGCATCCTGAATGCGCTGAAGTGGAACGCAGACGTCGACCCGCTCGAATGGCAGCCGCATCCCACCGTGCTGTCGGAGGTCGACGCGAACGGTACGTCGGTCGTCGTGGTCAACTCGGCGCGGTTCGAGGGCACCGGGCTCACCGTTTGCAGCCAGCGCGGCGTGCCGTACCACGGCATCTCCAGCACGTGGGAGCGCCTGGATGCCACCGTCGAGGCGTGCGAGTCAGCGCCGCGCAGTCTCATCTACACCTACGAGTCGACGCTCGACCACCTCGGGCACGAGCACGGCTGCACCTCGCAGAAGTGGCGCGACCGGCTCAGTGAGGTCGATGCCGATATGCAGCGCCTGCGCGAGGCACTTCCGTCCGACGCCGCATTGGTCGTGACCGCCGACCACGGCATGATCGACCTGCCGGTCGAAGGCCGGTTCGATGTCGAGGCGAGGCCGGAGCTGCTCGACGATGTCCTCGTCTTCGCCGGCGAGGCGCGCTTCCGCCAGCTGTACGTACGCACCGGTGCTGCCGACGAGGTCGCCGCGCGGTGGCGCGCGCATTGCGGCGACCGGGCGATCGTGGCCACCCGCGACGAGGCGGAGGACGCGGGTTGGTTCGGCACCGTCGAGCCGCACGTACGTCCGCGAATCGGTGACGTGCTGATCGCATCGCTGGGCGACTTCGCACTGTTCTCGTCGCGTTGGTTCGGTGTCGAGCTGAAGATGGTGGGGTTCCACGGTTCGCTGACCGCGACCGAGATGACCGTACCGCTGTTGGTGGATGCGCCAACCTGATCGAAGGGGACTCCCGTGGGTTATCAGATCGCCGGTGTACGTGTGGGGCACTGGAGCGATGCGGCAGGGGAGTCCGGCTGCACGGTCGTAGAGCTGCCCGACGGCACGACCGCATCGCATGAGGTACGCGGCGGCGCTCCCGCCAGCCGTGAGCTCGACCTGCTCGAGCCGGACAAAACCGTCGACCGGGTCGACGCCGTAGTCCTCACGGGTGGCTCGGCGTTCGGTCTCGCCGCTGCCGACGGTGTGATGCGCTACTACGAGGAACGCGGTCGCGGCGCGCCGACGCCGGCGGGCAACGTGCCGATCGTGCCGACGCTGGCATTGTTCGACCTCGCGGTCGGCGACAGCACGGCGCGACCGACGGCGGCGTCCGGGTACGCGGCTGCGCAGGCGACGACCGGCGAGCAGCTCCTTGCCGGGCGCATCGGCGCGGGTGCGGGCGCGTACGTCTCACACTGGCGTGGACCCGACGGGCGACGACCTGCCGGTCTCGGCCACGCAGTGTGCCGCCTCGACGATGTCGTCGTCGAGGCTCTCTGTGCGGTCAATGCGTTTGGCGACGTCGACACGGGTGGCCCTGTCTCGTTCGACCCGGTCAGAGCGTTGCCGGCAACGTCGGGGTTCGACGCCGGGCGGGCACATACGACGATCGGGCTGGTGGTCACGAACGCCGCGTTGAGCAAGGTCGGCTGCCGGGTCATGGCGCAGGGCGCCCATGACGGGCTGGCCCGTGCCCTCGTGCCGCCGCATACTCGCTTCGACGGTGACGCCTTCGTGGCGGCGGCTACCGGCGTGGTCGAGGCGCATGTCGACGTCGTACGCCTGCTCGCGCTGAGCGCGGTCGCGGACGCGATCCGCTCGGTCGGCTGACGGGCCCGCCCGCCGTCCCGCGATGAATTAAGGCTAGCCTTGCCTTCGTGAACCGACTGAAGCTGGCGCTGACCGCGACGCTGACCACCCTGGCACTCACGACGACCGCCTGCGGCGACGACGACGGCACGGCCGACGCGACGACCGCGGGCGACCGTACGACCGCCGTCGAGGAAGGCGCATTCCCCGTTGAGATCGAGCACAAGTACGGCACGACGACAGTCACGGAGGAGCCCGAGCGCGTCGTCGTGGTGGGAATGAAGGAGCAGGACGACTTGCTCGCGCTCGGCATCGTGCCGGTGGCGACGACCGAGTGGCTCGACGACTCACCCGGTGCGATCTACCCGTGGGCGGAGGACCGGCTCGGCGATGCGGATACGCCCGAGCTGCTGAACCAGGACGACGGCATCCCGATCGAGCAAGTGGCGGCGCAGCAGCCGGACCTCATCATCGGCCTGTACGCGGGTATCACGAAGACCGAGTACGACCAGCTCAGTAAGATCGCGCCGACGGTGGCGCAGCCCGCCGACGTACCCGACTACGGCATCGCCTGGCAGCAACAGCTGGTCACCGTCGGCGAGGCGGTCGGCCGACCCGATGCGGCGCGGCAGATCGTCGACGACGTCGAGGCCCAGATCGCAGATATCGCTGAGGATCACCCCGAGTTCCAAGGCAAGGAAGCGATCTTCGCGACGCCGTTCGAGGGCACCTACGTCTACGGCTCGTCCGACCCGCGCAGCAGGCTGCTGACCGACATCGGCTTCGAGTTGCCGAGTGATATCGACGATGTCGTGGGTACGAAGGACTTCGGCGCCAACATCAGCGCCGAGAAGATCGACTTCGTCGACACCGACGCGTTGGTCTGGCTCACAGACTCGTTCGGGTCGAAGGACGACGTACTCGGCAACGAGCTGTACTCCGCACTGCCTGTGCACGAACAGGGCCGCGACATCTTCGTCGGCGACTCGATTCCCGAGTACGGGTTCTCGATCTCGTTCGTGACGGCGCTCAGCATCCCGTACACCCTCGAGCGCCTCGTGCCGCAGCTGTCCGCCGCGGTCGACGGCGACCCCTCGACCGAGGTTCCCACGCCCGAGGACTGATGACGATCGGCGTACCCGCGCCTGGCAGGATGGGCGGGTGGCGAATCTCCAGTTCTTCAACGGCACCATGGACTCGGGAAAGTCCACCCTCGCACTACAGGTCAACCACAACCATGCGGCGCGGGGGAGAGTAGGGCGGCTGTTCACCTCGCACGACCGCCGCGGCGCCGCGATCCTGTCGAGCCGGCTGGGGTTGTCGGTCGACGCGGTCGAGGTTCCGCCCGACTTCGACTTCTGGGCGTACGTGGTGCACGACCTGACGCACGGTGGCCGGATCGACTACATGGTGTGCGATGAGGCGCAGTTCTACACCCCCGCACAGGTCGACCAGCTCGCCCGCGTGGTCGACGAGCTGCAGATCGACGTGTTCTGCTTCGGCATCCTGACCGACTTCCGGACGAAACTCTTCGCCGGCTCGGCGCGACTCGTGGAGCTGGCCGACCGGGTGCAGACCGTCCAGGTGGAGGCCTTGTGCTGGTGCGGTGAACGCGCCACCCACAACGCGCGTACGGAGAACGGCCAGATGGTCACTGAGGGCGAGGTGGTCGTGGTCGGAGACGTCGACGCGCCGCCGACCGAGGTCGCGTACGAGGTGTTGTGCCGACAGCATCACCGGAGAAGGATGACCGCGGCACGGGCGAAGGCGGCGTCCCTTTCGCCCGATGTGCTGCCGTTCGACCATGAGGCACGGATGCTGGGAGACAAGGCGTGAGCGGTTCACCGATCATCGGTCGCGACGAGTTCGCCGACCTGCAGGCGTCGGCAACGCCGCCAGCGCTGCTCGATGTGCGATTCGTACTGAGCGTTGACGGCAGCGACGGTCCGACCGGACGCGACGCGTACGAAGCGGGCCATCTGTTCGGTGCCCAGTTCGTCGACCTCGACGTCGATCTGGCCGATCCGGCCGGTCCGAACGGCCGTCATCCGCTGCCCGACCCGGCCCGTTTCGAGGCGGCGATGCGTCGCGTCGGTGTATGCGCCGACCGTCCGGTCGTCGTCTATGACCAAGCCGACGGCACAGCCGCAGCACGCGCGTGGTGGTTGCTCACCCATCACGGTCACGACGACGTGCGCGTCCTCGACGGTGGGTACGACGGCTGGGTCGAGGCAAGCGGAAACACGACCGCTTTGGTGCAAAGCGTCGAAGCGGGCGATTTCGTTGCGAAACCAGGCAGGCGCCCCGTCGTCGACGCCGACGGTGCGGCGGCGCTGGCGCAGTCCGGTGTGTTGCTCGATGCACGCGCCGCGGAGCGCTACCGCGGTGAGCTCGAGCCGATCGATCCGGTCGCCGGCCACATCCCGGGCGCCGCGAACGCCCCGTCGCGGTTGAACCTCACCGAGGACAGATCGTGGCGTACGCCTGCTGACCTCCGTGAGCACTATGCCGCCCTCGGCATCGACGCGACCACCGAGGTCGGTGCGTACTGCGGGTCCGGCGTCACGGCCGCCCACGACGTGCTGGCACTGGAGATCGCCGGCTTCGAGGCGGCGCTGTACCCGGGTTCGTGGAGCGAGTGGGTGACCGATCCGCGTCGCCCGGTGGCGACGGGGGAGTAGCGCTCTCGTCCATCGGTGCCGGCGCTCGGCTTCTACGGTGCGACTACTTGCCGCTTTGCTTCTCGGCGCTGTCGGCTTTCCCGCTCTACTTTGGCTCGACTACCCGGCTGCCCGATTCCGACTCCCGGTCGGCGCTCCCGCTCATTCGGTCGGGCAAAGACGCGGCGACGCGGGAGTCGCGGCTACATGGCTCGGTTGCTGGCCGGCTTTCGCGTTCCGATTGGCTTTTGCGGGTCGATTGGTGGTGCCTTACCAGGTAAACGTGGGGAAACTCCACTTTGCATGGCTGGGACACCGTGCAATGTGACACGTTGCCGTGCTCGTTGGTACGTAGGTGGCTGCCGGTACTGGAGTGACACCGAAACCGAACGTTACCCCGATCCAGCATTAAAGTGGTGAGAAAGCCGCCAAGCAACCGAACCGAAATGGCGGCTCCGCGCGTCGCCGCGTCTTTGCCCAGCCAGAGGGCGAGGGAAACCCGACAGCGGCGAGGATCGGGCCGACGGGTGGTCGCACCGAAGCGAATCAGCCAGACAGCAGCAGGCCAGGCGTCACCAGTGGACTCCTCTGAGCACCTTCGCCAGGAGCACTTGTTCGCTGGTCGCCGACTCGTCGCCGTCCGAGGCGCCCTTTGCTGCCGAGGAGTCCGGGAAGACCTTGTACGCCTGATGCAGGATCCGGAACGCGAGTTTGGGCGCGAGCGCGTGTCCGAGCTCGCCGGCGGTGCCGAGGTGCGTGTTCACCTCATGCGGTTTGTCTCGGATCGCGCGCAGCACCAGGTCGGCCGCCTGCGCGGGCGTGATCGTCGGGAACGCGTCGTAGAGCTTCGTCGGTGCGATCATCGGCGTCTTGACCAGCGGCATGTGGATCGTGGTGAAGGTGATGCCGTCGCCGATCAGTTCGGAGCTGACGACGCGGCTCCAGGAGTCGAGTGCGGCCTTCGATGCGACGTACGCGGAGAACCGTGGCGGGTTCGTCTGCACGCCGATCGAGGAGATGTTCACGATATGCCCGCCGCCGTCCTCGGACAGCTTGCCGGCCAACCCCATCACCAGCCGGATGGCGCCGAAGTAGTTGAGCGTCATCGTGCGTTCGAAGTCGTGGAAGCGGTCGTACGAGAGGTGTAGTGAGCGCCGGATGGAGCGGCCCGCGTTGTTGACGATCACGTCGATCGTCTCGTGCTCCTCCACGAGTCGCTTGGTCAGCTCGTCGATCGCCGCCATATCGGAGAGGTCGCAGGAGTAGACGTGAGCCTGGCCGTCGAGCAGCTCGATCTCGCGACGGGTGTCCTCGAGCTTGTCGAGGTCACGCGCGATCAGTACGGGTATCCCGCCCAGCGCGGCGACGCGAAGCGCAGTCGCCTTGCCGATACCCGACGACGCCCCGGTGATCACGACGCAGCGGCCCTGGACGGCCGATCGCAGCCGCGGGTCGGCGAGCACGCTCTCGTCGAGGTGATGCTCCCAATAGTCCCAGAGCACCGACGCGTACGTCTCGAGGTCGGGGCACGCGATGCCGCTTCCGGACAGTTCGCGTTCGGTCGCCTGGTCGTCGAACGTCGTCGGTAGTGAGACATGGCCGACCACCTCTGCCGGGATGCCGAATCGCTCGACGCTCTGGCGGAGCAGGAACTTCGCCGGGCCGCTCTGCAGCGCCGACTGCACAAATGACGCCGGCACCAGGCCGGTCAGCCGCTTGTCGACCTGCAGCGCGAAACGGGGCGCCTTCGCCACGCGAGCCAGCGTGTTGACGACGTCGATGGTCGGTTGCGGCTCTGGGTTGACCAGATGGAACGCCCGACCATCGAGCCCGGGTTTGTGCGCCAGATGATCCATTGCGCTGACGACGTAGTCGACCGGAACGACGTTGGTGTCGCCGAGGTCCATACCGACAAGAGGGGTCCATTGCGGCAGCGAGTCGCGCATGCGTTTGAGCAGCGGAAAGAAGTAGTACGGGCCGTCGACCTTGTCCATCGCGCCGGTTGCGGAGTGGCCCACGACGATTGCCGGACGATAGACGCGCCACGGGATCGTCGACTCCTCGCGCACGATGCGTTCGGACTCGTACTTCGTGCGGTGGTACGCCGACGGGAGCCCCTGGCCCTCGTCGAACATCGACTCGTTGAACCGTCCGCGCAGGTCGCCTGCGACTGCTATCGAGGAGACCTGATGGAACACGCCTGCGTCGACCGCATCGGCGAACCCGAGCGCGGCTCGCGTACCGCCGATGTTGAGCTCATCGTTGCGGTCCGCGGAGGCGGTCATGTCATAGAGCGCAGCGAGGTGGAAGACGTGGTCTATGTCGCCGCGATGCTCGCGCAACCAGTTGTCGTCGACACCGAGACGTGCCTCCGCGAGGTCTCCGACGACCGGCTTGAGCCGGTCGGTGCCCCCACACTGACGACGCAGGCGCTCGAAGCGGCCGATTGACTGTTCCCGGACGAGCACGTGGATGTCGCCGGCCCGATGGTCGAGCAGCTCCGCCACCAGATGCCGGCCGATGAATCCGGTTGCGCCGGTGACGAAGTACGCCATATCTGCCTCTCCAGTCGGTGTCGCAGCATGGTATCCGGCTGGAGCGGGTGAACCTACTCCTCGGTCTTGTTGCCGAACATGATCTCGTCCCAGCTCGGTACGCGCCTGCGCTCGCGCCGACGCGACCGCTTCGGCGCGGCGTCGGCCTGTTCGCCGACGTCGCCGGCGGCGCGCGCGGCGGCGGCCGTCTCGGTCAGGTCAGCGGTGTTCGCATGCGGGTCGACGTCTTCGTCGGTCGACTCCTCGGAGTCGCCGGCCTGGGCCTGCTCATCGAGCATCAGCTGCTCTTGCGCCATCGCCCGGCGAGCACGGGCCCGTTTGAGCGAGGTCACGCCCGGCTCGTCGACGTCGTCGTACTCGTCGGCCGCGGATGCCCCCTGCGGCTCGGGATCCAACTGGACCTCCGGCCGTGTGTGTGTGGCGGCGGGCTCGGCGTCTGCCTCGGAGGTCGTCTCCGGTTCGGCCTCGGTGACTGCCGATGCGATCGCCATCTCGGTGCTGTCTGCGACGTCGGCGACCAGGTCGCTGCCGAGGTCGTTGTCGGCGACGACATAGCGCCCGGGTGCGTCGTAGAGGTACATCGCGGGTGAGTCCTCGTCGGGTACGCGCACCGAAACGACCCAGCGGCCGTCCTCGCGGCGCCATGAGTCCCATTCGACCGCCGTCGCGTCGACGTCGCGGGTGCGGAACGTCTCTGCGATGACGTCGCCGAACCGTGCAGTCGGCGTGCTGACGTTCGTACGCCGGATCGTTGCGGCCTGTGCGCGTTCGCAGATGTGCTCACGCTCGGCGAGAACCGGAACGGCGTACGCCATGATCCGCTCGACGGGTACGTTCGCCGCCTCAGCGACGGCTTCGGTCGACTCCCCGCGTCGGATACGTGCCTGGATGTCGCGGGGACGCAGGGCGCTGTCCATCTCAATCTCCAACTGTCCGAGTCTCGCCCGGTCGCCCCGGATCGCGGCGCGTAGGCGGTCGTCTACCGGGAGGCGGAACTCCTCGCCCGTGGCGGTACGAAGTACGACGTGTCGTCGGTCTTCGACCAGCCCCACGAGACTGAGATCGCGCATTCGTAGCCTCCCAGGTGCCCACCTCCGGACGGTGGACGGTGTCGAGGGACAGTCTCGTCCGCAGAGCGACTCAATCCAAGTGAACGCGCCGAATACCTTCCGCTGTGAGGGGTTCGACGGCCTGTTTCGGCACCGTCCAGGCGACTGCGGCGGCGATTCCGGCGGACGCGATCGGGACGAGGTACGCAAGCGATGCGCCGTGGTGGTCGACGACCCAGCCCGACGCCGCGCCGCCGAGTGCGACACCCGCGGCCATGCCCATCGAGAACCACGACATGCCCTCGGTCAGCCGCTCCCGGGGTACGACCTGTTCGATCAGTGACATCTGCGCGACGAGCATCGGTGAGATGGCGAAGCCCGCGAGGAACAGGGTGAGCCCGGCGAGCAGGACCGACGGCACGACGACGAGCGGCGCCATCGCGGCGGTCAGCACCAGGCTCGCGATGCGGAACCGACGCAGCGGCGCGGTTTTGGTGTCGACGGCGCCGACGACGAAGCCCGAGATGAGGCTGGCGCACGCCCAGACAGCGAGCAGCACACCCGAGGCGCTGCGTTCGCCCTGCTCGCTCGCGAAGGCGACGGTCACCACTTCGCCGGCACCGAACATCGAGCCCGACCCCGCCGCGGCGACGCACAGAGGTAGCAGTACCGCCCAGCGGATCGGCACTCTCGGTGCCGTGTCGTCGACCGCGCGAACGGGCGGCGCCGTACGTTGCTGACCCGCGAGTGCGAGCCCGCCGACCAGGCCGGTCGCGGCAGCAACGGCCAGTCCCGCGATCGGGTCTACGAGCGTCGCGAGGAAGGTGACGATCACCGGGCCCGTGATGAACACGGCCTCGTCGACGACTGCCTCGAAGGCGAACGCGGTGGTGAGCTGACGCCGTTCCTTGACGAGGTACGTCCAGCGCGCGCGTACCAGAGAGCCGACCTGAGGCAGCGCCGCGCCGGTCCAGGCGGCGAACAGATGTGGCACGGGCGACGACCATCCACGTTCGACCGCGAGCAGCAGCAGCGCCATGCCGGATGCGAACGTGGTCGGGATCACCAGCAACGCGAGGCGTTGGCCGCGGGCATCGGCCAGACGACCCTGTAGCGGCGACGCCAAAGCGGTCGCGACGATGCAGGCCGCCGAGATGCCGCCGGCGTACGCGTACGACCCGGTGCGGTCGGAGACGAGGAGCACGATGCCGAGGGTGACCATCGAGATCGGCAGCCGTGCGACCAACCCGGTCATGCTGAACAACAACGCGCCCGGCAGCGACAGCACGCGTCGGTACGTGGCGAACATCGTTGGCGTCCTAGGGCGACTGAGCCGGAGTGGCATCTCACCCTCGCATACGCGCGTTCGGTGTCACACCACCACCGAGCCCGTAGAAGACCACCGACGCCGGCCGTGTCTTCCCTGGTTGAGACACTGGAGCCATGCGCTCGTCGACTGACCCCTATGACGCGTTCCTGCTGGTTTCGTTCGGCGGGCCCGAGGCCACCGACGACGTGGTGCCGTTCCTCGAGAACGTCACCCGAGGCAAGAACATCCCGCGCGAGCGCCTCGTCGAGGTCGGCAAGCATTACTACGACTTCGGCGGTCGTTCGCCGATCAACGACCAGTGTCGCGAGCTGGTCGCGGCGATCCGTGCCGATTTCGAACGGGAGGGCGTCGAACTCCCGGTCTACTGGGGCAACCGGAACTGGGATCCCTACCTGAGCGACACGCTCGCACGCATGGCCGACGACGGGGTACGCCGCGCGCTGTGCCTGGTGACGTCGGCCTACGCGTCGTACTCGGGTTGCCGGCAGTACCGCGAGAACCTCTGGGATGCCGCCGAACCCTTGGGCGACGCTGCTCCGCGTCTCGATCGCATTCGGCACTACTTCAACCACCCGGGTTTCGTCGAGCCGTTCGTGAGCGCGACCGTCGACGCGATCGAATCGCTGCCCGCAGACGTACGCGACGAGGCGCGGATCGTGTTCGTCACGCATTCGATCCCGGACACCATGAACGCCGCGAGCGGCCGTCACGACGGTGCGCCGGAAGGCGGGGCGTACGTCGCGCAGCACCTCGACGTCGCGGCGACGGTCGCCGCCGCGGTCGCGGAGCGCACCGGGGTCGAGCGCGACGATGCGCTCGTGTACTGCTCGCGTTCGGGTCCGCCGACCATGCCGTGGCTCGAACCCGATGTGAACGACCATCTCGAGGCGGTCGTCGAGGCCGGCACCCGGGCGGTCGTCGTCGTGCCGATCGGTTTCGTATCCGACCACATGGAGGTCATCTACGACCTCGACACCGAAGCCGCGCAGACTGCCGACAAGCTCGGCCTGGCATACCGGCGCGCAGCGACGCCCGGAGTCGACCCGAGGTTCGTCTCGATGATCACCGACCTTGTGCAGGAGCGCGCCGCCGTGGAGCGCGGCGTCGCGGTGCAGCGAAGTACGACCGGTGAGTGCGCAGCGAGCTGGGACGTCTGTCCCGCGGGCTGCTGCGCCAACGCTCGCGGCGATCGGCCCGCGCTGTGCGGTGAAGACCAGTGACGTCGCCGGAGGCGCTGCACGACCTGGCTCGTTCGGTCGCTCACGCCGCGGCCGAGTTCGTACGCTCGCGGCGGCCCGAGGGCCGCGTCGACGTCGCGGCGACGAAATCGAGCGACACCGATGTCGTCACCGAGATCGACCGTGCGACCGAAGACCTGATTCGCACGATGATCGCGGCCGCCCGGCCCGGCGATGCGGTGATGGGCGAGGAAGGCGGTTTCGGCGGCGCCGAAGAGTCGTCCGACGTCACCTGGATCGTCGATCCGATCGACGGCACCGTCAACTTCGTGCACGGTCTACCGGGCTACTCCGTGTCGATCGCCGCGTCGGTCGGCGGTGTCGTCGAGGCGGGCTGCGTCGTCGACGTCGTCTCGGGCGAGGAGTTCGCCGCATTGCGCGGCAACGGCGCCACCCGTACCGGACCCGACGGCACGACGACGGCACTCGGCCCGCCGCCGCAGGTGCGTCTCGAGTACGCGCTGATCGGCACCGGGTTCAACTACCGCCCCGAGATTCGGGCGAAGCAGGGCGCTGCCGTTGCGAGGCTCCTCGGCTCCGTCGCGGACATCCGACGGATCGGGTCGGCCGCGATCGACCTTTGCAATGTCGCCAGCGGGCGCCTCGACGGGTACGTCGAGGAAGGGCTCAAGCCGTGGGACCTCGCGGCCGGGCGGCTGATCGCCGAGGAGTCGGGCGCGGTGGTGACCGGCCTCGACGGCGAGCCGAACGAACGCATGACGATCGCATGCACCCCGTGGATCGCCGCAGAATTGCTCGAAGAGGTACGAAAAGCGGGCTTCTGAGCGCATCGTGACCGGGCCGCAGAGACGGCCGAAAACTCCCTCGACACATCGGGAATCATCGGCCGGTGTCTCGCGTTAACTGATGGACCAAGGGTGACCGACGACGGTCGTCACCAAAATGTGTCTCAAATCGCACCGGAATGTGTCGAATTGATTCGCATTTGCGGGGGAGTTTGGGGCACAATCTGCGCGCCGCGTCCGTTTTGGGCACCGAAGTACGAATCATTGACCGAGTCGTCGGCTCGACGAATCGGTCCATAGTCCCCGTGGAGGAGGAGTCTATGGCCACCGACTACGACGCACCGCGCAAGACCGATGACGAACAGTCAGAGGACAGCATCGAAGAGCTCAAAGCGCGGCGTCACGACAAGAACTCAGGCAAGGTAGACGAGGACGAGGTCGAGGCTGCGGAGTCGTTCGAGCTCCCCGGCGCCGACCTGTCGCATGAGGAGCTCTCGGTCAAGGTGCTGCCGCGCCAGTCCGATGAGTTCACCTGCGCATCGTGCTTCCTGGTCCACCACCGCAGCCAGCTCGCCGAGCAGCGAAACGGGCAGCTCATCTGCCGGGATTGCGCTGCCTGAGAGCCGCTATTTCTTGCCGCTTGTTCCGGACGTCTTGTTTGCCTTGACGCCCGGAGGAAGCTCGCCGGTTGAGCGAACCCAATAGTCGACGGCCTTGCGGTTCACCAGGATCTTGGTGAGCTCGACCGTCGCACCGGCAAGAGCCGCCCATGTCACAGCCTCCGCGAGACGTACCTGCGGATCGGCCGGTGACGTGGGCGGCTTCTTACCTGTCGCGGCCCGCCAGGTGAGGTTGGACAGCTGCGCCGCGACGACACCCGCAAGCACCGTCGACCCACGGTCGAAGAGCTTCCAGGTGCGCTTCTGCGCCATGCCCTGCGTCTTGCCCTTCTTGTCCGCCTTCTTACTCACCTGGCGATCCGCCTTCCGTCCTCAGTGCCCTCGATGTCACAGTCTTGCACCTGCATGCTGCCATCACTCGCCGGATGCTCCCGACGAGGCGCGTGCCGCGTCGATCGCGGCGACCAGTCGGTCGGGGTTGCGCGTGCTGATCAGCCAGTACGGTGTGGGGTCGCGCTCGTCTGCGATCTCCAGCCGCACCGATGTCGCGATGTACGGTCGCAGCGCCAAGTACGCCCGTGCATCCGCGTCGCGCCCGCGTACAGCCGCCGTTTGTGACGCGTCGAGCGCCTGCGCCGGTCCGCAGTACTCCACCTCGATCCGTGCACCACAGGCGGCGATCTCGCCTCCGCGTACCGTCACCGCGGCGCGGCCGTACGCCCAGAGCACGCCACCGAGTGCCGCCGCGACAACGAGTCCGGCGCCGACGGCGACCGCGAGCGGCGTCGCGAGTACGAACACCCACCACACGACGATCGCGAATCCCGCAACGACCAGCCACCACGACAGCGGCGCGTACAGCGTCTCTTCGTGCTCGCCTCCGGCGGGCGACGGTTCGGGCATGGGGAAAGGCTGTCATGCCCGAAGGACCGGGCGTGCTCGGGGCACACTGTAAGGTCGGCCCGGCACATCACGAGGAGGCCTGCACACGTGGAAGTCGCGATCCAGCGAGTAGACCAGGGCGTACCCCTGCCGTCGTACGCACACGACGGCGACGCCGGCGCCGACCTCGTGACCACCGTCGACACGGTGATCGCACCGGGCGAACGCGCACTGGTGCCGACCGGGATCGCGCTGGCGCTGCCACCCGGGTATGCCGGGTTCGTCCATCCGCGGTCCGGTCTTGCCGCCCGTCGCGGTCTTTCGATCGTGAACGCACCGGGCACCATCGACGCGGGCTACCGTGGAGAGGTCAAGGTTTCGCTGATCAACCTCGATCCGGCCGAGCCGATTGCGCTCGAGCGAGGGGACCGCATCGCACAACTGGTCATCCAGCGTGTCGAGCGGGCCCGGTTCGTGGAGGTCGCGGCGCTCCCCGACACGGTTCGCGGCGCGGGTGGCTACGGTTCGACCGGTGGCGCGAACGCGTTGACAAGTCCGTCCATATCGCCGATGAACGAGGAGGAATCCCGGTGATCCTGCGTCGCAAGAGCAAATCCGACCCGGTTGGGGAGGAGGCGCAGACCGACTCGGAGGCTACGCCGACCGGCCAGGAGGCTACGCCGGCCGAGTCCGGCGCGGCGCGTACCGAAGGCCCATGGGATGTCGACGAGGTGACGATCGACGCCGACGACGGCGCGTACGTCGATCTCGGTGGCTTGATCGTCAAGGGTCGTGAGGGTCTCGAGGTACAGATCCCGTCCGATCCGAAGTCGGGCAATCCGGCCGCGGTCGTGTTCGTGAACAAGGAGGCCGCACTGGAGCTGCGCGCGTTCGCCGCGAAGCGCTCCGGCGGCCTCTGGGAAGACGTACGCTCCGACATCGCCGGAGAGGCCGCCCGGTTGAAGGGTGAGTGCGAGGTCGTCGACGGTCGGCACGGTCCGGAGCTGCACCTACAGGTTCCGGCGAAGACGCCCGAGGGCGCCGATGCCGTGCAGCCGAGCCGGATCGTCGGTGTCGAGGGCCCGCGGTGGTTCCTGCGGGGCACGTTCTATGGCAAGGCCGCGGTCCAGCCCGACGACGACGGCCCGCTGGAGAGCGCGTTCCGGGACGTCGTCGTACGTCGCGGCGACGGGCCGATGGCACCGCGCGACGCGCTGCCGATCGTCATCCCCGAGAACGCCACCCCCAAAGAAGACTGAGGCGAGTCAGCGCTAGCGGGACTCCATCACGTGCACGACCCACGTACCGGGCTCGAGTGCCTCGTAGAAATGGGGTACGTCGCCCGGGAACGTTGCGTAGTCGCCCGCGGCCAACTCGATCGGGCTGGTCTGCGGTCCGGTGACTACGCGGCCGGCGGCGACGACGATGTGCTCGACGGAGCCTGCGAGGTGGGGCTCGGCGTCGCGGCGGGAGCCGGGCTCCATGCTCAGGACATAGAGATCGCGCTGCGATCCCGGCGGCGATGTCGACAGTAGGGTGCCCGCATAGTCGGCGACGTCGGAGCGGATCGTCGTACCCTCCCCGGCGCGTACCACCCGCACCTGGGGGGCCACCGGGTCGACGAGCTGGGAGAACTGGACGTTCAGCGCCACGCCGAGGGCCCAGAGGGTCTCGATGCTCGGGTTGCCGTTGGCGGATTCCAGCTGCGACAACGTGGACTTCGCGATGCCTGCGCGCCGTGCAACCTCGGTGAGCGACAGGCCGGAACGCTCTCGCTCGCGGCGTAAGGCCGAGGCGATCAGCTCGAGCGGTGCGCCGGTGCGGTCGGCTGTGGTCATCCGTTCGCTCCATCGGTCGTTACGTTCAAGTTGACGAACACCCTACCGCGTTGTTTCCATGGTGCAATGCGTTCGATATGGCGAACGATCGACGAGCGCCTCGGCCGGCAGCTCGCTCGCGACATCGCCCTGGTCCTGGTCGCCGACGGCCTCGTCGGCGTCTCCTTCGGCGCGATCGCGGTGAGTGACGGATTCCCGCTCTGGGTTCCGATAGCCCTGTCCGTCGTCGTCTTCGGGGGCGCGTCGCAGTTCATGTTCATCGGTCTCATCGCTGCCGGCGGTGCGCTGGTACCGGCCGTGCTCGCCGGGCTCGTCGTCAACGCCCGCCACCTCCCGTTCGGGTTCGCAGTCGCCGACGTCCTCGGCAGTACGCTCCCGCGCCGGGCGCTCGGCAGCCATCTGATGATCGACGAATCCGTCGCGTTCTCGCTCGCGCAGCGTGATCCGGCGCGTCGCCGGGCCGCGTACTGGATCTGTGGTGCAGGCCTGTTCGTGTGCTGGAACGTCGGAGTGGTCATCGGCGGGGTCGCCGGCACCGTGATCACCGACACCGATGCCTTCGGCCTCGACGCGGCCTTCCCGGCCGTACTCCTCGCTCTCATCCTGCCCTCGCTGCGCGATCGGCGTACGTTGACCGCTGCCGTCGTCGGGGTCGCGATCGCACTCGTCACGACCCCGTTCGTACCCGCTGGGCTCCCGGTGCTGCTGGCGCTGGCCGGTGTCGCGATCTGCAGACCCAAGGCGACCGAGGAGGTGACCGTGCAATGAACCCGCTCACCATGTCGATTGCCATCGCCGTACTCGGCGCCGGCACGTTCGCGTTCCGCTTCGCCGGGCCGGTGCTCCGCGAGCGGCTCACTCTGTCGGCGTACACCGACAAAGTGATCGGGGTGGCCGTCGTGGTCTTGCTCTCGGCGCTGTTCGCGACCGCGACGCTGACCGAAGGCGACGGGTTCGCGGGGTACGCACGACCGGCCGGTGTCGTGGTCGCGGGCGTGCTCGCCTGGCGCAAGGCGCCGTTCGTGGTGGTCGTGGTGGTTGCCGCCGCGACGGCAGCCGGGTTGCGTCTCCTCGGGGTCCCCTGACCCCCCATGGCGCGGACCGCCATGGACTACGCTGGAAACATGCCACGTTCAGGAGCGAAGGAGCGCCGTGAAGGGGTGCTGAGCCGCGCGCTCGGACGCCTCACGACGCCCACCGCACGGATCGAGGAGGCCGAGCTACGTGACGAGGCGGCGAAGGCCGGTTGCGAGCTGATCGCGACCAGGTCGGACCGCCAGGAGGCGACCGTGCACGGCACGTTGCGCCGGGTCACGCTGCGCCCCCGTGGCGGGGTGCCCGCGCTCGAGGCAGATCTGAACGATGGTTCGGGCTCGGTCCTCGTCGTCTGGCTCGGCAGGCGTCGAATCGAAGGCATCACACCGGGTCGTCAGCTCACGGTCCACGGTCGGCTCGGCATCCGCGACGGTGAGCGGATCCTGTTCAACCCGCGCTACGAGCTGAGTGCGTGAGCCGGCCCTCGCCCATGCCTGACGCTGCAGGCGGCGCACCCACCGAAGAGACCGTCGAGGCAGTCGTCCGCGGTCAGTTGTCCAAGGCGCTCGGGGGCGTCCGCGGCATGGTCGAAGCGGCCGTGCCGACCATCTTGTTCACGATCGTCTTCCTGTCCGTACGCGAGCTCAAACCCGCGCTGATCGTCAGTATCACCGTCGCGGCGGTGCTGTTGGTCGTACGGATCGTGCAGCGCTCGACCGTGCAGTTCGCCGTGAACAGTCTGGTCGGCATCGGAATCGGCGCGTTCTTCGCGTGGCGCAGCGCGCGCGGAGGCGGCGACGAGAGCGACCAGGCGCTCGCGTACTTCCTGCCCGGAATCCTCTACAACGCCGGGTACGCCGTCGCGATGATCCTGTCGATCGTGGTGCGGTGGCCGGTCGTCGGCTTCCTCGTCGGCAGCGTCACCGGTGACCCGACCGCCTGGCGGGAGAACCCGCAGATCGTCAAGCTGTGTCGCAACCTGACCTGGCTGCTGGTGCTCCCATGCATCGTGCGCGTCGTCATCCAGGCGCCCATGTACCTTGCGGGTAGCCAAGACCTCGCCGACAAGGACCTCATGGTCGCGATGCTCGGTACGGCCAAGATCGCGCTCGGCTGGCCGCTGCAGGTCGCCGCGTTGCTGGCGATGGTCTATCTGCTCAGCCGCAACCACACGCCCGTGCGCCGCGAGGCCGACTGACCGCTAGCTCGGATGCTCGTCGGGGGCGAGCAGGCAGGCGATCTCGGCCTCGCGATCCTCGTGCGCGACGAACAGCAGCTCATCGCCGCCTTCCAGCGACCGGTCGCTGTCGGGCGTCAGGATGCCCTGGTCGCGCAGGATCGCCACCAGAGCGACGTCGCGCGGCCAGGCGACGCTGCCGACGCGCTGGCCGAGGTACGGAGAGTCGGACGGCAGCGTCAGCTCGACGAGGTTCGCGCTGCTCTGCCGGAAGGTGAACAGGCGCACCAGGTCACCGACCGTCACGGCTTCCTCGACGAGCGCAGACATCAACCGCGGTGTGGACACGAGTACGTCGACGCCCCACGACTCGTTGAACAACCACTCGTTGCTCGGGTGGTTGACCCGGGCGACGGTACGCGGAACGGCGAACTCGGTCTTCGCCAGCAGCGAGATGACGAGGTTGGCCTTGTCGTCGCCGGTGGCGGCGATGACCACGTCGCACTGCTGCATCTGCGACTCCTCCAGCGACGACAGCTCGCAGGCGTCGGCGAGGAGCCATTCGGCGTCGGGAACCGTGTCGGAGTTGATGGCCGTCGGGTCCTTGTCGATCAGGAGCACGGCGTGGCCGTTGTCGAGCAGCTCCTGGGCGACCGAGCGGCCGACCGCGCCTGCTCCGGCGATCGTTACACGCATGACCTAGCCCTCCGAAGGCCCGTTGTAGAAGCGGGTGAGTACGTCGTCGGCATTGTCTTCGAGCATGAAGATCGTGACCAGGTCACCTTCTTGGATGATGGTCTCGCGTGCCGGAATCAGACCCGTGCCGAGCCGGGTGAGATGGGAGATGCGCCCGCCGGTGCAGTCCTGCATCTGGCGTACCGGACGCCCGACCCATGGTGCGGGCGCCAGGATCTGGTCGCAGCGCACCGTGCCGGAGGGGTCACGCCAGAGCGGTTCGTCGCCGTGCGGGACCAGCCGGCGCAGGACCTGGTCTGCCGCCCAGGTGACCGTTGCGACGGTCGGAATGCCGAGGCGTTCGTACACCTCGGCGCGGCCGGGGTCGTAGATGCGTGCGACCACGTTGGTGATGCCGAACTGCTCGCGGGCCACGCGTGCGGAGATGATGTTCGAGTTGTCACCGCTGGAGACTGCGGCAAACGCATCGGCTGTCTCGATGCCCGCTCGTTTGAGCACATCGCGGTCGAACCCGCGCCCGGTGACGGTCGAACCGGTGAACGACGGCCCGAGCCGGCGGAAGGCGTCGGGATTCTGGTCGATCACGGCCGTGGAGTGGTCGCGTACCTCGAGGCCGCGCGCGAGGGTGGATCCGACGCGGCCGCATCCCATGATCACGACATGCACGAAGGCCTTCTTTCGAATGCGGGGCGTCCCCGCCTGGTACGGACAGCCACCGACGCTACTCCGGTCGGGAGCAGCCGGCGGCGCAAGGGTTGCCGAACGTGACCTATGGTCCTCCTCTGCGTCGTGAATGTCCTACGATCACGATGTGGGAGTTGCCGACGCCGGCAAGCGGATGCTGCTGGGACGCAAGCTCAAGAGCACTCAGCTCGGGGAGACCCTGCTACCGAAGCGGATAGCGCTTCCGGTGTTCGCCAGCGACGCATTGTCGTCGGTGGCGTACGCGCCGGACGAGATCCTGTTGACGCTTTCGATGGCGGGGCTTTCGGCGTACGCGTACAACTGGCAGATCGGCGTCGCCGTCGCGATCGTGATGCTCACTGTCGTCGCGTCGTACCGGCAGAACGTCCACGCGTACCCCAGCGGCGGCGGCGACTACGAGGTGGCATCGACGAACCTCGGCCCGACCGCGGGCATGACCGTGGCCAGTGCGCTGCTGGTCGACTACGTGCTCACCGTCGCGGTGTCGATCTCGTCGGGCGTACAGAACGCCGCGGCCGCGTTGCCGTTCCTGCACGGACACGAGGCGCTCGCCGCATCGGTTCTGGTTCTCGTGCTGATGGCGGTGAACCTACGCGGAGTCAAGGAGTCGGGCACGGCGTTCGCCATCCCGACGTACCTGTTCATGCTCTCGATAATCGGCATGGCGATCTGGGGGTACGCGCGGTACGCCTTCGGCACGCTGCCCGAGGTCGAGAGCGCGGACCTCACCATCACCGCCGAAGGCGCGTACGCGGGCTCGCTCTCGTCGATCGCGATGGTCTTCCTACTCGCCCGGGCATTCTCCTCGGGGTGCGCCGCACTGACCGGCGTCGAGGCGATCAGCAACGGCGTACCGGCGTTCCGTCCGCCCAAAAGCCGCAATGCAGCCACCACGTTGCTGCTGCTCGGCTCGATCGCCGTCACGATGCTGATGAGCATTTTGGTGCTTGCCGACATCACCGGACTGCGGTACGCCGAGGATCCCGCGCATCAGCTGCAGCGCAACGGCCAACCGGTCGGCGACTCGTACGAACAACAGACCGTGATCGGGCAGCTCGCGGGAGCGATCTTCGACAACGCCGAGCCGTTGTTCTACCTGACGATCGCGTTCACCGGGATCATCCTCGTACTCGCCGCGAACACCGCGTTCAACGGTTTCCCCGTGCTCGGTTCGATCCTCGCCCGCGACGGCTACCTACCGCGCGCGCTCGACACCCGCGGTGACCGGCTCGCGTTCAGCAACGGCATCGTCGCCCTGGCGGCCGGTGCGATCGTGTTGATCCTCGCGTTCGACGCCGAGGTGACCAAGCTGATCCAGCTGTACATCGTGGGCGTTTTCGTGTCGTTCACGATGAGTCAGACGGGGATGGTCCGACATTGGACTCGGCTGTTGCGGACCGAGTCCGATCCGCGCACGCGGCGACGGATGATGCGTAACCGGGCGATCAACGCATTCGGCCTGAGCGTCACTGGTTTGGTGCTCGTGATAGTGCTCCTCACGAAGTTCCTGCAGGGAGCGTGGATCTCGATAGCTGCGATGACCGCGATCTTCTTCGTCATGCGCGGCATCCGGCGCCACTACGACCACGTCTCCGAAGAGCTGGAGATCGACGACTCCGATGTGGCTCTTCCGTCGCGGGTGCACGCGATCGTGCTGGTCGGCAAGCTGCACAAGCCGACGATGCGCGCGCTCGCGTACGCCCGGATCGCCCGCCCGGACACGATCGAGGCGGTGATCGTCGACCTCGACCCGGACTCGACGGAGTCGATCTCACGGCGCTGGGACGAGCTCGACCTGCCGGTGCCGCTCACGACGCTCGACTCGCCGTACCGTGAACTGGTCCGACCGATCGTGCGGTACGTCAAGGGCATCCGTCGGCGCAGCCCGCGTGACATCGTGTCGGTCTACATACCCGAGTACGTCGTCGGCCGATGGTGGGAGCAGCTGTTGCACAACCAGACCGCGTTGCGGCTCAAGGGCCGGCTGCTGTTCACTCCCGGCGTGATGGTGACGAGCGTTCCGTACCAGCTGCAGTCGACGAAGTACGCCCGCGAGCGAGCGCAGCGCGTACGCCCGGTGCCCGGGGAGGTACGCCGCGGACAGACCATCGGCCGGCGCAAGGACGACGATGATCGGTGACAGCGTCGAGCTCGACGTCGGCCCGGTCGCACACGGCGGGCACTGCGTAGCCAGGCTGGACGGCCGAGTCGTGTTCGTGCGGCACACGCTGCCCGGTGAGCGGGTACGTGCGGTGATCACCGACGGCGCCGAGAAGTCACGGTTCCTGCGCGCCGACGCGGTTGAGGTGCTCGAGCCCGCGCCTGGGCGAGTGGCGAGTCGTTGCGAGCACTCGGGGCCGGGTGGCTGCGGTGGTTGCGACTTCCAGCACGTCGACCTCGCAACGCAGCGCCGGCTCCTCGGCGACGTGGTGCGCGAGCAGTTGCGCAGGCTCGCCGGCATTGACCGCGAGGTGGTCGTGGAGTCGCCCGACGACGGCGACGGCCTCGACTGGCGTACGCGCGTCTCGTGGGCGGTCGGCGAAGACGGGCGTACCGGCCTCCGCAAGCACCGGTCGCACGACGTCGTGCCGATCGCAGATTGCCCGATCGCACACCCGGACCTGCCGGACGTCGCGGGGGAGTCGTGGTCCGCGTCGCGGGTCGACACGGTGGTCTCGTCCGAGGGAGACACGATCGTGGTCGCCGACGAGGAGACCGTACGCGGACGACGCCATGCGCGTGAACGCGTGGGTGAACGGACCTTCCGGGTGACCGGGAGCGGGTTCTGGCAGGTGCATCCGCGCGCTGCCGAGGTACTCGCCGAGACCGTACTCGAGCTGGTCGGGCCCCGACCGGGCGAGCGGATCGCCGATCTGTACTCAGGAGTCGGCCTGTTCACTGCGTTCCTGGCCGAGTCGGTCGGCGCCGATGGAGGGGTGGTGAGCGTCGAGTCGGAGGCGGCAGCGGTACGCGACGCGCGCCGCAACCTGCACGACCTGCCGCAGGCGCGGATCATCGACAGCCGGGTCGAGCGTGCGCTGCGTACCGGCCAGGTCGGCCCGTGCGACGCGGTCGTCCTCGACCCGCCACGCTCCGGCGCGAAGGCTCAGGTCGTACGCGGCATCGCCGGCCTCGGCCCGAGCCGTGTCGTGTACGTCGCGTGTGACCCCGCGGCACTCGCGCGTGATGTCGCGTCGTTCGCGACGGAGGGTTATGAACTGCGCGATCTGCGCGCGTACGCGTTGTTTCCGATGACGCACCATGTCGAATGCGTCGCGTTGCTGGAGCGTACGTAGCGCTTCGGTGCTTCAACGGTGTCGGTCACAGTCGCCGGTTCAGGCCGATTCTGCCCCCGTTTCACCGAGTCCAAACGCGCTCCGTCGGGTTCGCCCGAGGTGACCTGTCGACTCAATAACGTTGGCCGTTCTCGGCTGGAATCACCATCGATTGAGCGGTCATGGAGGACCCATGTGTGAGACGTGCAGCGGTATTGAGCAACCGGTCGGGAAGGGCAGCGGTCTGTCGCGACGCGGCCTGCTGGCGGGCATCGGGATCGGCGTCGGCGCATCGGTGCTCGGTCTGCCAGGAGCGACGCCGAGCGCATCTGCTGCGTCGGCGAACGACGGCCGGTGGTGCACGCCGGCGCAGGGCTACTTCCCGGACGGCGGCTACTACGGGGCACCGAGGTCGGGCGGTCCGCACGCCGGGCAGGACATCACCAACTCGACGGGCACGGCGGTGTACGCGGCCGCGGCCGGCACAGTCATCCGGCGCAAGTGGGGCGGCGGTATCGGCGGTCGAACCGGAAATGCGATCGTCATCTCGCACGGCGGCGGTCTGTACACCTACTACGGGCACCTGAACGCGTACCGGGTCAGCCTCAACGCGAAGGTCGGCGCGGGCCAGCGCATCGCCGATATGGGAGCCACCGGCAACGTGACCGGACCGCATCTGCACTTCGAGACCCACTCCGGCGGCCTCGGGCGAATCACCAATCCCGTGTCGTTCATGGCGGCTCGCGGCATCACGCTCGTCGGCGGCTGGCCGCGCATCGACCCGGGCGCCGCCGGAGCCACTGTCGTCGCGATCCAGCACCTGATGACCCAGCGCGGTCACGAGCTCGTCGCCGACGGGTCGTACGGCTCGGTGTCGGTCGCCGCGGTGAAGAAGTTCCAGTCGTCGAAGGGACTCGAAGCCGACGGACAGGTCGGCCCGGCGACCTGGCCCAAGCTCGCGTACACACTCGACAAGGGCGACAACGGATCGCACGTACGCGGTCTGCAGGCTGCCATGAACAAGCGCAGCGCGGGCCTCGCGGTCGACGGCGACTTCGGGTCGGTCACCGATAAGGCGGTACGTACGTTCCAAGGTCTCAACCGGCTCGTCGTCGACGGCCAGGCCGGCATGATCACCTGGGAGGCACTTGTCGGCTGAGTCGCGCTCGGGTTGAGTACGCGTACTCAGCCCGGATGAGTAGCGCGGCGCTGCCCTCTGCGTCGCGATCCGGCGACCGTTGAGGCATGAGCAGATACGCCGATCCGAACTCATGTCCCAACTGTCGTCGTCCCGCACATGGGCAGCCGCGCTGTGCCGTCTGCGACGTGCTGTTGGTCGGTCCGACTCCACAGCGGTTGCTCGGCGTGCTCGCAGACGCCGACCGGATCCTCGACGGTCTGCGCGCCGAGGCGCAGAGTTGGCGAGCGAGCATGCCGGTCGCGGCAGTCCCGGCAGCAGTAGGCCCGCGGCCGTTCGACCCCGCGCCCGCGCCCGGCGAGACCCGGAAGCGCCGGTCCAGCTGGTCGATCGGGTCGATGCTGCTCGCACTCGGGGCGGTGTGCCTGGTCGTCGCCGCCTTCATCTTCGTCAGCGTCTCGTGGGGCACGCTCGGACTCGCCGGGCGCACCGCGGTCCTGGCCGCGGTCACGCTGGCGTTCGCAGGGGCGGCAACAGCCGTGACCGTCCGACGGCTACGGGCGTCCGCCGAGACACTGTGGGCGGTCACTCTGGCGATGCTCGCACTCGACTACGCCGGTGCCTATTCGTACGGCTTGCTCGGTCTCGGGTCACTGAGCGCCGCCGGCGCACTGCTGGTGTTCGGCGTCGGGTTCGGGTCTGCGGCCGTCGCGATGTCGGCATGGGTACGCCGGACCTTCGAGCTCCGGATCACGGCCGGCGAGATCGCGACCTGCATCGGCTTGACCGCGTTCGTCGCCGGTGCGATCGTGCTCGCGCCCGCGGGCGACACCTGGACAGTGCTCGGTCTGGTGCTTCCGATGTTCGCTTGCGCTGCCGCCATTCGGCTGCTGCGGCTCGGGCTTCCGATGTGGTACGCGGCTGGGCTCGGCGCGGTCCTGCAAGCTGCGTCGGCGCTGTCCATCGCGACGGACGTGCTCGCGTACGAGTCGCTGTCCGAGCTGTTCGGCCGGCTGGGCGTGCTGCCAACGGTCGCCGTCGCCGCGCAGACGGTCCTCGTCGGCATCGGTGTTGAGGCCTTCGTACGTCGCCGGGGCGATGCCGAGCTGGCGACGTTGACCGCGTATGCAACAACTGCCGTCGCCCTGCTGCAGCTACTGGTTCCCGCGTACGCGGTTGTGCTCGACGACGTTCAACAGACCCAGCTGGTTGCGGCCGGCGTCACTATCGGGCTGGCCGTGGTCGGGATCGGAGCACGCGGACGTCGGCTGCAAGGCGTCCGGATCGCCGGCGTCGTGACCGCCGTGCCGCTTGTCTGGTTCGGGATCGCCTGGTGTGCGGCCGCACTGACGTCGCTCGAGCGGTCGATGAAGCCCGTCTGGTCGGAGGGAGTCTGGGCCGTTCTGCGTCCCACCGATCCTGGTCTCGGCTGCGGCTTGCTGGCCGGCGTGGCGCTGGGAGCACTGGCGGTGTCGATGCTCGCCGGTGCGTACTACTCGGACGTTCAGTGCGTCGCTGCCAACCGCCGCCGACTGTTCATCGGTGCGGTGGCGTTGGGAATCGCCGGACTCATCGTGCCGATGTGCCTTGTCGCCACTCCGGTCGTCGTGGTCGCTGCAGCGTTCGTCGGCGCGGGCTGTGTGGTGGCCGCGGCGCCGGACGTCCGTTGTGAGGCGATCGGGCTCGTTGTCATCGCCGCGGCGGCGCCGGTCGCCCTGGTCTCGGAGCCCGCGTCGGTGGTCGCCTGGCTGCTGATCTGCGCGGCGACCGCGGGCATCGGTGCGCGTACGTCGGATTCGCTCATCCGATCGGCCGCGGCCGCCGTCTCCATCGCCTTCGCGCAGGCGACGGTCGTGGGCGTCGTGCATCTCGCCGGTGCGGACGACCGACTTGTGCACCTTTCGCTCGTTCTCGCCGTCGGTGTCACCTTGGTCTCAGCACAGTACGTACGACCCTTTGAGCTAAGGCGTGCGGCCGAGTCCGTTGCGGCCGGGGGAGCGGTGCTGTCTGTGGTGTCGGGGCTCGTGCTTCCACTCGGGTGGCAGAGCGCGATGCTCACCATGCTCGGTGTGGCGGTGACCGGGGTGTCGCTGCTGCGGTCCGATCGACGCCACCTCGTGGTCCCGGGCGGCGTGCTCCTCGGTATCGCGTACGTACTCCGACTCGTGGCGAGCGACGTCAGCGTCGTCGAGGCGTACACCCTGCCGCTCGCGGCCCTGCTGCTCGCCCTCGGGTACGCGCGGATGCGTGCCGTGCCGCAGTTGCGAACTCGGGTCGCCCTGACCCCGGGACTGTCGCTGGCGCTGCTGCCCACGCTCCCTGCGGTGCTCATCGACCCGACAACGCTGCGCGGGCTGTTGCTCGGGATCGCCGCTTGCGTTGTGCTCGCCGTCGGCGTCCGGATGCACTGGCAGGCGCCGTTCTTTGCCGGCGTCACACTCGCCATGGTGATCGTCGTACGTCACCTCGGCCCGTACACCGACGCCGTGCCCCGCTGGGTGCTGATCGCGGCGGCCGGAGTCGTACTCCTCACGGTCGGCGTCACCTGGGAGTCGCGGGTACGCGACGCGCGCACGGCCGCGTCGTACGTAGAGACGATGCGGTGACTGTCGGTGATCGTCGGTGACGGCCTGCGACGGCCGCGGGTTGGCGTCGACCGGCGGGCGCGTAGGCTCGATGCGACGCCGTCGCGACATGGATCTGTCGGAGGCGCATACACACAACGAAACCAATGCGGGCGCAGCTGCGTCCTACCACTCGATGCCCGCCCACCGCAGTGTGGAAGACTGCGCGGCCGGCCCGTCCAACACTTCGAATGTTAGGGATCGAATGAAGCGATTTGCAGCAGTGGCGGCGACGAGCGTCCTCGCCCTCGGTGGCCTCACAGCCTGTGGCGGTAGCGACGACGAAGCCGACGGCGACGACTACTGCGGACAGATCGAGAACGCCCAGAGCGAGTTCGACGGCCTCGAGAGCGAGGACACCACGATCGACCAGATGTCGGACATGGGCGACAAGCTCGGCGACATCGCCGATGCGGCGCCCGACGAGATCAGCTCGGAATGGAAGTCGCTCAGCGGCGCGGTCAACGACATGGTCGGCATCCTCGAGGATGCCGATGTCGCGACCGACAAGCCACTGTCCGAGGCTGTGACGGAGGCCGTGACGGCCGACCCAGAACTACAGACCAAGCTCACCGAACCGTTGCAGGACTTCCAGTCCGCACAGTCCGATGTGGAGAAGGTCCAGGACCACGCACAGGAAGAGTGCGATATCGAGCTCGGGGACTCCGAGTAGGAGGTAATGATGAAGAGGCTTTCGACGATCGTGTGCGCGGGCCTGCTCGCGACGGCCGTGCTCACCGGCTGCGGCGACGACTCCGGTGACGGCGGCGACGGTGGCGGCAGCAGCGCAAGCGGCGGCGGTGACTACTGCGACCAGGTCAAGGATTTCAAGGGCGAGTTCGAGAGCCTCAGCAGCGAGGACACGACGCTCGACGACATGTCCAGCGCCGTCGACCGGCTCGGCGACATCGAGGGCTCCGCGCCCGACGACATCAAGTCGTCGTGGACCTCGATGCACGACACGCTCGACAAGCTGCTCGGCGGGTTCGAGGATCTCGGCATCGACAAGAGCAAACCGCTGCAGCAGGAGATGACCGACCTCCAGAAGGAGGACCCTCAGAAGCTGCAGGAGGCCATGTCGTCGATGTCGGGCTTGGGCGACATCGAGTCCGACTCGAAGGCCATCGAGAAGAACGTCAAGTCCGAGTGCGACTTCGAGCTGAACGACAGCGACTCCGAGGGGTCCGGCGACAGCGCGGAGTGACGCTTCAGGGGTGGTGTGACACGGTCGGTCGACCGCGTCACACCACCCCTGTTTGCGGCTCCCGCAGGTACGTCGCTAGGTTCTACCTACACGAGGGGGCGTCGGTCGTTTCCTCGTTCCATACTGGACGTTTCCACATCCGAGGTGACCTGCGTTGGCTCTTCCGCCGCTGACCCCCGAGCAGCGTCAGGCTGCGCTCGACAAGGCCGCTGCCGCTCGCCGTGAGCGGGCCGAGGTCAAGAACCGCCTCAAGCACTCCGGCACACCCCTTTCGGAGGTGCTGCGCGAGGGTCAGCGCAACGAGGTCATCGGCAAGATGAAGGTGCTCGACCTGCTGACGTCGCTTCCCGGGCTCGGCAAGGTGCGCGCGCGCCAGGTGATGGAGCGCATCGGCATCGCCGAGAGCCGGCGCGTACGCGGTCTCGGAGCCAACCAGGTCGCGGCGCTCGAGGCCGAGTTCGCGGACCGTGAATGACGACGCCGACCGGCGTGCGTTCCTGATCGTCCTCGCCGGCCCGACCGCGGTCGGCAAGGGCACAGTTGCCGCGTGCGTACGCGAGCACCATCCGGACATCTGGATCTCGGTGTCGGTGACGACCCGCTCTCCGCGTCCGGGTGAGATCGACGGGGTGCACTACCACTTCGTCAGCGACGACGAGTTCGACGCGATGATCGCCGCCGACGAGCTGCTCGAATGGGCCGTCGTGCACAGCGCGGCCCGATACGGTACGCCGCGGCGCGCGGTCGAGGAGCAGCTGGCCGCCGGTCGCTCGGCGCTGCTGGAGATCGACCTGCAGGGTGCGAGGCAGGTACGCGAGCGGATGCCGGACGCGTTGTTCTGCTTCCTCTCGCCGCCGAGCTGGGACGAGCTCGTACGCCGACTGGTCGGTCGCGGCACCGAAGGGGATGCCGAACGCGAGCGGCGTCTTCGTACGGCACGGGTCGAGCTCGCGGCCGAGGCGGAGTTCGACGTGACCATCGTCAACACCGATGTTCGGGATGCGTGCGAAGAGTTGGTAGGATTGTTCAGTTCCCGCCCGGAGTCGCGACCACGACGTTGAGTCGCGTACGCTCCGGCACCGACATCCACGCACTCTGCGAGGTCAATCCACGTGGCCACCACCCGCTCAACCGCCGAGGGCATCACCAACCCGCCCATCGACGACCTGCTCGAGAAGACCGACTCGAAGTATAAGCTGGTCCTCTACAGCGCCAAGCGCGCTCGGCAGATCAACGCGTACTACTCGCAGCTCGGTGAGGGCCTGCTCGAGTACGTCGGCCCGCTCGTCGACACCCACGTACAGGAGAAGCCGCTGTCGATCGCGCTCCGCGAGATCGACTCCGACCTCCTCACCTGTGAGGACATCCCCGCCGAGGAGGCCTGAGCCCCGGCTCGGTCGACAACGATGACTGACAGCAGCCGCCCCCGCGTCGTGATCGGCGTGGGAGGCGGCATTGCTGCATACAAGACCTGTGAGCTGGTGCGGCTGTTCAAAGAGTCGGGCCGAGACGTACGCGTGGTGCCGACTGCTGCGTCGCTCAACTTCGTCGGCGCAGCGACCTGGGAGGCGCTTTCGGGGCATCCCGTGCACACCGAGGTGTTCGCCGACGTGTCGCAGGTGCCGCATGTGCGCATCGGCCAGGAGGCCGACCTGCTGGTGGTGGCTCCGGCGACCGCCGACTTGCTCGCGAAGGCGGCGACCGGTCTCGCCGACGACCTGCTCACCAACACGCTGCTCACCGCGCGCTGTCCGGTGGTCTTCGTACCCGCGATGCATACGGAGATGTGGGAGCACCCGGCGACCCAGGCCAACGTCGCCACCTTGCGCGATCGCGGCGCGGTCGTCGTCGAACCCGCGGAGGGGCGGCTCACGGGCAAAGACTCCGGCAAGGGCAGACTGCCCGAGCCGGCGCAGATCTTCGACCTCGCCGACGAGGTTCTCGTACGCGGCGAGATCGATCGGCCGCTCGACCTCACCGGCCGGTCCGTGATCGTCAGCGCCGGCGGCACTCGCGAGTTCATCGACCCGGTCCGTTACATCGGCAACCGATCGTCCGGTCGGCAGGGGTTCGCACTCGCCGAGACGGCCGCCGCGCGCGGCGCATCGGTGACGGTCGTCGCGGCCAACGTAGGTCTCCCCGTGCCGGCGGGAGTCGACGTCGTACGCGTGGAGTCGACACATGAGCTGTACTACGAGATGACGTCGCGTGCGCCCGGCTTCGACGCCGTTGTGATGGCCGCGGCTCCGGCCGACTTCCGTCCGGCGAACGCCCACGACACCAAGATCAAGAAGGCGCCCGGACGCGCCGCACCCGAGCTGGAGCTCGTCGAGAACCCCGACATCCTGGCGGCCCTGGTCGCGCAGCGTGAGTCCAAGACGCCGCTCCTGGTCGGCTTCGCCGCCGAAACCGGCGACGACGAGGCATCGGTACTCGAGCACGCCCGGGCGAAGCTCGCCCGTAAGGGCTGTGACCTACTCGTCGTCAACGACGTCAGCGCCGGTCGCGCATTCGACCGTGCCGACAACGAGGCGGTGATCCTGGCCGCCGACGGCGCGGCCGAGCACATTCCGTTCGGCCCGAAGTCCGCGTTGGCCCATGCCATCTGGGACACCGTCGTCCAGAGACTGGACGCCCCGTGACACCCGATTCCGACCGGTATGGTGGCATCGCCCACCGTCCATCCAACGAGCAGGAGAATCCGTGAGTCGACGCCTCTTCACCTCTGAGTCGGTCACCGAGGGACACCCCGACAAGATCGCCGACCAGATCAGCGACAGCATCCTCGACGCGCTGCTCGCGCAGGACCCACGCAGCCGGGTCGCCTGCGAGACGCTGGTGACCACGGGGCTCGTCGTGGTGAGCGGCGAGGTGAGCACCGAGGGCTACGCGGATATCGCGCGCATCGTGCGCGAGCGCGTCCTCGAGATCGGTTACGACTCCTCGCAGAAGGGCTTCGACGGCGCATCCTGCGGCGTACAGGTGAGCCTGGGAGCACAGTCTCCGGACATCGCGCAGGGCGTCGACACCGCGTACGAAGGCCGCAGCGAGGGCGCGACCGACCCGCTCGACCTGCAGGGCGCGGGCGACCAGGGGTTGATGTTCGGTTACGCATGCGACGACACCCCGTCGTTGATGCCGCTGCCGATCACGATGGCGCATCGCCTCTCCCAGCGGCTGTCGCAGGTGCGCAAGGACGGCACCATCGCGTACCTCCGGCCCGACGGCAAGACGCAGGTCACCATCGAGTACGACGACGCGGGCAACCCGCAGCGCGTCGACACCGTGGTGCTCTCGACCCAGCATGCGCGCGACATCGACCTCGACACGATGCTCACCCCGGATATCAAGAAGCACGTCGTCGACGAGGTGCTCGCGACGTTCGACATCGACCACACCGACTACCGCCTGTTGGTCAACCCGACCGGCCGGTTCGAGATCGGCGGCCCGATGGGCGATGCCGGGCTCACCGGGCGCAAGATCATCATCGACACCTACGGCGGTATGGCACGGCACGGTGGCGGCGCGTTCTCGGGCAAGGACCCGAGCAAGGTCGACCGCTCCGCCTCGTACGCGATGCGGTGGGTCGCCAAGCATGTGGTCGCCGCAGGACTTGCGCGGCGCTGCGAGGTGCAGATCGCGTACGCGATCGGCAAGGCGCAGCCGGTCGGGCTGTACATCGACTGCTTCGGCACCGAGACGGTACCGGTTGCGACCATCCAGCAGGCCGTCGACGCGACCTTCGACCTGCGTCCGGCGGCGATCGTTCGCGATCTCGACCTGTTGCGGCCGATCTACACGAACACCGCGGCGTACGGTCACTTCGGCCGTGAGCTGCCGGAGTTCACCTGGGAGACCACCGACCGCGTCGACGCATTGCGCGCGGCCGCGGGCGCCTGACCGTTCCGGCCGACCACAGGTCCTGCTCACCGGGCGGGGGCGGCAGTCACCGATGCCTGGTAGGAACGGGACGTGAGCGACGACCACGAGCAGCTAGCGCTGCTCAAACAGGCGGTACGCCGCCCGCGCGTACCCGACGGCGAGGCGTTGGCGCCGGAGCGGCCGATCGCGCGGGTCGCCGTCGACGTATCGCTCGCGCACCTCGACCGGCCTTTCGACTACCTCGTACCCGAGGCGATGCACGAGACCGCCGTCCCGGGTGCCCGGGTGGTCGTACGATTCGCCGGCCAGCAGGTGGGCGGGTACGTGCTGGAGCGGCTGGCCGAATCCGAGCATCCCGGCAAGCTCGGCCGGCTCGCCCGTGCGGTCTCTCCCGAGGTGGTCCTGCGGCCCGACGTCGCGCGGCTGGTGCGAGCCGTCGCCGATCGCTACGCGGGCACGTTCGCCGATGTCGTACGACTCGCGGTGCCGCCGCGACATGCCACCACGGAGAAGCGGGCCGCGCGTAATCCGGCGGAGCCGGTCGACAGTCCCGCGCCCGAGCAGTGGGCCGCGTACGACAGTGGGGCTGCTTTCGTCGAGTCGTTGGGGCGCGGCGAGTCGCCGAGGGTCGTCTGGTCGGCGCTGCCCGGCGCGGCCGACGGCCATCAGCTCGCCACTGCCGTTGCGGCGACCGTCGCGTCCGGTCGAGGCGTCATCGTCTGCGTACCCGATGCCGCGGCAGTCGAGCGGATCGGCGCCGCTATGACAGAGGTTCTCGGCTCCGGCCGGCACGTCGAGCTCACGGCGGGCCTGGGCCCGTCGGCGCGTTACCGGGCGTTCCTGTCGTTGTCGCGTGGGTTGACGAAGGTCGTGGTCGGCACCCGCGCTGCGGCGTTCGCGCCGGTGCACGACCTCGGCCTCGTCGCGATCTGGGACGACGCCGATGATCTGCATGCCGAGCCGCGCGCACCGTATCCCCATGCGCGTGAGGTGCTGCTGACGCGGGCGTACGACGTCGGGTGCGCGGTGCTCGTCGGCGGCTACGCGCGTTCGGCGGAGGCGCAGCGGCTGGTCGAGACCGGCTGGTGCGAAGAGCTGATGCCGTCGATGGCCGACCGACGGTCGCGGTGGGCGCGGGTTGCGATCGCCGGCGCCGACGACCGGTCGGCCGAGCGCGATCAGTCCGGCGGTCGCGCGCGGTTGCCGCATGAGGCATTCGCGTTGATGCGAGCCGCACTTGACGACGGCCCGGTGCTGGTCCAGGTGCCGCGGCTGGGCTACCGCTCGACGCTCGCCTGTCAGCAGTGCCGCACTCCTGCTCGGTGCTCGCACTGCGGCGGACCGCTCGCGCAGCGCGCACACGATGCGCCGCCCACCTGTCGGTGGTGTGCGCGTGGCGTGGAGTCGTGGGCGTGCTCTGAGTGCGGGTCGACCCGCATGCGTGCGGTGGTCGTCGGCGATGCGCGTACCGCCGAGGAGCTCGGTCGCGCGTTCGCACGGGTGCCGGTCGTGACGTCGTCCGGTGAGCACGTCCGAGATCGTGTCGATGCCGAGCCTGCCTTGGTCGTCGCGACCCCGGGGGCGGAGCCGATCGCCGAGGGCGGCTACACGGCGGGCGTACTCATGGACTGCGGGCTGATGCTGTCGCGACCTGACCTACGGGTCGCCGAGGAGTCATTGCGCAGGTGGCTCAACGCCACCGCATTGGTACGACCGAACTCCGACGGGGGGCGAGTGCTCGCACTCGGCGACCCATCGCTTGCGGTGTTGCAGGCACTCGTACGCGCCGACGCTGCCGGGTACGCACGAAGCGAGCTCGCGGAGCGGCATGCCACCCACCTCCCGCCGGCCGTGCTGCTCGCGTCGGTCGAGGGTCCGATCGCCGAGATCGAGCCCCTGCTCGAACGCGACTGGCCGCAGCCGCATGAGCTGCTCGGGCCGGTCGAGCTCGACGACAGCGCGCGGCTGATCGTGCGCGTACCCCGCCAATTCGGATCGGCCCTCGTACGTTCGCTACGCGAGCTGCAGGCCGCCCGGTCCGCACGTAAGTTGCAGCATCTGCGGGTGGATGTCGACCCCGCCGCGCTCTCCTGAACCATCACGCTGACACGCGAGAACCATCACGCTGACACGCGAGTTCCAGCACGCTCAGACGTGAGTTCTGCGTGGTAGACGTCTCGTGTCGAGGCGACATTTGTCGCGTGTCAGCGGGGTACTTTTCACGTCTCAGCGTTGGGGGAATCCGGGGTCGATACGCTTGCCCGGTGCGTGTTGTCTTCGCCGGAACCCCCGATGTGGCCCTGCCCCCGCTCGATGCGATCGCCGCGAGCGGGCACGAGCTCGTCGCGGTCGTCACGCGTCCCGATGCGCCGACGGGCCGCGGGCGCAAGCTGGTGGCCTCGCCGGTCGCCGAATGGGCCGCCGAACGCGATCTCGAGACGCTCAAGCCCGAGCGCGCGGGCGACGAGGGCTTCCTCACGCGGCTTCGCGACTTGGCTCCCGACTGCTGTCCGGTGGTCGCGTACGGCGCGCTGCTACCCCAATCGGCGCTCGACATTCCCGAGCACGGCTGGGTCAACCTGCACTTCTCGGTGCTGCCGGCATGGCGCGGAGCGGCGCCCGTCCAGCATGCGCTGCTCGCTGGCGACGAGATCACCGGTGCGACGACGTTTCGGATCGTGAAGGAGCTCGACGCGGGCCCGACTTTCGGAGTCACGACCGAGGCCGTACGTGCGAGCGACACCTCGGGCGATCTGCTCGCGCGGCTGGCGGAGTCGGGCGCCAAGCTCCTCGTCGACACTCTCGACCACATCGAGGCTGGCGACATCGAAGCGCGCGAGCAGCCGCCCGATGGGTCCTCGTACGCATCGAAGATCGAGGTCGACGATGCGCACGTCCGGTGGACGGAGCCGGCCCAGCTGGTCGATCGACGCATTCGCGCGTACACGCCCGAGCCCGGCGCCTGGACAACCCTCGACGGCACCAGGGTCAAGATCGGTCCCGTACGCATCGGCGCCGAAGACACGCTCCGACCGGGTGAGATCCGTGCCGGCAAACGTTCGGTGCACGTCGGCACCGGCAGCGTCGAAGTCGAGCTCGGCACCGTCCAGCCGCGCGGCAAGAAGCCGATGCCCGCGGCCGACTGGGCGCGAGGCGCACGCCTGACCGGCGAAGCGAGGTTCGATGCCGAAGGTTGACCCGGCACGCCGGATCGCTTGGGAGGTCATGCGCGCCGTCGACGAGCGCGATTCGTACGTGAACCTGCTGCTGCCGAAGCTGATCACCGATGCCGGCCTGGCGGGGCGGGAAGCGGCGTTCGCAACCGAGCTCACGCACGGCACCATCCGCCGGCAGGGCACGTACGACGCGATCCTCGAGCAGACGACCTCGAAGGGACTGGCAGCCGTCGACCCGCCGGTACGCGACGTTCTGCGACTCGGCGCACATCAGCTGCTGTCGCTGCGTACGCCGAGCCATGCGGCGGTCTCGACGAGCGTCGACCTGGTGCGCGCACAGGTCGGTCACCGGCCCGCGGCATTCGTCAACGCCGTTCTGCGCAAGGTGGCCAAGAGCGACCTGCCGACGTGGATGCAGCGTGTCGCACCCGACCGTACGCGCGATCTGCTCGGCTATCTCGCTGTCGTGCATTCGCATCCAGACTGGATCGTCGCGGCGATGCTGGATGCGCTCGACGGTGACGCCGATGCGCTGGAGCGGGTCCTCGAGGCAGACAACGCGGCTCCGCGAGTGACCCTCGCAGCTCGTCCGGGCATCGGAGACGCCGACCGCGAGGAACTCGAAGCGGTAGGTGCGACGCCGGGCGCGCTGTCGCCGTACGCGTATCAACTGCCTGGCGGGATGCCGGGCGGGCTGAGCGGAGTCCGCGACGGCCGAGTCGGCGTGCAGGACGAAGGCTCCCAGCTGGTTGCGATCGCCGCCGCAACGGCTCCGGTCGACGGCACCGACACGACCTGGCTCGACCTCTGCGCCGGCCCCGGAGGCAAGGCTGCTCTGCTCGGAGCGATCGCGGGGGAGCGGTCGGCGAGCGTGACGGCCAACGAACTCCAACCACATCGCGCCGAGCTCGTCCGAAAGGCCGTACGCGAGCTCACCAACGTCACCGTCACGAACACCGACGGCCGAGAGCCGGACTGGGCGTCCGAGACGTTCGACCGCGTCCTCGTCGATGCGCCCTGCACAGGGCTCGGTGCGCTACGGCGGCGGCCGGAAGCGCGTTGGCGCCGTACCGAAGCGAGCCTCGATGGGCTCACCGCGTTGCAGCGTGAGCTGCTCGACAGCGCGGTCGACTCGACGCGCCGCGGCGGGGTGATCACGTACGCGACCTGCTCACCGCATCGTCGCGAGACAACCGAGATCGTCGAGTCCCTGTTGGCGAAACGTGATGACATCGAACGGGTCGACGCGGCCGCGCTGCTGCCGCAGGTGCCCGACATCGCCGGGCCGTACGTACAGCTCTGGCCGCATGAGCACGGCACAGACGCCATGTTCATCGCGGTGCTGCGCCGCCGCTGACCCGCTCTCGGTGCGTGCGCCGCGCAGGTCTCGGTACCTTGTGCACATGGGCATCCGCATCTCACCGAGCATCCTGTCGGCCGACTTCGCCAACCTGCAGGCAGAGACCCGGCGGGTCGCCAGCGCCGACTGGCTGCACGTCGACGTCATGGACAACCACTTCGTACCCAACCTCACGCTCGGAGCGCCGGTCGTCGAGGCGATCGCGAAGTCCGCGAGCCAACCCGTCGACGCGCATCTGATGATCGACGAGCCCGATCGCTGGGCGCCGGCGTACGCGGAGGCCGGTGCGCGCAGCGTGACGTTCCACGTCGAGGCGGCGCATGCCCCCGTGCGGCTGGCCCGCGAGCTGCGGTCGCTCGACGTACGCGCGAGCATGGCGCTCAAGCCCGCAACGCCGATCGAGCCGTACGAAGACCTCCTACCAGAGCTCGACATGGTGCTGCTGATGACCGTCGAGCCGGGGTTCGGAGGGCAGAAGTTCCTCGACCTGGTGCTTCCGAAGATCCGGCGTACGCGCGCGCTGCTCGACAAACACGGCGGCGATATCTGGCTACAGGTCGACGGCGGGGTCGCGCCCGACACGATCGAACGCTGTGCCGAAGCGGGCGCCGACACCTTCGTCGCGGGCTCCGCGGTGTTCGGGGCAGATGATCCGGACGCCGCCGTACGCGAGCTGCGGAAGCTCGCCGGAGGCGCCGGGACCGAGTGATGAGACTCACGCCGCGGTCTGGAACGGCGAGGCGTAGTCTGTGCGAAGAGCAAGCGTGCTCCGGGGTCGGTGAAATTCCGAGCCGGCGGTGAAAGTCCGCGACCCGGGCGCTCGACTCGCAACTGCGGGCCAGGCGTTCGGTTGATCTGGTGGAACTCCAGAACCGACGGTCAAAGTCCGGATGGGAGGAACACGCAGTCGGCCGTATCGTCGGCCGACTCGTCGCGCAGCGGCGACATCGCCCCGGAGCCCGATCGGTGACGACGGGAGGCGACCGGTGGCAAGCCACACCGAGACGCTGGCGATGCGCGATGCGCTGCGTACCGCGCGCGAGTCCGTACGCACCCATCCGAACCCTCGCGTCGGTTGTGTGCTGCTCGCCGACGATGGCCGCACGATCGCGGTCGGCGTGCACAACGGATCCGGCACACCGCATGCCGAGGTCGACGCGCTGACCCGGGCAGGTGAGCGCGCAGTCGGCGCAACGGCGGTGGTCACGCTCGAACCCTGCAACCACACCGGGCGTACCGGACCGTGCAGCGAGGCGCTGATCGAGGCCGGCGTACGAAGGGTCGTGTACGCGCAGGCGGAGCCGACCGACCAGGCGACCGGAGGCGCGGCCCGCCTCGCGGCGGCAGGCATCGACGTCGAAGGCGGCGTACTCGAAGCCGAGGCGTACGAGCTGAACGAGCATTGGACCGAGTCGATACGTTGGCAGCGGCCGTTCGTGACGTGGAAACTCGCCGCGACGATCGACGGTCGCAGCGCGGCGAGCGACGGCACGAGCCGCTGGATCTCCGGACCGGAGTCGCGTCGGGACACGCATCGGCTGCGGGCGAACGCCGACGCGATCGTGGTCGGCACCGGCACGGTGCTGGTCGACAACCCGCGATTGAGTGTGCGAGACGACCACGATGTCCCGGTGGCCACACAGCCGCTGCGGGTCGTGGTCGGCGAGCGCGACGTACCCGCCGACCGCAACATCTGGAACGACGAGGCACCGACCCGTCACCTCGCCACCCGCGACGTACACGCGGCGCTGTCGACGCTGTACGCAGACGGCATCCGCGACGTGTGGCTCGAGGGCGGCCCGACGCTGGCCGGCGCGTTCCTCGAGGCGGGTGTCGTCGACGAGGTGATCGCCTACGTTGCGCCGATGCTGTTGGGATCTGGGCTCTCGGCGTTACAGACGCCCGCCGTCACGACGATCGGCGACGCCTGGCACCTCGATCCGGTGGACGTGACGACAGTCGGCAACGACGTACGAATCACCGCCCGGCCGCGACGAGCGGCGCAATCGAAGGAGACGGCCTGATGTTCACCGGTATCGTCGAGGAGCTCGGCACCGTCGAGCAGCTCACCGACCAGGGCGACGCCGTCCGGCTCACGGTAGGAGGTCCGATCGTCACCGGCGACGTCGGTCACGGAGATTCAATCGCCGTCAACGGTTGTTGTCTGACGGTCGTCGAGCGCGACAGCGGCGCGTTCACCGCCGACGTGATGCGGGAGACGCTCGTACGCACCGCGCTCGCCGGACTCGCGCCGGGAGACCGGGTGAACCTCGAACGCGCAACTGCGGTGGGAGATCGACTCGGCGGTCACATCGTCCAGGGCCACGTCGACGGTACGGGGCGGATCACACAGCGTACGCCCAGCGAGCACTGGGAAGTGGTGACCATCGAGCTTCCGAGCGAGCTCACCAGGTACGTGGTCGAGAAGGGCTCGATCACCGTCGACGGCACCTCGCTGACGGTCGTCGGCATAGACGACGACGTTCCGGCGTTCACCGTTTCACTGATACCCGAGACGCTGCGCGCGACGACGCTCGGCATCAAGGGCGTCGGCGACCCGGTCAATCTCGAGGTCGACGTGCTCGCGAAGTACGTCGAACGGCTCCTCACCCACAAGGACTCATGATGTTGGACTGGCTGCTCGAAGGAACCATCGCGATCGGCGGCGGCACCCTGCTCGTACGGGAGATCGTCGGCAACGGATTCGGCATCGCCAGCGCGTTGCTCGGCAGTCGCCGGCTCGTGGCGGCCTGGCCGGTGGGCATCATCGGCAACCTGATCCTGTTCACCGTCTTCGTCGGCGGCGTCCTGTCGAAACCGCAAGTCCATGACCTGTGGGGCCAGGCCGGGCGCCAGGTGTTCTTCATGGCGGTCAGCATCTACGGATGGCAGCGCTGGCGGCAGCGTCGAGCCGAACGAGAGTCCGACGACGGGCGCGCGATCGTACCCGGCTGGGCCGGGCGGCGCGGTTGGGTGGAGCTCGCCGTTCTCGCTGTCCTCGGTATCGCGGTCTTCTATCCGACACTGCGTGCGCTCGGGTCGTGGGGCCCGCTTGCGGACGCGTGGATCCTCACCGGCAGCATCCTCGCGACGTACGGGATGGCGCGCGGTTGGATCGAGTTCTGGCTGATCTGGATCGCCGTCGATGCGGTCGGTGTTCCGCTGCTGGTGCGAGCGGAGTACTACCCGTCTGCCGCCTTGTATCTGGTGTACGGCGCGTTCTGCGTTTACGGGTTCGTCGCCTGGCTGCGGGCCAGGCGCGCTGCCGTCGACCCGGCGGCAAGAGAGGTGACGGCATGACGGTGACACTGGATCCGATCGAGCGGGCGGTCGAGGAAATGGGCGCCGGGCGTGCAGTCGTCGTTGTCGACGACGAGAACCGCGAGAACGAGGGCGATCTGATCTTCGCCGCGAGCAAGGCGACGCCCGAGTTGATGGCCTTCCTGGTCCGGCACACCAGCGGCCTGGTCTGCGCGCCGATCACCGGCGAGACCCTCGACCGGCTCGCGATCCCGCTGATGACACCGCACAACCGCGAGCGGATGCGCACCGCGTACACGATCTCGATCGACGCACGCGACGGCATCACGACCGGTATCTCGGCGGCCGATCGGACGAGAACCGTTCGGGTGCTCGCCGACTCGGCGACCGAGCCGTTCGAACTGGTTCAGCCCGGGCACATCCTGCCGCTGCGCTACCGGGAGGGAGGTGTGCTCGCACGTGCCGGGCACACTGAGGCGGCTGTCGATCTGGCCCGCCTCGCGGGTCTGACGCCTGCGGGAGTGATCGCCGAGATAGTGCACGACGACGGCACCATGATGCGCGCCGAGGCGCTGCGCGCGTTCGCGGACGAGCACGGGCTCGCGATGGTCTCGATCGAAGATCTCATCACGTACCGGCGGCGACACGAGTCGCAGGTCGTCCGCGAGACGCACACTCAGCTACCGACGGAGTTCGGCACCTTCGAGGTGTACGGCTATCGCAACGAGATCGACGACACGGAGCATCTTGCGCTGGTGTACGGCGACGTCGGCGACGGCACGAGCGTACTCACCCGCGTGCATTCGGAATGTCTGACAGGTGACACGTTCGGCTCGCAGCGCTGCGACTGCGGGCCTCAGCTGCAGGCCTCGATGGCGGCGACGACCGCGGCCGGGCGCGGGGTGGTCGTCTACCTGCGCGGACACGAGGGACGTGGCATCGGCCTGCTGCACAAGCTGCGGGCGTACGCCCTGCAGGATCAGGGGCACGACACGGTCGAGGCCAACCTCGAGCTCGGCCTGCCTGCCGACGGACGCGACTACGGCACGGGCGCGCAGATCCTGCGAGATCTCGGCGTCTCGTCGGTCCGTCTGCTCACAAACAATCCGGACAAGATCACCGCGCTCGTCTCGTACGGTGTCGCAGTCGACGAGCGGGTACCCCTCGCGATCAGGCCGACCGAGCACAACCGGCGCTATCTGCAGACGAAGGCCGAGCGGATGGGCCATGATCTTCCCGACCTTGCGACAGCCGAAGCGGAGGAGTAGACGATGAGCGGTGAAGGCGCGCCCGACTTCAGCGGGCTGGATGCATCGAGGCTGCGGGTCAGCATTGTCGCGGCGTCGTGGCACAAGACGGTGATGGACGGCCTGGTGGCCGGAGCGACCGACGCGCTGCAGGGGATGGGCATCGCGAACCCAGAGGTCGTGCGCGTACCCGGCTCGTTCGAGCTGCCGGTGGTCGCACGAAAGCTCGCCGGACTCGGCCGAGACGCGATCATTGCGCTGGGCGTGGTGATCCGTGGCGGCACGCCCCATTTCGAGTACGTGAGCGCGGCGACGACCGACGGTCTGAGCCGGGTCGCGCTCGACTCCGGTGTGCCGATCGGCTTCGGACTGTTGACCTGCGATGACGAGCAACAGGCTCTTGACCGTGCCGGGTTGGCCGGCAGCCGCGAGGACAAAGGGCGCGAGGCGGCCGAGGCGGCGGTCGCCACCCTGCTCACGCTGCGGAGCCTCCGCGACCACTAGCGCGGAGCGCCCATTAGGGTTGCACGAGTGAAGACGTTCGATGGTCTGTTCGCCGAGCTCGCCGAGCGCGCCGAGACGAGGCCCAGCGGTTCCGGTACGGTCGCGGCGCTCGACGCCGGGGTCCATTCGATCGGCAAGAAGCTCGTCGAGGAGGCGGCCGAGTCGTGGATGGCCGCCGAGCATGAGTCGCGTGAGCGCGCGGCCGAGGAGATCAGCCAGCTGCTGTACCACACGCAGGTGCTGATGTTGAGCCTCGACTTGAGCCTCGACGACGTGTACGAGCACCTCTGAGACTTCACCGAAACGGACTTCCCATGCTGAAGATCGCCGTCCCCAACAAGGGGGCGCTCGCCGACGCCGCCGTCGAGATGTTGACCGAGGCCGGTTACCGCCAGCGTCGCAGTAGCCGTGACCTGGTGATCCGAGACACCGACAACGACGTCGAGTTCTTCTACCTCCGGCCACGAGACATCGCCGTGTACGTCGGCGCCGGAACCCTCGACGTCGGCATCACGGGCCGTGACCTGTTGCACGACTCGGGTGCTGCCGCCGATGAGGTCAGGGCGCTGGGGTTCGGCAGGTCGAGCTTCCGATTCGCCGTGCCCGCCGGCACGATGAGCGACATCGCCGAGTTCGACGGTCGCCGCATCGCCACCTCGTACGCCCTGGTCGTCCGGGCCTACCTCGCCGAGCGCGGCGTGGCGGCCGATGTCGTACGCCTCGACGGTGCGGTCGAGTCGGCCATCCGGCTCGGGGTCGCCGATGCGATCGCCGATGTCGTCGAGACCGGCAGCACCTTGCGCCAGGCGGGCCTCGAGGTGATCGGCGATCCGATCCTCGAGTCCGAGGCGGTGCTCATCCGCCCGCGCGGCAAGGAGAGCTCGGATGCGTACGACGTGTTCGAGCGCCGAGTGCAAGGTGTCCTCGTTGCCCGGGCATACGTGATGATGGACTACGACATCCGCGTCGAGCAGGTGGAGCGCGCGGTCGCGCTGACGCCGGGCATCGAGTCGCCGACGGTCTCGCCGCTTCATCGCGAAGGGTGGGTCGCGGTTCGGTCGATGGTGCCGCGCGACGCCGCCCAGAAGGTCATGGACGAGCTGTGGCAGCTCGGCGCGCGGGGCACTCTCGTCACCGACATCCTCGCGTGCCGGTTATGAGTCTGTCGTGACGTACCGGCCGATCGGGGCTCGCATCGTCGCGTACGTCGCGTCCGGGTGCTTCCTCGTGATGTTCCTGGTGATCACGTTCGCGCTCCCGGCAGACGTACGCGACAGCGTGACACCGCCGCAGCTGATCACGCTGCTCGCAGTGTTCCTCGGAGCACTCGCCATCCTCCACGGCATCGGTCGTACGCGGGTACGTACCGACGACCAGGGCGTACACATCCTGAACGGATATCGCCGGTACGACCTGGAATGGGCCGAGGTGATCTCGATCGAACTCGGGCGGGGTGCGCCGTGGGCGATGATCGACACGACCGACGGCGAGGCGGTCGCGGTGATGGCGATCCAGTCCGCCGACGGCACTCGCGCGCGTGCCGCCGTCCGCCGGTTACGCGCCGAGGCTGCCGAGCACGAATGACGCGTTCGGCCGCCGATCGATCCGGCCGAAACGTTCAAGACCCGTACCGCTCATGCTGCGTACGTTGAGCCCATGACGACACCACAGCTCGACATGATCGGCCTGATCGCCGACGACCTCACCGCCACGCTTTCGTTCTACCGCCAGTTCGGTCTGGAGTTCGCAGAAGGCGCGGAGTCCCAGCCCCATGTGGAGGCGACGCTGCCGGGCGGCTTGCGCATCGCCTGGGACACGGTTGCGACCATCCAGAGCTTCCTCCCCGACTTCGAACCGACCCGGGGCGGCGGACGCATCGGGCTCGCGTTCAAATGCGAAGACGCGGCGGCGGTCGATGCGGCGTACGAGTCGTTCGTCGCCGAGGGCCGCACCGGCGTGCACAAGCCGTGGGACGCCGAGTGGGGCCAGCGGTACGCCACCATCGAGGACCCCGACGGCAACTCGATCGACCTGTTCGCCTGGCTCTGAGCGCGAGGTACGCAGTCAGCTCAGTAGCGCGGACATCGGGGCGCCGGCAAGCGTGCGGACCTCGCGGGCGAGGTGCGGCTGGTCGGCGTACCCGGTACGTGCGGCTGCGTCGGCAAGGGGCACACCCGCCCGGGCCAGCGCGACCACTGCCTGGAACCGGTGGATACGGGAGAGGGTCTTGACGCCGTAGCCGAATGCCTGGCGGGTACGCCGTCGCAGCTGGCGCTCGCTCATCGAGATCGCCCGAGCGACAGCGGGCACGGGCATCCCGTCTCGGGCGAGCACCTCGACGTAAGCCATGACCGGATCGGGCACCTGCTCCTCGAGCCGGGAGCCGACGATGCGCTCCAGCTCTGCACCGGGGTCTGCAGCGCTCGCCACTGGCGAAGTGAGCCGTCGCGCCTCACGTACGCCTAACACCTCGGCGAGTGGTACCCGCCTGTTGCGCAGCTCATCGGCGGGTACGCCGAGCACCGTCGGGAGTACACCCGCGGCGACGCGGATCCCGACGACGGGCCTCGGCGCCTTCGAGACATACGCCCGGGTGTCGGGGCCCGCGACGACGAGCTCGTGGTTGAGCCAGAGCAGGTCCATGCAGCCGTCGGGTAGCACGCGCCCGCCACCGCCGCCGTCGATCGACCACACGACCGCGGGTTCGATCGATGAGCGGCGTTCGCGGTAGGGCATCGGCGCTGCTACTCGATACCGTGGCGGCGCAGAATCGCCTCGATGTCGTCGACGTCCTCATCGGCCGGGGGCGCGGACTTCTTCGCCTTCACCTGCTTACGCGGCTTCTCCTCGCTCGGCGCCTCGGATCGCACGCGATTGCGCCGACCCGTCAGGAAAGCACCGCCGCCGATCATCAGCACCGAAACGACCGAGAGCCCGACGCCGAGCCAGGCCAGTGGGCTGAAAGCGAAGCCGGCCGCCCAGTCGGCAACGGCGTCGAACACGCGCACGGTGAAGCGGATGAGCCCCATGAAGTACAGGCCCCATGGCAGTACGGCCCAGCCCAGGCGGCGTACAACCGCCGAGCGGTCGCCGTTCTTGTACGCCCGCCAGGCCGCGAACAGGCCGACGGCCGACAGCAGGATCGTCCACGGCAGCCAGGCAAGCGATGAGGAACCCATGCACCAAGTCTGCCTCACCCATCCACATCAGCGACAGATACCGTGCACAGGTGTCACTCTCCACTCCGGCCTTTCCCGACGACGACGGTGCGACCGACGAGACCGTCGCGGACGCGCTGTCGGCGTACGCGACACACGGCGATCTCCGTCCGGCCCTCGCTGCGCTCACCCGCAGCCGGGTCATCGTGCCCGTCGTCGCGGTGCTGGCCGGGGAGCGCGCTGCCGACGGCTCGGATAAGCAGGCCGATATGGCCGCTGTGCTGATGACCGGCCGCGACGGTCGGACCGCGCTGCTGGCTTTCACCGGGCTCGAGTCGCTGCAGCGGTGGGATCCCGATGCGCGACCCGTACCCGTTCCGTTCGCTCAGGCGGCGCAGGCCGCCCGCTCCGAGGGTGCGGCGGCCGTGGTTGTCGACATCGCCGGGCCGGTGCGTACCGTGATCACCGACGCCGACCTCGTACACAGCGCCGACGGCTCGGTGCTCACCCGCACCGAGGTCGGGTACGTCTGGACCTGAGCGCTCCGCCGACGGTCCGGGGAATAACCCGCGATTGTACGTACGTTCCCACCCACTGCTACTCTTGACCGCGACCGGTTCGTGCTGTCTTCAGTCCGAACCACAAGTGGAGCCCACCTCCCACCCGCATCGACCGCATAGGTCGTCGGGTTCGGTCGGATCGTCGCAGGCGGTCGGATTCACCCGACACGCCTCCATCGGTCCTCGGTGGTCCCCGCGGTCAACAGACTCATAGGACACCAGGAGGACCCATCAGCAACGAGTTGCGCGTCAATGACAGGATTCGCGTAGCCGAAGTCCGCCTCGTCGGCCCCAACGGCGAGCAGGTCGGCATCGTACGCATCGAAGACGCGTTGCGGTTGGCCCAGGAAGCAGATCTCGATCTGGTTGAAGTGGCCCCGACCGCACGGCCGCCGGTGTGCCGCCTCATGGACTACGGCAAGTTCAAGTACGAGGCAGCGCAGAAGGCGCGCGAGTCCCGCCGCAACCAGACGAACACCATCATCAAAGAGATGAAGCTGCGGCCGAAGATCGACCAGCACGACTACGACACCAAGAAGGGTCACGTCGTACGGTTCCTTCGGCAGGGCGACAAGGTCAAGATCACCATCATGTTCCGCGGTCGAGAGCAGCACCGCCCCGAGCTGGGGTTCCGGTTGCTGCAGCGTCTGTCCGAAGACGTCGACGACCTCGGCTTCGTCGAGGCGGCGCCCCGCCAGGACGGCCGGAACATGACGATGGTGCTCGCACCGCACAAGAAGAAGTCCGAGGCCCGCAAGGAGGCCAAGGAAGAGAAGGCCCGGGTCGCTTCGGCACGCGAGGCCGAACGCGAGGCCGAGAAGGAATACGACCGCGTCCATCGCGAAGAGCACCAGCATGTTGCGCAGGCCAAGCCACGCCGGCGCTCCGAGAACATCGACCCCGACGTGGAGGTTTGAAATGCCGAAGATGAAGCCCAACTCCGGTATCAAGAAGCGCGTGAAGGTGACCGGCTCCGGCAAGATCATGCATGCGCATGGCCGTCGCCGCACCCATCTGCAGCAGAAGTCCGCCAGCGGAGGGTCGCGTCGTGTCGACGCCGACCAGCAGATCTCCAAGGCCGACGTCCCGCGTGTGAAGAAGCTCCTTGGCAAGTGATCGTCCGCGGCACACCCACGCCGCCGATCACCGACCGAGGTAACAAGACCGACAAGGAGTAATCAGATGGCACGCGTCAAGCGGTCAGTCAATGCAGTGAAGAAGCGCCGGGTAACCCTCGAGCGCGCGTCCGGATACCGCGGTCAGCGTTCGAGGCTCTACCGCAAGGCGAAGGAGCAGGTCACTCACTCCTTCGTCTACAGCTACCGCGATCGTCGCGCCCGCAAGGGTGACTTCCGCCGGCTGTGGATCCAGCGCATCAACGCCGCATCTCGGGCACACGGCCTGACGTACAACCGGTTCATCCAGGGTCTGCGCGAGGCGGGCGTCGAGGTCGACCGGAAGAACCTCGCCGAGCTCGCCGTCAACGAGCCGGCCGCGTTCGAGGCACTCGTCGAGGTCGCGAAGCAGAACCTCCCGAGCGACGTCAACGCGAAGAAGGACGACGCGGCGGCCTGAGGCCGAGCCGCTCCAACGGGTGTCGAGTCCCGAGGCATTGAGCCCGACAACTGGTCGGATCAAGCGACTTCGCCGACTCGGCACCCGTTCGTCGCGCCAGGAGCGCCGGGAATTCCTCGCCGAGGGTCCACAGGCCGTACGCGAGGCGCTGGCCCGGCCCGGCACGGTCATCGAGGTGTTCGCGACACAGGGCGCGTACGACCGCTATCTGGCGACCGATGCGACGCCGGCCACGATCGTCGACTCCGACGTCGTCGCTGCGCTCGCCGACACGGTTCACCCGCAAGGGCTCGTCGCCCACTGCCGGTTCGTAGACCGGCCCGTCGGTGAGATCCTCGCCGATGACCCTGCGCTGATCGCGATCTGCGCCGACGTACGCGACCCCGGCAACGCCGGAACAGTCGTCCGCTGCGCGGATGCTGCCGGTGCCGACGCGGTGCTGTTCGGCGGCAACAGCGTCGATCCGTACAACCCGAAGGCAGTGCGGGCGAGTGTCGGCAGCCTCTTCCATACCGCGATCGGAGTCGAAAGCGATCTGCCGGGGCTCGTCGGCGCCGTACGCGAGCGGGGAGTCCGGGTGCTCGCCGCCGACGGCGCGGGTGGCGACTTGTTCGCACTCGACCGGGCAGGCGGGCTGGTCGGTCCGACCGCTTGGCTGTTCGGCAACGAGGCGTGGGGTCTGCCCGCCGAGGTACGCGCGCTGGCCGATGATGTCGTCGCGGTGCCGATCTACGGTCGTGCCGAAAGCCTGAACCTCGCGACGGCCGCTGCCGTATGCCTCTATACCTCGGCACGTGCCCGAGAGTTGGACTAACGTTCCGCTATGGAGCTCGACTCGTTGCCCGACGGCGTACTCGTCGCGGATGCCGACGGTGTCGTCACCGAGGTCAACGCCGCATTCGAGCGGCTGCTCGGCAGCGACCGCTCCGAACTGATCGGTACGCATCTGACGGATGCGCTCGTGCTCGACGACCGGCAGGGCAACAGCTGGTACGCATGCCACCGCCCGTACGACGGCTTCGCCAACCGCACCCGCATAGCGGAGGGCAGCTGGTACACCCCGGACGGCGCAGAGCTGTTGGTCACCGCGTCACTTGGGCGCGACCGGCCGCGCGGCGAGGTGCACCGCGTCGTCATGTGCGTACGCGACGCCCGCGCCCGAGCTGCGAAGGACCGCACCAGGTCCGACCTCGTGGCCACGGTCGCGCACGAGCTGCGCTCGCCGTTGACCGGCGTGAAGGGGTTCACCGCGACCCTGTTGCGCAAGTGGGACCGGTTCAGCGACGACCAACGCAAGCTGATGTTGGAGACGATCGACAACGACGCCAACCGGCTGAGCCGGCTGATCACCGAGCTGCTCGATGCGGCCCGGATCGACTCCGGACGACTGACGCTCCGGCCGCGTCCGCTACGCCTCGTCGAGACGGTGCAGAGCGTGCTCGACAACATCGCCGCCGGCAGCGGGCAGACGCTTTCGGTGACCGAGCACGACGAGGTCGCGACGATCTGGGCCGACCCCGATCGGCTCGCACAGTTGGTGACCAACGTCGTCGAGAACGCCATGCGGCACGGGCGGGGAGTGGCGCGTATCGAGATCCGGCGCCCGCGTGACGACCGCGAGGGCGCGGTTCTCGTGGTGGAGGACGACGGTCCGGGCATCCCCCCGGAGATGCGATCGCGGATCTTCACCCGCTTCTGGAAGTCGGGCGAACGCGGCGGGAGCGGTCTCGGCCTCTACATCGTGCGCGGCATCGTCGACGGGCATCACGGAGAGGTCGGCATCGGCGAGACCGACGGCGGGGGAGCGCGGGTCACCGTCTGGCTCCCGGTGAACGAGCCCGAGGTTCTCGACGAGGCGTGAGCGTCCGTCCACCTCGACGTCGAGGCGGCAACGGATAACCCGGTGGCGGCGTGGTGCGCAGGCTTTCTAAACTCGAGGTGTTCGTACGCCCGAGGTTCGAGGAAAGGCCCGCATGTCCGACGACGACCGCACGATCGAGGAGTTGCGTGACGCTGCGCTGACGGCGATCGCCGGCGCGCAATCGCTCGACGAGCTCAAGGCGGTGCGGCTCGACCATGCGGGCGACCGTTCGCCACTCGCGCTGGCCAACCGGTCGATCGGCGGGATGCCTCCGGAGGAGCGAAAGTCTGCTGGGCAGCGGATCGGCGCCGCGCGCAAAGCAGTCGGTGCCGAGCTCGCCGCGCGTACCGAAGTGCTGGAGGCCGAGAACGAAGCGCGGATCCTGGTCGACGAGGCGGTCGACGTCACCCTCGCCTACGACCGAGACCCGGTCGGCGCGCGCCATCCGGTCACGACACTCGACGAGCGCATCGCCGACGTGTTCGTGGCTATGGGCTGGGAGGTCGCAGAAGGCCCACAGGTCGAGGCGGAGTGGCTGAACTTCGATGCGCTCAACCTCGGTCCCGACCATCCCGCTCGTACGTTGCAGGACACGTTCTGGGTCAAGCCGGAGTCCGATGCGAAGGTTCTTCGTACCCAGACCTCGCCGGTGCAGGCGCGTACGATGCTCACCCGCGAGCCTCCGATCTACGTCGTCTCGCCGGGGCGGGTCTTTCGTACCGACGAGCTGGATGCGACCCATACACCGGTGTTCCACCAGGTCGAGGGTCTCGTCGTCGACGAAGGCATCACGATGGCCAACCTCAAGGGCACGCTCGATCATTTCGCGCGGGCGATGTTCGGCGATGCAAGCCGCACGAGGTTCCGCCCGTCGTACTTCCCGTTCACCGAGCCGAGCGCGGAGTTCGACCTGCGCTGCTTCGTCTGCGAGGACGAGCCGGAGGCTCGGGCGAGCTGTCGCACCTGTCGTGGCGAGGGCTGGATCGAATGGGGCGGCTGCGGTGTCGTGAACCCGCGCGTGCTGGTGGCATGCGGCGTCGACCCGCAGCGCTACAGCGGCTTCGCCTTCGGCATGGGCATCGACCGGACCCTGATGGTCCGGCACGGTATCTCCGACATCCGCGACATGTTCGACGGCGACGTCCGCTTCGCCCGCCCCTTCGGAATCGAGGTCTGATGCGCGTCCCCGTCTCCTGGCTGCGTGAGTACGTCAGCCTTCCCGCCGACCTGTCCGTCGAAGCGCTCGCGGCGCGGTTGACCGAGTACGACCTGAAGCTCGAGGAGATCGTCACCACCGGCGTCACTGGCCCGCTGGTCGTCGGTCGAGTGCTGTCCTTCTCCTCCGAGGAACACAAGAACGGCAAGACCGTCCGCTGGTGTCAGATCGACGTCGGCGAGAGCGAACCCCGCGGCATCGTCTGCGGTGCGCACAACTTCGCCGAGGGCGATCTGATCGTTGCGGTGCTGCCCGGTGCGGTGCTGCCCGGCGGTTTCGAGATCTCCGCGCGCAAGACGTACGGACATGTTTCCGACGGCATGATCTGCTCGGCGAGCGAGCTGGGGCTCGGAGACGATCACGACGGCATCATGGTGCTCGACGCCGATGCCGCCTCGGTCGGCGACGACGCGATCGCGCTGCTCGGCCTCGACGAGGTCGTGCTCGACCTGGAGGTCAACCCGGACCGCGCGTACGCCCTGTCGATGCGGGGCGTGGCGCGCGATGCCGCGATCGCGTACGAGACGACGTTCGATGACCCGGCCGCCATCGAGGTCGCCGGCGAGGGAGAGGCGTACCCGGTCGTCGTCGAGGCGAACGACGCCTGTCCGGTGTTCTCGGTGCGCACCGTGAGCGGGTTCGACCCGAGCCGCCCGACCCCGGCCTGGCTGGCCCGCCGGGTCGAGGCGGCGGGCATGCGGCCGATCTCGCTGGCCGTCGACATCACCAACTACGTCATGCTCGAGCTCGGGCAGCCGATTCACGGCTACGACCGATCACGGTTGTCCGGTCCGATCGTCGTACGAAAGGCCAACGACGGCGAGAAGCTCACCACGCTCGACGGGGTCGCTCGTACGCTCGCGTCGACGGATCTGCTCATCACCGACGACTCGGGGCCGATCGGGCTCGCCGGCGTCATGGGCGGCGAGAACACCGAGCTGCACGCGGGTACGACCGACATCGTGATCGAGGCCGCGTACTTCGAACCCACCGGCATCGCGCACACCGCGCGCGTGCACAAGCTGCCGTCCGAGGCGTCGCGACGTTTCGAACGCGGCGTCGACCCGGCCTTGGGTGCGCATGCGGCACAGCGCGTGGCCGAGCTGCTGGTCGAGCACGGCGGCGGTCGTATCGACGACGGTCTGACGACTGTCGGATCGATACCGGAGCCGCCCGTCATCGAGCTCGCCGAAGAGCTGCCCGAGCGGGTCACCGGTGTCGAGATCAACCGCGAGACGGTCGTACAGACCCTTGTCGCCAACGGCTGTGCGGTCGAGGGTGACACCGGTCTGCTGCACGTCGTACCACCGACGTGGCGCTACGACCTGACCGATCCGTACGACCTCGTCGAGGAGGTCATCCGGGTCGTCGGTTACGACAAGGTGCCGTCGGTCTTGCCGGTCCCGCCCGCAGGGCACGGACTCACCACCAAGCAGCGACTGCGCCGTCGGGTCGGCCGAGCGGTTGCCGGCGCCGGCTACGTGGAGGTCAAGACGTTCCCGTTCGTCGGCCCTGCCGAGTGGGACCGACTTGGGCTCGCCGACGACGACCCGCGGCGAACGATGGTGGAGTTGGAGAACCCACTCTCGACCGAGGAGCCCGGGCTCGCAACGACGCTGCTGCCGCTCGTACTCCGGGCGGGCGCCCGCAACACCGGTCGTGGCCAGTCCGAGATCGCGCTGTACGAGATGGCGCCGGTGTTCATGCCGGGCGACGACGACGGTGCGGCACCGATCCTGCCGGTCGACCGGCGGCCCTCCGACGACGAGATCAGGGCACTCGACGCCGCACTGCCCGCACAGCCGCTGCACCTCGCGGCGTTGCTCGCGGGCGACCGGGAGCCGGCCGGGTGGTGGGGCGAGGCACGAGCAGCGTCATGGGCCGATGCGATCGCCCTCGCCAAGACGATTGCCGGCGTACTCGCGGCCGAGATCGACGTGGTCTCCGCAGCGTACGCGCCATGGCATCCAGGGCGCTGCGCGGCGATCCGCCTCGACGGCACGGTGATCGGACATGCCGGCGAACTGCACCCGCGGGTCGTGAAGGAGTACGACCTGCCCCCGCGGTCGGCGGCGCTCGAGCTCGATCTCGACGCGATGCTCGACGCCGCGGTCGAGGTCGTACGCCCCGCTCCGCTTTCGCATTATCCGGTCGCCAAGGAGGACGTCGCATTGATCGTGGACGCCTCGGTGGAGAGCTCGGCCGTCGCCGACTCACTGCGCCGCGGCGCGGGCGACCTACTGGAGTCGGTGCGCTTGTTCGACGTCTACACGGGCGAGCAGGTGCCCGCGGGCAGCAAGTCGCTCGCGTACGCACTGCGGTTCCGCGCACCCGACCGTACGCTCACCGAGGCGGACACGGCCCAGGCGCGAGACGCCGCGGTCGCCGCGGCCGCAACCGACCACGGTGCCGTGCAACGAGCCTAGGTGCTTGCATAAACCTGCAAAGCAATGAATAATCATGCAGGTGACGACATCCAACACCACCGTAGCGGTTGCCGGCGCGAGCGGGTACGCGGGCGGGGAGCTGCTGAGGCTGCTGCTCGCACATCCCCACGTCGAGATCGGCGCGCTGACGGCCGGCAGCAACGCCGGTACGACGCTCGGCGCGCACCAACCGCATCTGCTGCCATTGGCCGATCGAGTGCTGGCCGAGACCGACGAGGAGACGTTGGGCGGTCACGACGTCGTGTTCCTGGCCCTGCCGCACGGTCAGTCGGCGAAGATCGCTGCAGCGCTGTCCGACGAGACGCTCGTCGTCGACTGCGGCGCCGACCACCGGCTCGTCGACTCTGGCGACTGGGCCGACTTCTACGGCGGCGAGCATGCGGGCAGTTGGCCGTACGGCCTGCCGGAGCTACCCGGTCAACGTGCCGTCCTGCAAGGCGCGAAGCGGATCGCGGTGCCGGGATGCTTCCCGACCGCGGCCACGCTCGCGCTGCTGCCCGCGGTCAGTAACGGTCTCATCGGAGACGACGTCACTGTCGTCGCGGCAACGGGCACATCCGGCGCCGGGCGGGCGCTCAAACCCCACCTCCTCGGTGCTGAGGCGATGGGCCAGCTCAGCGCGTACGGCGTCGGGGGCGTCCATCGGCACACTCCTGAGATGGAGCAGAACCTCCGCGCGGCGGGCGGAGACGACCCGAAGGTGTCGTTCACGCCGGTGCTCGCACCGACCGCGCGCGGCATCCTCGCGACGTGCACGGCATCAGTCACGGCCGGCGTGATCGCGGCCGATGTACGCACGGCGTACGAGAAGGCGTACGCGAGTGAGCCGTTCGTGCATCTGCTCCCCGAGGGCATCTGGCCGCAGACCCAGGCGACGATCGGCGCGAACACCGTCCATGTCCAGGCGACCGTCGACGAGCGCGCCGGCCGCCTGGTGGCGATCTCGGCCGAAGACAACCTCGCGAAGGGTACGGCCGGCGGCGCCATCCAGTCGATGAACCTCGCCCTCGGCCTGCCGGAGGACGCCGGCCTGACGACAGTAGGGATTGCACCGTGACCGTCACGACTCCACAGGGTTTCCGAGCTGCCGGCGTCGCGGCGGGTCTGAAGAGCAGCGGTGATCCCGATATGGCGCTCATCGTCAACGACGGCCCGAGCGACGCGGCGGCCGCGGTGTTCACCTCGAACCGCTGCAAGGCCAACCCGGTGCTCTGGAGTGAGCAGGCCATCCGCGCCGGCACAGCGCGCGCGGTGATCGTCAACTCCGGCGGAGCCAACTGCTACACCGGCCCGGACGGTTTCGCGATCACCCATGCGACGGCGGAGACCGTTGCGAGCGCGCTCGGGATCGGTGCGATCGACGTCCAGGTGTGCTCGACCGGCCTGATCGGCATGCTCAACGACCGAGACGACGTCTTGTCGGGTGCTACCGCAGCAACCAAGGAACTGCGTGCCGATGGTGGTGAGTCAGCGGCACAGGCCATCATGACGACCGACTCGCATGCGAAGAACGCCGTCTCGACCGGCGACGGCTACACCGTTGGTGGCATCGCCAAGGGCGCGGGCATGCTCGCGCCACAGCTCGCGACGATGCTGGTGTTCCTCACCACCGACGCCGATCTGACCGCGGCCGAGCTCGACGAGGCTCTGCGCTCAGCGACGGGCGCCACGTTCGACCGTCTCGACTCCGACGGTTGTCAGTCGACCAACGACACGGTGGTCCTGATGGCCAGCGGCGCGAGCGGCGTACGCCCTGCCGTCGCAGAGTTCGCCGGCCACGTACGCGCTGTGTGTCACGACCTCGCGATGCAGCTGCTCGGCGATGCCGAGGGCGCCGACCACGAGATCACCATCGAGGTACGTAACGCCGCGAGTGAGGCAGATGCGCTCGAGGTCGGCCGATCGGTCGCGCGCAGCAACCTGTTCAAGTGTGCGGTGTTCGGCAAGGACGCCAACTGGGGTCGCGTGCTCGCATCGATCGGCACGACCGACGCGGTCTTCGATCCCGCCGACCTCGACGTTGCGCTGAACGGCGTCTGGGTCTGCCGATCGAGCGGCCCCGGCGAGTCCGCAGACGAGGTGGACATGAGCGCCCGCCAGGTCACCGTCGAGATCGACCTGAAGGCGGGCGGCGAAGCGGCCACGATCTGGACCAACGACCTCACCCACGCGTACGTACACGAGAACTCCGCCTACTCGAGCTGACCGGGGACACCCACCACATGAGCGACCTGACCGAGTCCTGGAAGCGCGCCACCGACAAGGCGGCGACGCTCGCCGAGGCGTTGCCGTGGATGAAGCGCTACCACGGCAAGACCGTCGTCGTGAAGTACGGCGGCAACGCGATGACCGACGATGATCTGAAACGCGCGTTCGCCGAAGACATCGTGTTCTTGAGGTACGCCGGTTTCCGACCGGTCGTCGTGCACGGCGGCGGACCGCAGATCAGCTCCATGCTCGACCGTCTCGGTATCGAGTCGGAGTTCCGGGGCGGCCTTCGGGTCACGACGCCGGAGGCGATGGACGTTGTCCGGATGGTGCTCGTCGGCCAGGTCGGCCGCGAGCTCGTCGGCCTGCTCAACCAGCACGGCGCGATGGCGGTCGGGCTGTCCGGAGAGGACGCCGGCCTGTTCACGGCGAAGGCGACCAACACGATCGTCGACGGCGAAGAGGTTGATCTCGGACTCGTCGGTGAGGTCGCCGAGGTACGCCCGGAGGCCGTGCTGGACCTGATCGATGCCGGCCGAATCCCCGTCGTGTCGTCGGTGGCACCCGACGCCGACGGCGTTGTGCACAACGTCAACGCCGACACCGCGGCCGCCGCGCTCGCGGTCGCGCTCAACGCAGACAAGCTGATGGTGCTCACCGACGTCGAGGGTCTCTATGCCGACTGGCCCGACAGCGACGACGTCATCGGCAAGATCGGTGTCGAGGCGCTGGAGAAGCTGATGCCGACTCTGGCGAGCGGCATGGTCCCGAAGATGGGCGCCTGCCTGGCCGCCGTGCAAGGCGGAGTCGCGGGCGCAACCGTCGTCGACGGACGAGAGCTGCACGCCGTCCTGCTGGAGATCTTCACTGATGACGGCATCGGCACGCAGGTGCTGCCCGAGGTGGAGACCAAGATCCGCGCATCCGTGAGGAGCCAGAAGTGACCGACAGCGTGGGCTGGACCGAGCGGTACGCCGCGAGCTTGATGAACACCTTCGGGCCGCCGAAGCTCGTGCTCGACCACGGCGACGGCGCCCGGGTCTGGGACATCGACGGCAAGGAGTACCTCGACCTGCTCGGCGGCATCGCGGTCAACGTACTGGGCCACGGCCATCCTGCTGTCGTTGCCGCCTTGGCCGAACAGGCGCCGAAGCTCGTGCACGTTTCGAACTTCTTCACGACCGCGCCGCAGATCGAGCTCGCCGAGCGACTGCTCGCACTGGCCGACGTCGACGGTCGGGTGTTCTTCACGAACTCCGGTACGGAGGCCAACGAAGCAGCGTTCAAGCTGACCCGGCGCACCGGGCGTACGAAGATCGTCGCTGCCGAGGGCGGCTTCCACGGTCGCTCCATGGGCGCCCTTGCGCTCACCTGGAAGCCGGCGTACCGCGAGCCGTTCGAGCCACTACCGGGCGATATCGAGTTCGTGCCGTACGGAGACGCCGAGGCACTGGCCGCCGCGGTCGACGACGAGACGGCGGCCGTCGTACTCGAGTCGATACAAGGTGAAGCGGGCGCGATCGTGCCCCCCGATGGCTATCTCGCCACGGCTCGGGAGGCAACGGCTCGGCACGGTGCGCTGCTGTGGATCGACGAGGTGCAGACCGGCATCGGTCGCACCGGTGACTGGTTCGGCTACCAGGCATCCGGCATCACGCCCGATGTCGTCACGGTCGCCAAGGGGCTCGGCGCCGGAGTTCCGATCGGTGCCTGCCTCGCTGTCGGAGCCGCAGGTGCGCTGCTTCAGCCCGGCAACCACGGCACGACGTTCGGCGGCAACCCGCTCGCCACCGCGACAGGTCTTGCCGTTCTCGACACGATCGAGAAGGACGCCCTGCTCGACCATGCCGTGACGCTTGGCGAGCGTATGCGCAGCGCCGCTGCGGACCTGCCACACGTACGCGACGTTTCCGGACTCGGGCTCCTCATCGGGATCGGCCTCGACACCGACATAGCCGCAGCAGTGCACGATCGCGCGCTGGCCGCCGGCCTGATCATCAATGCCTGCGGGCCTGCACGCCTCCGGCTTGCACCCCCGCTGGTTCTCACCGAGGAGCAAGCCGACAAGGCGATGACGATCCTCGCGGACGCACTCGAAGGAGCAGTGTGATGAGGCACTTCCTACGCGACGACGATGTGACGCCGCAGGAGCAGTCGGCGATCCTCGATCTCGCCGATGCGTTCCGAACCGATCGTTTCCACCGGCGTCCGCTCGACGGACCACGGTCGGTCAGCGTGCTGTTCGACAAGCCCTCAACGCGTACTCGTGTGTCGTTCGCAGTCGGCATCGCAGAGCTCGGCGGCAGCGCGGTGGTACTCGATGCGAGTACCACCCAGCGGGGCCGCGGCGAGCCGGTCGCAGACACGGCGCGCGTACTCGACCGGATGACCGATGCGATCGTCTGGCGGACGTTCGCGCAGTCCGACCTCGAAGAGATGGCGTCGGTCGCGTCGGTGCCCGTCGTGAATGCGCTGAGCGATGACTTCCATCCGTGCCAGCTGCTCGCCGATCTGCAGGCCGTACGCCAGCACAAGGGCACGCTCGCGGGTCTGAAGTACGCGTACGTCGGCGACGGCGCCAACAACATGGCGCACTCACACCTGCTCGCGGGCGCAACTGCCGGTCTCCATGTACGGATCGGGTGCCCCGGGTCGTTGTCGCCGCGCGCCGACATCGTCGCCGATGCCGAGCGCATCGCCGCGTCGACCGGCGGGTCCGTCACTGTGACCACCGACGTGACCGAGGCCGTCGCCGATGCCGATGTGGTCGCGACCGACACTTGGGTCTCGATGGGTCAGGAGCAGGAGCAGGCCGAACGCATCGATACGCTCCGCCCGTACGCGATAACGCAAGCGCTGATGGCCGGTGCGGCGCCGGACGCGATCGTGCTGCACGACCTTCCCGCGTACCGCGGTTACGAGATCGAGGCCGAGGTGCTGGACGGCCCCCGCGCAGTGATCTGGGATGAAGCCGAGAACCGCCTGCACGCGCAGAAGGCGTTGCTCACCTGGCTGTTGACGATGGGGGAGCGCCGATGACGATCCCGTCGACGAAGGGTGCGCGCCAGCAGCTGATCATCGACCTGCTCGGGCGTACGCAGGTGCGCTCGCAGGGGCACCTCGCGTCACTGCTCGCCGAGGAGGGCGTCGACGTCACCCAGACGACGTTGTCGCGCGATCTGGTGGAGCTCGACGCAGTCAAGGTTCGCGACGAGTCGGGTGCGTTGGTCTATGCCGTCCCGGCGGAGGGCGGCGACCGCACCCACATCGCCGGCACGCTCAGCCACGCCGCGCAGTCGCGGCTGGCGCGACTCGCGCATGAGCTGTTGGTTTCGGCAGATGCGTCCGCAAACCTCGTCGTGCTGCGTACGCCGCCGGGAGCGGCGCAATTCTTCGCATCCGCGATCGATCACGCCGAGGGCGATGACCTGCTCGGCACGATTGCCGGCGACGACACGGTGCTCGTCATCACCCGCGAGCCCGACGGCGGTGAGGACGTCGCACGAAGGTTCACCGCATTGGCAGCCGTCGCAGCAACGAGTACGGAGGGCGAACGATGAGCGACCAGAAGCTGTGGGGCGGACGCTTCGCGGGCGGGCCGTCGCCGGAGCTCGCCGCACTGTCGAAGTCGACCGACTTCGACTGGAGGCTGGCGCCGTACGATCTGGCGGGCTCGCGTGCACATGCGCGGGTTCTCAACAGGGCAAGGCTGCTGAGCGACGAAGACCTGTCCGCGATGCTTGCCGGTATCGATGAGCTCGCTCGCGACGTCGAAGCAGGGGTGTTCGTGCCGGCCGAGTCCGACGAGGATGTGCATTCGGCGCTCGAACGCGGTCTGCTGGAGCGCGTCGGGGCCGACCTCGGCGGACGGCTGCGGGCCGGGCGCTCGCGCAACGACCAGGTTGCAACGTTGTTCAAGATGTTCCTGCGCGATCACGCGCGTACGATCGCTGGGCTCGTCCTCGATGTGGTCGGCGCACTCGCCGAACACGCTCGGGCACACCTCGGCGCGGCCATGCCCGGGCGTACTCATCTGCAACATGCCCAGCCGGTGCTGCTCTCGCACCATCTGCTTGCGCATGCCTGGCCGTTGGTACGTGACGTGCAACGCCTGCGCGACTGGGACGCGCGGGTCGCGTCCGACTCGCCGTACGGCTCGGGAGCGTTGGCAGGGTCGTCGCTCGGCCTCGACCCGGAGCAGGTCGCGCGCGATCTCGGTTTCACCGGCTCCAGCGCGAACTCCATCGACGGCACTGCCGCGCGCGACTTCGTCGCGGAGTTCACCTTCGTCACCTCGATGATCGGCGTCGACGTCTCGCGGCTCGCCGAAGAGGTCATCTTGTGGGCGACGAAGGAGTTCGACTTCGTCGCGCTCGACGACGGCTACTCCACCGGTTCGAGCATCATGCCGCAGAAGAAGAACCCCGATATCGCCGAGCTCGCCCGTGGCAAGTCCGGTCGACTGGTGGGCAATCTGAGCGGATTGCTCACGACGCTCAAGGCGTTGCCGCTCGCGTACAACCGTGATCTGCAGGAGGACAAGGAGCCGGTCTTCGATTCGATCGACTCGCTCGAGCTGCTGCTCCCGGCCGTCGCCGGCATGGTCGCGACCCTGCGGTTCAACACCGACCGGATGGCATCCCTTGCACCGCAGGGTTTCTCGCTCGCCACCGACGTGGCCGAGTGGCTCGTCCGTGAGGGAGTGCCGTTCCGCGAGGCCCATGAGCTGTCGGGCGCATGCGTACGCACATGCGAGGCCGAAGGCAAGGAGCTATGGGACCTCACCGACGCCGAGCTCGCCGCGATCTCGCCTCACCTGACCCCGGGCGTACGCGAGGTGCTCAGCGTCCAAGGCTCCATCGGCTCCCGTGACGCGCGCGGAGGTACGGCCCGGGCGCGAGTGGACGAGCAACTCGGTGAGCTGGCCGAAGTGGTTGCCGCCCTACGCCCCTGACGACTCCGGCGTCTTTCCGGTTCGACTACCGCCTGCTTCGGTTCGACTACCGGTGTGCCCGATTCCGGCCCGCTGTCGGCTCTCCGCTTCCTTCGGCTGGGCAAAAGACGCGGCGACGCGCGGAGGCGCGGTTTCGGTTCGGCTGCTTGGCGGCTTTCCCGCCACTTTGCGGTGGCCCGACGCGAACGAGTGAACTTCCGACACGGCAGCCCCGTACGTACCAACGAGCACGGCAAGCTGTCACTTTGCACGGTGTCCCTGCCGTGCAAAGCGGTGCTTCACCATGCTGACTTGGTAAAGCACCGCCGACCCCGCACAGGCCGACCGGAACGGGAAAGCCGGCAAGCAAGCCGAGCCACGTAGCCGCGGCTCCCGCGTCGCCGCGTCTTTGCCCAGCCGAAGGGGGCGGGGAAAGCCGACAGCGATGAGGCGCGAAGCGGCGAGTAGTCGCACCGTAGAAGCGGCAACGCCGATGGCGGCGAGGAATTGGGTAGGCGGGTAGTCGCCTTAGAAGTAGGGAAAGTCGACTGCGAGGGGAATCGGGCAGTCGGGTAGTCGCACCGTAGAAGCGGCGAAGCCGACAGCGACGAGAAGCGAAGCGGCGGGTAATCGCCCGGTAGCGCGGACAACCAACCCGCCACGGCCTACGTCTTCGCCTTGCGCGCAACCTTCTGAATGAGTCCCTCGTCGTTGGCGGCGGCCTCGAGCTGGGCGATCTTGCGACCTCGTCGGGCCGACCGCCGCGACAGCGCCGCGATCGCATCGATCGCCGCGTCGACGAGCTCGGCGTCACTCACGTCGTTCGCGTCGGGAGCGGGATCTTTGAACGTCGCGCTCGTCAGGTCTTCGAGGTTGCCGACGACGTCGAAGCCGGACTTGCTGACCTGCCGGGCGATCGCTCGTGACTCGCGGCGGGCCGCGTCGAAGGTCTCGCGGTCGATCGACACCCGGGTCTTGCCGGAGCGTTGGTTCAACGCCTCTTCGGCAAGGAAATGCTTCAGCTCCGGACGACGGTCGTGGACCGACAGCGCAGACTCGGGAAGCTCGTTCACCCGGCGTAGGAGTTCGACCTCGACCTGTCCCATCGACTGGTTGCCGCGCGGCTGCTCGGTCGACGTGCCCAAGGTGTCGACTCCGAGTACGGAGCAGAACCGCTCCCACAGCAGTTCGCGCGGCGCACCCGACGGCGGCACCGTGACGATATGGACCTGCTCGGGCGGCAGGACCTTCGACCAGGCGCGGAGGCTGCGAAGTGCGCGAGTGCGTTTGCGCAGCAGCTTGCCGTCGTCGTCGATGACGGACTTGCAGAACTCGGCCCAGGTGCCGGCGGAGCCGTTCTTGACCGACTCCTGCCAGTCGGCGGATACGACACCGGTGAGATCGCGCAACGTGAAGATGACATGTAGCTCGCGATCGGCGAGGTCGTCGCGCATGCGTTCGTTCTGCTCGGTCGTCGCGAGGGAGTAGCGCTCATGCGACAACACCGCGTCACCCTCGAAGTGCAGCACGTCCTTGACCAGCGCGGACCACACGCCCTTGGGCACCTTGGTCGCCCGGGCGGCCTTGCGCTGAGTGATCTCGCTCGCGGCGTCGTACTGCTGTTTGGTTCGTCGTACGACGAGCAGTCCGCGCCCGCGCAGGAGTTGGCGGTTCTGGTGTAGCAGGCTCTGCAGATAGGTCGTTCCGGTTTTCGGAGGCCCTATGTGGAGAAAGGCTTTGTGCGTCACAGTGCGGCGTCCATCAGGTCGCGGTCGAGGCCAGGGCCGAGTCTATCCAGGTCGGATTCGGCTTGCTACAACGGTCGGTAGCGACGCTCCGGCCGTCGGCGCGATATCCGGTGGGAGACACTCGGATGCGTGAAGACCGAGAAGCTTGCTGCCGAACTGGCGCGGCCCGCCGATGAGGTGGCGCCGGTGCTGCTCGGCTGGACGCTGAGCAGTACCCGCCCCGAAGGTACGGTCACGGTCGAGCTGACCGAGGTCGAGGCGTACCTGGGCGGTGAAGATCCCGCGTCCCATGCGTACCGCGGCCGCACGGCGCGCAACGAGGTGATGTTCGGCGCGGCCGGACACCTGTACACGTACCGGTCGTACGGCATCCATTGGTGCTGCAACGTGGTCACAGGCACCGACGGCATCGCCTCGGCGGTACTGCTGCGCGCTGGGCGCGTGATCGAAGGTCTGGAACTCGCGCGTGCGCGCCGCGGCCCGGACGTCGCCGAGCGCGCTCTCGCTCGCGGTCCGGGTTGCCTCGCGCAAGCGCTCGGGCTGACGGGCGAGGACTACGGTGCGGACCTCACCGGTGACGGCTGCGTGCGCCTGCGGCGCGGAACGTGTGTCGAACCCGCTCGAATCGCATCGGGTAGCCGAGTCGGCGTACGTCTTGCGGCTGATGTCGCATTGCGATTCTGGATCGACGGTGAGCCCACGGTCTCGGCGTACCGCAGGAGTCCTCGCGCGCAGTAGTACGAGACAATCGGGTGACGACAACCGATCACTAGGAGACGAACGTGACACACGTACTCGACGAACTCGACGCGCGCGGGCTGGTCGCGCACTCCACGGAGCGAGACGCGCTCCGTGCCGAGCTGTCGGGCGGGTCGATCACGTTCTATGTCGGTTTCGACCCGTCGGCTCCGAGTCTGCACATCGGTAACCTCCTCCAGTTGTTGGTGGCTCGACGCCTGCAGCTGGCGGGTCATCGTCCACTGATCCTGGTCGGCGGGTCGACCGGACTGATCGGCGACCCGAAGGAGACCGGCGAGCGGGTGATGAACAGCAAGGACGTCGTTGCGGAGTGGGTGCAGCGCATCCGCGAGCAGGTGAGCCGCTACGTCGATCTCGACGGAGACCTCGGTGCGACGATCGTGAACAATCTCGACTGGACGCAGGAGATGGACGTGCTCGACTTCCTGCGCGACATCGGCAAGCACTTCCCGGTCAACCGCATGCTGGACCGGCACGTCGTCAGCAGCCGGCTCGACTCCGGAATCAGTTACACGGAGTTCAGCTACGTGCTACTGCAGTCGATGGACTACCTGGAGCTGCATCGCCGCTACGGATGCGTCCTGCAGACCGGCGGTAGCGACCAGTGGGGCAACATCACGGCGGGCGTAGAGCTCGTACGCCGTGCCGACGGCGACCGTGTACATGCGCTCTCGACACCGCTGGTCACCAAGTCCGACGGCACGAAGTTCGGCAAGACCGAGTCGGGCACGGTCTGGCTCGATCCGCAACTGACGTCGCCGTACGCGTTCTACCAGTCATGGATACAGGCGGAGGACGCCAAGGTGGGGGAGTACCTCAAGCAGTTCACCTTCCTCGGTGTCGATGAGATCGATGCACTGATGGTCGAGCACGAAGAGCGACCCGGGGCACGCGCCGCACAGCGTCGGCTGGCGTCCGAGGTGACCCGACTGGTGCACGGCGAGGCAGAGACCGACGCCGCCGAACGAGCCTCGGCTGCGCTGTTCGGACGCGGACAGCTGTCCGAGCTGCCCGAGTCGACGCTACGTGCGGCACTGAGCGAGGCCGGACTCCACGAGCTCGCAACCGACGCAACCGTCCTCGACGCGTTCGTACAGACCGGACTGGTGGAGAGCCTCTCGGCCGGCAGGCGAGCAATGCGCGATGGCGGTGCGTACGTCAACAACGAGCGGGTGAGCGATCCCGAGCTACCGCTGGCCAAGGCCGGACTCCTGCACGAGCGTTACGGAGTTCTGCGCAAGGGCAAGCGAACGATCGCTGGTGTCGAGGTGCCGTAGGTGGTGCCTACCTCCGCAACGCGACGGCCCCGGATCCTTCCCGATCCGGGGCCGTTTCACGTCCCGTGCAAACGCTGCAACGCTCTGACCTGCGAAAACGTTCAGCGTGCGCACAGCGGGGCACCCCCGATTTGACCCTCTGTACCGCCGTGCGTAATGTTCTGTCTGTCGCCGAGAGCGGCGGGACACAAGGCCGGAAGGTCGGGTGGCCGGCTCCGGAGACTCCCCTTCTAAGGAAGCCTCGACCGAGGCGACTGAGTTACGGCTCAGTTCAGCTCCGGTCGCTGCGGCCTGGGCGGGGGAGGAGAGGCCGGCCCCGGATTTGACCGGGTCAGGACGATCCGGTAAGTTAGACGAGTTGCCCCGGAGCGGATGGCCGCAAGGCCGAAGCAAAGGTGTGCGTCTGATCCTTGAGAACTCAACAGTGTGCCAAAAGTCGACGATTTAGTCAGTTATACCCCGTCGATCGGCGAGCTTCGGCTCAACGAACGATGGATCGATTCCAGACAAAATTATTTGTCAGCAAGTAATTTGTCAGGCATCAACAAACCGTAGATTTCGTCATCGCTTCGGCGATGATGGCAAGTCTTCAACGGAGAGTTTGATCCTGGCTCAGGACGAACGCTGGCGGCGTGCTTAACACATGCAAGTCGAGCGGTAAGGCTCCTTCGGGAGTACACGAGCGGCGAACGGGTGAGTAACACGTGAGCAATCTGCCCTTCACATTGGGATAACCCTGGGAAACTGGGGCTAATACCGGATACCACCACCGATGGCATCTTCGGTGGTTGAAAGCTCCGGCGGTGAGGGATGAGCTCGCGGCCTATCAGCTTGTTGGTGAGGTAATGGCTCACCAAGGCGACGACGGGTAGCCGGCCTGAGAGGGTGACCGGCCACACTGGGACTGAGACACGGCCCAGACTCCTACGGGAGGCAGCAGTGGGGAATATTGGACAATGGGCGAAAGCCTGATCCAGCAACGCCGCGTGAGGGATGACGGCCTTCGGGTTGTAAACCTCTTTCAGCAGGGACGAAGCGCAAGTGACGGTACCTGCAGAAGAAGCACCGGCCAACTACGTGCCAGCAGCCGCGGTAATACGTAGGGTGCGAGCGTTGTCCGGAATTATTGGGCGTAAAGGGCTCGTAGGCGGTTTGTCGCGTCGGAAGTGAAAACTCAGGGCTTAACCCTGTTCGTGCTTCCGATACGGGCAGACTAGAGGTAGGCAGGGGAGAACGGAATTCCTGGTGTAGCGGTGGAATGCGCAGATATCAGGAGGAACACCGGTGGCGAAGGCGGTTCTCTGGGCCTATTCTGACGCTGAGGAGCGAAAGCATGGGGAGCGAACAGGATTAGATACCCTGGTAGTCCATGCCGTAAACGTTGGGCGCTAGGTGTGGGACTCATTCCACGAGTTCCGTGCCGCAGCTAACGCATTAAGCGCCCCGCCTGGGGAGTACGGCCGCAAGGCTAAAACTCAAAGGAATTGACGGGGGCCCGCACAAGCGGCGGAGCATGCTGATTAATTCGATGCAACGCGAAGAACCTTACCTGGGTTTGACATATAGGGAAAACTCATAGAGATATGAGGTCCGTAAGGGCCCTATACAGGTGGTGCATGGCTGTCGTCAGCTCGTGTCGTGAGATGTTGGGTTAAGTCCCGCAACGAGCGCAACCCTCGTCCTATGTTGCCAGCACGTAATGGTGGGGACTCATAGGAGACTGCCGGGGTCAACTCGGAGGAAGGTGGGGATGAGGTCAAGTCATCATGCCCCTTATGTCCAGGGCTTCAAGCATGCTACAATGGCCGGTACAATGGGCTGCGAATCCGCAAGGTGGAGCGAATCCCAAAAAGCCGGTCTCAGTTCGGATTGGGGTCTGCAACTCGACCCCATGAAGTCGGAGTCGCTAGTAATCGCAGATCAGCAACGCTGCGGTGAATACGTTCCCGGGCCTTGTACACACCGCCCGTCACGTCATGAAAGTCGGCAACACCCGAAGCCGGTGGCCCAACCCTTGTGGAGGGAGCCGTCGAAGGTGGGGCTGGCGATTGGGACGAAGTCGTAACAAGGTAGCCGTACCGGAAGGTGCGGCTGGATCACCTCCTTTCTAAGGAGCAACTGGCAATCGGTCATGGATCGGTTGTCCAAGTCGTCGTTGACCAAGCGAATGTCTTGGTGCGGCGATGCTCACTAGTGGAACGTCGATTAGTTGGCTCGGTCGGTTGAAGGTTCGGTCAGTACACCCGTAAGGGCAGGAACCTCCGAATCATCGATCGAATCGAGCCTGGCACACTGTTGGGTCCTGAGGGATCAGGTAACAACTCCCTCTGGCCCACACACCACCACGCAGACTCTGCGTAGCATGAGTGTGGGACCGCCCGTATCTTGAGAACTTCACAGTGGACGCGAGCATCTAGTAGTAAAACAACAAGCTACTAAGAGCACATGGTGGATGCCTAGGCATCGAGAGCCGAAGAAGGACGTAGGAGCCTGCGATAAGCCCCGGGAAGTTGGCAACCGAGCTGTGATCCGGGGATTTCCGAATGGGGAAACCCAGCTGGAGTCATGTCCAGTTACCGTCACCTGAACACATAGGGTGCGCGGAGGGAACGTGGGGAAGTGAAACATCTCAGTACCCACAGGAAGAGAAAACAAAAGTGATTCCGATAGTAGTGGCGAGCGAAATCGGAACAGGCTAAACCGCGCAGGTGTGATAGCCGGCAGGCGTTGCCTGCGCGGGGTTGTGGGGCCACAATGACGGGTCTGCTGAACCGTCGAAGAGTCATAAACCGTATGTGAAGTCGAAGCGGACTGGAAAGTCCCGGCGTAGCGGGTGATACCCCCGTAGACGTAAGCATGCGGCTCTTATGTGTCACCCCGAGTAACACGGAACCCCTGAAATTCCGTGTGAATCTAGCGGGACCACCCGTTAAGCCTAAATACTCCTCGATGACCGATAGCGGACTAGTACCGTGAGGGAAAGGTGAAAAGTACCCCGGGAGGGGAGTGAAATAGTACCTGAAACCATGTGCTTACAATCCGTTGGAGCGGTTCCTTGTGAACCGTGACAGCGTGCCTTTTGAAGAATGAGCCTGCGAGTTAGTGATATGTGGCGAGGTTAACCCATGCGGGGCAGCCGTAGCGAAAGCGAGTCCGAATAGGGCGATTGAGTCGCATGTCCTAGACCCGAAGCGGAGTGATCTATCCATGGGCAGGTTGAAGCGCGGGTAAGACCGCGTGAAGGACCGAACCCACCAGGGTTAAAAACCTGGGGGATGACCTGTGGATAGGGGTGAAAGGCCAATCAAACTCCGTGATAGCTGGTTCTCCCCGAAATGCATTTAGGTGCAGCGTTGCGTGTTTCTTTCCGGAGGTAGAGCACTGGATGGCCTAGGGGGCTCACCAGCTTACTGAAGTCAACCAAACTCCGAATGCCGGAAAGCTAAAGCGCAGCAGTGAGACTGCGGGGGATAAGCTCCGTAGTCGAGAGGGAAACAGCCCAGACCATCAGCTAAGGCCCCTAAGCGATTGCTAAGTGGAAAAGGATGTGGAGTCGCACAGACAACCAGGAGGTTGGCTTAGAAGCAGCCATCCTTGAAAGAGTGCGTAATAGCTCACTGGTCAAGTAACTCCGCGCCGACAATTTAGCGGGGCTCAAGCAATCCGCCGAAGCTATGGCGTCTACGCGTGTACTAGGCCTTCGTGGTCCAGGTGCGTGGACGGGTAGGGGAGCGTCGTGTGGCGAGTGAAGCGGCAGGGTGACCTAGCCGTGGACGCTACACGAGTGAGAATGCAGGCATGAGTAGCGAAAGAAGAGTGAGAAACTCTTCCACCGAATGACCAAGGGTTCCAGGGTCAAGCTAATCTTCCCTGGGTAAGTCGGGACCTAAGGCGAGGCCGACAGGCGTAGTCGATGGACAACGGGTTGATATTCCCGTACCGGCGCTGACGCGACCATGCTGAACCCAGTGATGCTAAGTGCCCGAATCGACGGAGCTCTTCGGAGCGAAGTCGAGGAGCGCACGACCCGAACTGGTAGTAGGCAAGCGATGGGGTGACGCAAGAAGGTAGCTCAACCGTGCCGATGGTAGAGCACGGGCAAGGTAGTAGGGCGAGTCGTAGGTAAATCCGCGACTCTCATGCCTGAGAACCGACGCCGAGTCGTATTAGACGAAGTGAGTGATCCTATGTTGCCGAGAAAAGCCTCTAGCGAGTTTCAGAGCCGCCCGTACCCTAAACCGACTCAGGTGGTCAGGTAGAGAATACTAAGGTGATCGAGTGAACCATGGTTAAGGAACTCGGCAAAATGCCCCCGTAACTTCGGGAGAAGGGGGGCCGGATTCGTGATGGGACTTGCTCCCGGAAGCGATGATGGCCGCAGAGACCAGGCCCAAGCGACTGTTTATTAAAAACACAGGTCCGTGCGAAGAAGAAATTCGATGTATACGGACTGACGCCTGCCCGGTGCTGGAACGTTAAGGGGACGTGTTAGCTGGCAACAGCGAAGCGCAGAACTTAAGCGCCAGTAAACGGCGGTGGTAACTATAACCATCCTAAGGTAGCGAAATTCCTTGTCGGGTAAGTTCCGACCTGCACGAATGGCGTAACGACTTGGGCGCTGTCTCAACCATGGACTCGGCGAAATTGCACTACGAGTAAAGATGCTCGTTACGCGCGGCAGGACGGAAAGACCCCGGGACCTTTACTACAACTTGGTATTGGTATTTGGTTCAATTTGTGTAGGATAGGTGGGAGACTGCGAAGCATGGACGCCAGTTCGTGTGGAGTCATCGTTGAAATACCACTCTGATTGTACTAGATATCTAACCTCGGTCCGTTATCCGGATCAGGGACATTGCCTGGTGGGTAGTTTAACTGGGGCGGTTGCCTCCTAAAATGTAACGGAGGCGCCCAAAGGTTCCCTCAGCCTGGTTGGCAATCAGGTTTTGAGTGTAAGTACACAAGGGAGCTTGACTGTGAGAGAGACATCTCGAGCAGGGACGAAAGTCGGGACTAGTGACCCGGCGCCGGCAAGTGGAAGCGGCGTCGCTCAACGGATAAAAGGTACCCCGGGGATAACAGGCTGATCTTCCCCAAGAGTCCATATCGACGGGATGGTTTGGCACCTCGATGTCGGCTCGTCGCATCCTGGGGCCGGAGTAGGTCCCAAGGGTTGGGCTGTTCGCCCATTAAAGCGGCACGCGAGCTGGGTTTAGAACGTCGTGAGACAGTTCGGTCCCTATCCGCCGCGCGCGTAGGAAACTTGAGAAAGGCTGTCCCTAGTACGAGAGGACCGGGATGGACGAACCTCTGGTGTGCCAGTTGTTCTGCCAAGAGCACTGCTGGTTAGCTACGTTCGGAAGTGATAACCGCTGAAAGCATCTAAGCGGGAAGCACGTTTCAAGATGAGGTTTCCCACTGGTTTACCAGGTAAGGCCCCCAGCAGACCACTGGGTTGATAGGCCGGAGGTCGAAGGCAGTAATGCACGTAGCCGACCGGTACTAATAGGCCGAGGGCTTGTTTTTACACACACTTTTTGCAACGCGTCCACTGTGAGGTTCCCGAGGTATGGTCGGACATATCTCCATAGAGTTTCGGCGACCATGGCGAAGGGGAAACACCCGGTTACATTCCGAACCCGGAAGTTAAGCCCTTCAGCGCCGATGGTACTGCACGGGAGACTGTGTGGGAGAGTAGGACGTCGCCGGATATTACTTCGACAGCGGGGCCGCCTTCGGGCGGCCCCGCTGCTTCGTTTACATCCCCTTTGTGGAAGGACTGTCCTCGTGGACGCCCCCGAGATCCCTGATGATGTCACCGCCCGGGCGCTGGACCGGCAGGTGCGCCGCTCGTTACAAGGTCTCCCTGAGCGCACGGCTGATCTGGTAGCCCGCCATCTCGCGATGGCAGGCCTGCTGATCGAGGACGATCCGCAGCTCGCGTATCGGCATGCTCGCGCGGCGCGTGATCGCGCGTCGCGGATTGCGGTCGTACGTGAGGCGTGCGGTGAAACCGCGTATGCGTCGGGAGACTTCAACGAGGCGTTGCGTGAGCTGCGCGCGGCGCGCCGGATGAATGGTCAGGTGCACTACATCGCCCTCATCGCAGACTGCGAGCGCGCGCTGGGCCGTCCGGAGCGCGCCCTGGATCTCGACACCCCGCAGGTGCGGGAGAAGCTGGACGACGCCGGCGTTGCCGAGCTGGCGATCGTGGTCGCCGGTGCGCGCCGGGATCTGGGCCAGCCAGAAGCGGCCGCGCGCTTCCTCGAACGTGAGTCGTTGCATTCGAGCTCGCGTGAACCTTGGGTGGCGCGCCTTCGCTACGCGTACGCGGACGTGCTGGCCGAGCTCGGTCGCACGACGGAGGCGATCGAGTGGTTCCACCGGACGGTTGCGGTTGACGGGAATCGCGCTACCGATGCGGAGGAGAGGCTCGAAACTCTCCACAGCTGAGCGCATTCGCTAGGCTTTTCCACAGTCGCTCTTCATCGCGCCGCCGTGCAGCTGTTGCCGGGGCATGCTGCAGGTGAGGAGGCGCAATGGAGACACCAGAAATCCCGTACGAGAACGTCGTGCGACTCTGCGGCAGGGTGGCGCGTGAGCCGGTTGAGCGCACGCTTCCCAGCGGCGACACGTTGACGACGATGCGAGTGATCGTACGACGCAGCAAACGAGCCCTGCGTCGCAGTCGCATCACGGTCGACGCGTTCGAATGCGTCGCGTGGACGAGTCGGCTACAGCGAACGCTCGCCAGGCTCGGACCCGACGATGTGGTTGAGGTCGAGGGAGAGCTGCGCCGGCGCTTCCGGCGGGTGTCGGGTGCTCCCGTCAGCAGAATCGAGATCGAGCTGTCGGCCTGCCGCACGGTCGAGAAGGCGTCATGAACCCAGCCAGCTCCGAAAGACTGCGCCGACGAGGGGCTTGGGGCCGAACGACGTCGCCTTGCGCGGTAGCGGGCGGCCGTCGCGGGCCGCCGCCATGACGTCTTCGAGCCGCGGTGCGGGCAGCAGGACGGCAACGCCGGACTCTGTCGTCTGTGCGATCGCCTCGTCCAGCCCGTGTACGTATCCCACGTCGGCATCTGCGACCGCCCATTGCTTCAGCCACCCGGCGTGCAGATGGCATACCGCGAGCTCGGGCGCCGCGCATTCGGCATTGGGCACTCGTGGGACTACGGCGTAGTACGCACCGCCCGAGTGCAGTACGCATCCGGCGGTCGGTCCGCTGGCGAGGTAGTCGGCGGCAGCGGAGCGGTTAGGAAGCGCCGCCGCATCGATTGACTCCGACCCGATTGCGGTGGCGAGGTCGACATCTGCGAGCACGCGGTGGATCGCTCCGAGCCGGATCCCGGGCTGTGGTGCGTGTACGAGGAGAGCGAGGGCTCTCGTGGCGGGCCCCGTGCCGTCCCGCGCTGCGACGCGCGACCAGGCGCTGTGCCGGTGGTGTCCATCGGCGATCAAGGCGGGCGCATCAGGCACGGCTTGCGCAATACGCAGTTGAACCGCGGAGTCGTCGATACGCCAGAGACGGTGCGTACCGACGTCTGGCTGGGCGACAGCGAGGTCGGCAGGCCGGCCGACGATTTCGCGAAGGACGTCTCCCAAGGCCGCGGCTTCGTGGCAGAGCGCGAGGATCGGCTCGATCTGGGCGTTCGTCGTCTGCTCGAGCGTCTCCTGCACGTCGACGAGGGGCGCGATCACCTCCTCGTGGTCGAGGAACGGTCCACCGCCGTCTGCGACCAGATCGACGGTCGCGATCACGCCGACAACCTCGGAGTCGCCCGCGGGCTGTGCGTACACGTACATCGCGGGTTCGGCGTCGTGGCGAAGTACCTCGTCGTCGAGCCAGGACCTGAGCAGGGCGCGAGCACGCTCGGCTCCGGATGCCGGATGCCCGCCGAATGCCGGGGCAAGCAGATGCAGGATGTGGTGCGCATCGATACGTTCGAGCAGGTCAGCGGGGAGGGTCGACCACGACGTCGGGGGTGTGAACGTCAGATCCGCGGGGTCGCCCGCGTGCTCGGTGAAGGTGACACCGCGGAACGGACGGACCCGCATGACGGTACGCGCCGCGCGGTCCTGCCAAGATGTCATCGCTGCATCCTATGCACTGCGAGAAACAGGAGTGTCTGTGAGTACAGCCGCGAGCGAGCGGGCCCGTCCGACCGAGCGGCTCGCCGATTGTCGATCGCCGTTGGCGGCCGCGTACGACGTCATCATGCTCGATCTCGACGGCGTGGTGTACGTCGGTGGCGGGGCGGTCGCCTATGCGGTCGAGGTTCTTGGCGAGCTGCGTGAGAAGGTCCGCCTCGCGTACGTCACGAACAACGCCGCCCGCACGCCCGCGACCGTCGCAGCTAGGCTCGGCCGGCTCGGGATCGAAGCCTCGCCCAGCGACATCGTCACTTCAGCGCAGGCCGTCGCCCGACTGGTCGCAGCGGACGTGCCCGGAGGAGCGACGGTACTGCTGTTGGGCGCCGATGGTTTGCGCGAGGCACTGGAGGAGCGGGGACTCGCCGTCACGACGAGCGCGCAGGACTCGCCGGCCGCGGTCGTACAGGGGTTCAACCCCAGCATCGACTGGTCGGCGCTCGCCGAGGGCGCATATGCGATCGCCGCCGGAGTGCCTTGGTACGCGAGCAATACCGACACCTCGGTACCCACACAACGGGGCCTGGCCCCGGGCAACGGTGCGTTCGTGGCCGCGTTATCGGCGGCGACGGGCGCTCGGCCGGTCGTGGCGGGTAAGCCGGAACCGGCCCTGTTCGACGAGACGGTCGTCCGGGTCGGCGGCGAGCGGCCGATCGTCGTCGGCGACCGGCTGGACACCGATATCGAGGGTGCGAACGGTGTAGGAGCCGACAGCCTGTGCGTTCTGACGGGTGTGAGCTCGGTCGACGATCTGGCGACGGCGCCTCCGATGCTTCGGCCCACCTACGTCGGACCCGACCTGAGAGCTCTCACCGAGCCACAGCCGGCGGTCGTCCGTGACGACGAATGGTTCGTATGCGGGCAGATCCGCGCCCGAAACGACGCCGGGCGGATCGAGCTCAGCGTGCCCGACGCCGATCCGGCGTATGCCGATGCGGTGTCGGCGCTGCGGGCGGGCTTGACCGCGTGCTGGCACTCCGACGAACGGTCACCGGACGTCACGGCCATTACCGAGTACGTCGTGCCGTTCGTGCGATGATGAGATGACTTCGACGACGACCCGGGAGACTGATGACCGCGCCATCCGATGAGGACCCGACACGCACCGGCAACGCGCGAGTCGATGCGGCGGTCGAGCGGCTGAGCGAGCTGGAGACAACGCCGGTGGAGTCGCATGCGGCGATCTACGAGGATGTGCACGAACAGCTACGCAGCTCTCTTGCCGACGCCGGGTCCGGCTCCGCGTCGTGACGAAACGCCTACGACTCGACGCAGAGCTCGTACGCAGAGGACTCGCCAGATCTCGTGATGAGGCGAGCACATTGATCGCCGACGGCGCAGTCACGGTAGGCGGGCTGGCTGCGCGCAAACCCGCTACGGCGGTCGCAACCGATCAGCCGATCGTGGTCCGCGAGCCCGACCAGACACCTGCGTACGCTTCCCGCGGCGCGCACAAGCTGATCGGCGCTCTCGAGGTGTTCGGCCCGGACGGTCTCGAAGTCGAGAATCGGCGTTGTCTCGACGCGGGTGCCTCCACGGGTGGCTTCACCGACGTTCTGCTGCGGCGGGGCGCAGCCTCGGTAGTTGCCGTCGATGTCGGCTACGGCCAGCTCGCCTGGTCGCTGCGCAACGACGACCGGGTCGAGGTGCACGATCGCACCAACGTGCGCCATCTGACCCGAGACGTCATCGGCGGATCCGTGGATGTGGTGACCTCCGATCTCTCCTTCATCTCCCTGACCGTGGTCCTGCCCGCGCTGAGCGCGGTGTGTTCCGATGACGGCGACCAGGTGCTGATGGTCAAGCCGCAGTTCGAGGTCGGCAAGGGCAGGCTCGGCAAGAACGGCGTCGTACGCGATCCCGCGCTGCGTGTCGAGGCCGTCGAGGCGGTGTGCGCCCGCGCACAGGAGCTCGGCTGGGGTACGCGCGGACTCGCCGCCAGCCCGCTCCCGGGCCCCGCCGGTAACGTCGAGTACTTCTGTTGGCTGCGCCGCGATGCACCCCCGGTCGATCCTGCGCGGGTAGCGGCGGTTGTGGCCGCGGGACCCGACGGTGAGAAGGTGGGAACGTGACTTCCGGCGCACAGGACGCTTCCGAGGACCGGCGAGTTCTCGTCGTCACCCATACCGGGCGCGCCGCGGCGGGGGAGGTCGCGGCGGCGTTCGTACGCCGGATCCGCGAGGCCGGCATCCGCAGCCGAGTACTCGACGACGAACATGAGTACCTCGCCCGCTACGGGCTCGGTGACGTCGAGTCGTGTGCTGCGGACGAGAAGGCAGCGGCCGACTGCGAGCTGGTGGTCGTATTCGGTGGCGACGGCACCATCCTGCGCGGCACCGAGCTCGCTCGATCGGCCGAGACGCCGCTGCTCGGGGTCAACCTCGGCCATGTTGGCTTCCTCGCCGAATCCGACGTCGACGATCTGGACATCACGGTCGACCGCGTTGTGGCTCGTGAGTACGTTGTCGAGGAGCGCCTGACCCTCGACGTCGATGTCACCGTCAACGGTGACCGCGTCGCAAGCACCTGGGCGCTGAACGAAGCGTCGGTCGAGAAGGCCGCCCGGGAGCGCATGCTCGAGGTGGTTGCCGAAATCGACGGCCGCCCCCTGTCGCGCTGGGGCTGTGACGGAGTCGTATGCGCAACGCCGACCGGTTCGACCGCGTACAGCTTCAGCGCGGGCGGCCCGGTCGTCTGGCCCGACGTCGAGGCGATCGTGATGGTGCCGATCAGCGCACACGCGTTGTTCGCCCGGCCGATGGTCGCCTCACCCGATTCGACCCTCGCGATCGAAGTGCTCGCCGGCACACTCGGATCGGGTGTGCTGTGGTGCGACGGCCGTCGCACGTTCGAGCTCCCGCCGGGTGCGCGGGTGGAGGTACGCCGCGGTCGCCAGCCGGTACGTCTGGCGCGACTGCACAGCGCGAGTTTCACCGATCGGCTGGTACGAAAGTTCGACCTTCCCGTGTCCGGCTGGCGCGGCCGAGGCGCGGCCGGATCGGGGGTCTCCGACTGATGTGGGAGGAGATCCGGCTCAGCTCGATCGGCGTCATCGACGAGGCAGCACTCGACCTCGACCCCGGTCTCACCGTCATCACCGGCGAGACCGGTGCCGGTAAGACGATGATCGTGAGCGCGCTGAACCTGTTGCGCGGGCGACGCGCCGAGAGCACCCTCGTGCGGCAAGGAGCGAAACGCAGCCGAGTCGAGGCGCGACTCGACACGTCGGGCATCGACGGCGTCGCCGATGCGGCGCTCGAGGCCGGGGGCGAGGTCGAGGAGCACTGCCTGATCGTCGGCCGTACGGTGTCCGCCGAGGGTCGCTCACGGGCGTTCGTCGGAGGTGCGTCGGTGCCCGCCTCTGTCCTTGGTGCGATCAGCGAGCGAGCAGTCGCAGTCCACGGCCAGTCGGACCAGAATCGGCTGCTTCGCGCAGGTGCACAGCGCGCCGCGCTCGACCAGTTCGCCGGCACCGACATCGCCGATCTCCTGGCCGAGTACACACCGTCGTACCAGCGGCTCCGCGTGGTGGAGACCGAGATCGACGAGCTGACGACGAACGCGCAGGAGCGCGCCCGCGAGCTCGATCTGTTGCGTTTCGGACTGGCCGAGATCGACGAGGTCTCGCCCGAGCCCGGTGAGCTGGACTCGCTGGTCGCCGACGAAGACCGGCTCGCCAACGCCGAGGCGCTGGTGACTGCGGCACATGAGGCGCACGTACGCCTGTCCGGTGACGCCGAGTCGGCCGAGCCGGGTGCTGACGCGACTGCCCTCGTGGCCGGGGCGCAGGCGGCGCTCGACGTGGTACGCGAGCACGACTCCGAGCTCGAACGCCTTGCCGGCCGAGTAGCCGAGATCGGCTACCTGATCGCCGACACCTCGGCAGAGCTCGGTGCCTACACCGACTCCGTCGAGGTCGATCCGGCCCGGCTCGATACGGTTCAGCAACGTCGTGCCCAGATCACGGCGCTGCTGCGCAAGTACGGCAACACCGTCGAGGACGTACTTGCCTGGGCCGACGACGCGCGAGCCCGCAGCGGCGAACTCGACGGCGACGACGACCGGATCTCCGGGCTTGTCGGCGAGCGTGAGGACCTGACCACGCGGCTGCTGGAACTCGGCGTACGACTCGCCGACGCTCGGCGGAGCGCCGCGGAGCGTCTCGGCAAGCTCGTCGACGCCGAGCTGAGCGAACTCGCGATGCCGCATGCACATGTCGACGTCGCGGTCGAGACGCCGGATGAGCCGACGGCGGGCGATCTGACTCCGCACGGCCTCGACACGGTCGAGATCGGTTTCGCAGCGAACAAAGGGGCCGACCCGTTGCCGCTCAACAAGGGCGCCAGTGGGGGAGAGCTGTCCCGGGTGATGCTCGCGCTGGAGGTCGTACTCGCCGACACCTCTACGGTGCCGACCCTCGTATTCGACGAGGTCGACGCCGGGATCGGCGGTAAGGCGGCCGTCGAGGTCGGTCGCCGGCTGTCCCGGCTCGCCCGCAACGCCCAGGTCATCGCCGTGACGCACCTCCCACAGGTCGCTGCTTTTGCCGACCGGCACTATCGGGTCGTCAAATCCGACGACGGCACGGTCACGACGAGCGGTATCAGCAGGCTGGACGCCGACGCCAGGATCGAGGAGCTTTCGCGGATGCTCGCCGGACTCGAAGGCTCGGCAACGGCGGAGGCGCACGCACGCGAGCTACTGGAGCTCGCCGCACAGCGCTGAGCTGGTACCTGCGGTGTGATCGACTTCCCAGACACGACGCGTGCGGATCCCCGGAATCCGCGTCCCTGCATGGCACCATGGCAATCGATGAGACTCTCGCTGCGCCGAAACCGGACCGACGCCTTACCCGGCGTCACCGGGCCCGTACGCCTCGACCGGCGTACGAAGAACCTCACCAAGCGATTGCGGCCCGGCGATATCGCCGTGATCGACCACGCCGATATCGACAAGGTGAGCGCCGAGGCGCTCGTCGACTCGCAGGTCGCCGCCGTCGTGAACGCGGCACGCTCCTGCACCGGTAGCTACCCGAACCTCGGCCCGGGGATCATCGCCGGTGCGGGGATCCCCTTGGTCGACCATGTCGGCGACGAGGTCTTCACCGCCCTGTCCGAGGGCGACACCGTACGCGTCGACGAGGGTGTCCTGTACCGCGACGCCGAGCCGCTCGGCAAGGGCGAGGTCCTCGACAGTACGCGTGTCGACGAGCTCATGGAGGCCGCCCGCGACGGTCTGTCCACCCAGCTCGAGGCGTTCACGGCCAACACGATGGAGTACCTCAAACGTGAGCGCGAGCTGCTGCTCGACGGCGTGGGCGTACCCGAGGTGCGCACCTCGTTCGCTCGTCGCCATGCGCTCGTCGTCGTGCGCGGGTACGACTACCGCGAGGATCTGGCGATCCTGAAGTCCTACATCCGCGAGTACCACCCGGTACTGATCGGCGTCGATGGAGGAGCCGACGCGTTGGTCGAGGCCGGATACAAGCCCGACATGATCATCGGCGATATGGACTCGGTCTCCGATGCGACGCTCAAATGCGGCGCGGAGCTCGTCGTCCACGCGTACCGCGACGGCCGCGCTCCCGGCCTGGCCCGGCTGGAGAAGCTCGGCCTCGAAGGCATCCCGTTCCCGGCCACCGGCACGAGCGAGGACGTCGCGATGTTGCTCGCCGACGCCAAGGGCGCCGAGCTGATCGTCGCTGTGGGTACGCATGCGACCCTCGTGGAGTTCCTCGACAAGGGCCGTTCGGGGATGGCCAGTACCTTCCTGACCCGGCTGCGCCTCGGCCCGAAGCTCATCGACGCCAAGGGGGTGAGTCGTCTCCACCATGCGCGGATCCGGATGTGGCAGCTGCTGATCCTGCTCGCCGCAGGACTGCTCGCGATCGGTGTGTCGATCGCAGCGACGCCGGCCGGCCGAGAGTGGCTGGACGTGTTCCAGGCGCGTTGGGACGACTTCATCTACTGGATCCAGGGACTCTTCTAGGAGACATGACCGAGTGATTGACTTCCGCTACCACCTGATCTCGATCATCGCGATCTTCCTGGCGCTCGCCGCCGGTGTCGCGCTGGGAGCGGGCCCATTGGACGAGCCGTTCAGTGAGCAGCTCGCATCCGAAGCCGACCGGGACCGGCAGGACAAAGCAGATCTACGTACCGAGCTCGACGACGCCGAGCAGGTACGCGCCTTTCAGGACGCCTTCGCCAAGCAGGTCGGCACCGATCTCGTCTCCGGCGCACTACAGGATCGTACGGTCGCCCTGTTCGTGCTCCCGGATGCCGATGAGGGCGCCGCGGAGGGTGTCGCAGACGAGGTCGAGGCGGCCGGCGGCAGCGTCACCACAACGGTCAACCTGACCGAGAAGATGGTCGACCCGTCCCAGCAGCAGTTCGCGGAGGGTGTCGCACGGCAGTCACTCGACGGGCAAAAGAACACCCCGAACACCAGTGGCATGAGCAGCTACGAGCTGCTCGGCACGGCACTCGCGCGGGCGTATCTCGGTGACGGCTCGGACACGAAGTTCGACTCGACGTCCGGCACGATCGCCTCTGCGTACAAGGAGGCCGGATTCGTCGAGGCCAAGGGCCAGCCGAGCGCACGCGCATCGCTCGCGGTCTTCGTGGTGCCGCCCGCAACGTCCATGGAGGACAACCAGGACCAGGTCGTCGCTACCATCGCGGGCGCCGCCGACACGCAGAGCGCCGGCGCGGTCGTCGGCGGCCCGCCCGGTTCCGCCGCGGACGACGGCGCGGTCGCGTATATCCGGTCCAACGACGTCGGCGACTCGGTGTCGACGGTCGACGCAGTGTCCGTGACCGCCGGCCAGATCGTGACCGTACTGGCCCTGCAGCGTGAGGCGGGCGGCAAGTCCGGCCACTACGGCACCGAGGACGGTGCCGATCAGGCGATGCCGGACGCCGGTTGATGCGGACTCCGAGGTCAGCCGTCCGGGCCTGGCTTCGTGCTCACTCCGTCGCCGCATCGGCATCCGGCGCGGTCGGGCGGTGGGTTGCGTCTCATCCGCTCGGGGCGGAGTCGCGGTGGCAGCGTACGAACTACGCCGGCGATCCGGTCTCGCTGCTCGGCGGCCCGGCCGCTGTGTCCGGGTTGATTGCGGGCACGCTCAGCGAGCGCAGGTTTGTCACGGCAACGGGGTTGGCCGCTGTCGGGGCGGTGGGTGCGTACGACGATCTGTACGGTGACTCGGCGACAAAAGGCGTCCGCGGTCATCTGCAGGCGTTGCAGCGCGGTGTCGTGACGAGCGGCATCGCCAAGATCGCCGTTGTCTCCGCCGCCGGTCTCGTGATCGCCGCGGGTGAGCGCCGGTCTCGACGGCCCGGTATCGGCCTCGTCCGCGACGGCGCTCTGGTGGCAGGTGCAGCCAATATCGTCAACCTGCTGGACCTGCGTCCCGGCCGGGCGTACAAGGCCGTGCTGCCGGCGGCCGCACTGCCCGGCGGCGGACCTGTCGCCGGCGCGATCGCGGGCGGTATCGGCGACGATCTGCGGGGCAAGACGATGCTCGGTGACTGCGGCTCGAACGCGCTCGGCGCAGCGGTCGGCGCCGCACTGGTACGCGACACGCCTCCGTCCGTACGCTGGGCAGGGCTCGCCGTAGTCGTCGGCCTGACGTACGCGAGCGAGCGGGTGAGCTTCTCGGAGTTCATCGCCCGACACTCATGGCTGGACCGGATCGACCGCGCCGGACGCGATTGGTAGGCTGGAATCCCGTGGACAACCGAACCAAGCACGTGTTCGTCACCGGCGGCGTCGCCTCCTCTCTCGGAAAGGGGCTGACCGCTTCAAGTCTCGGTCGTCTCCTCAAGTCGCGAGGGCTTCGCGTGACGATGCAGAAGCTCGACCCGTACCTCAACGTCGACCCGGGAACGATGAACCCGTTCCAGCACGGCGAGGTCTTCGTCACCGACGACGGCACCGAGACCGACCTCGATATCGGCCACTACGAGCGGTTCCTCGACGAGAACCTCTCGGGCCACGCGAACGTCACCACCGGGCAGGTCTACTCGGAGGTCATCGCGAAGGAGCGCCGCGGAGACTACCTGGGCGACACCGTCCAGGTGATCCCGCACATCACCAACGAGATCAAGGACCGCATGGTCCGGATGGGCGGCGACGGCGTCGATGTCGTCATCCACGAGATCGGCGGCACCGTCGGAGACATCGAGTCGCTGCCGTTCCTCGAGGCATCGCGTCAGGTACGCCACGATGTGGGGCGCGACAACGTGTTCTTCCTGCATGTGTCGCTGGTGCCGTTCATCGGACCCTCGGGTGAGCTGAAGACCAAGCCGACGCAGCACTCGGTCGCCGAGCTGCGCTCGATCGGTATCCAGCCCGATGCGATCGTCTGCCGCTCCGACCGGCCGATCCCGACCAGCGTCAAGCACAAGATCTCGCTGATGTGCGACGTCGACAAGGAAGCCGTCGTCACCGCGAGCGATGCGCCGTCGATCTACGACATCCCGAAGGTGCTGCACGCCGAGGGCCTCGACGCGTACGTCGTGCGCCGCCTCAACCTGCCGTTCCGCGATGTCGACTGGACACAATGGAACGAGCTCCTGCGCCGGGTGCACCATCCCGCCGAGGAGGTGACCGTCGCGCTGGTCGGCAAGTACGTCGACCTGCCCGATGCGTACCTGTCTGTCGCGGAGGCGCTGCGCTCGGGCGGGTTCGCCAACGATGCCAAGGTCAACTTGCGCTGGGTGCCGTCCGATGAGTGTGCGACGGCCGAAGGGGCTGCGGCGCATCTGCGTGACGTCGATGCGGTGTGTGTCCCCGGCGGCTTCGGCGTACGCGGCATCGAGGGCAAGGTCGGTGCGATCCGCTATGCGCGGGAGAACCACATACCCACGCTCGGCCTGTGCCTCGGACTGCAGTGCATGGCGATCGAGTTCGCCCGCGACGCGGCCGACCTGCAGGGCGCCGATTCGACCGAGTTCGACCCCGGTGCCTCGAACCCCGTGATCGCGACGATGGAGGAGCAGAAGCAGATCGTCTCCGGCGAGGGCGACCTCGGCGGCACGATGCGTCTCGGCCTCTACCCGGCGCGACTCGTCGACGGTTCGATGGTCGCCAAGCTCTACGGTCGTACGCTCGTCGAGGAGCGCCACCGGCACCGCTACGAGGTGAACAACTCATACCGTGAGCGGCTGGAGGAGGCGGGCCTGGTGGTCTCCGGCACCTCGCCCGACGGCGCGCTCGTGGAGTTCGTCGAGCTCCCGGCCGATGTGCATCCGTTCTTCGTGGCGACCCAGGCACATCCGGAGCTGTTGTCGCGACCGACGCGTGCGCATCCCTTGTTCGAGGGCCTGGTCGCGGCCGCGATCGACCGCCAGCGCGAGCAGCGGCTTCCGGTCGACACTCCCGAGGTGTCGGTGGGGTGACCGACCGAGCCGCGCATCCGAGTCTGCCCGGGCTGCTCTACGGCGCCGACGAGCCGATCGTCGACCGGCCAGGCGCGTGGCCCGTACGCGAGTCTCGGGATGCGTTTCGGCATCCCTTCCTCTCGCTGTCTCTCGACACCGTCGAGGCGCCCGACGGCGACACCTTCGAGCGTGTCTACGTACGACACAAGGGCGCCGTCGGCGTCGTGGCGCTCGATGACCACGACCGAGTGCTGTTGCTGGAGCAGTACCGCCATCCCACGCGGTCACATCTGGTCGAGGTGCCCGCCGGCGTACTGGACGTCGAGGGCGAAGACCCCCGCGACGCCGCAGCTCGCGAGCTGGCGGAAGAGGCCGATCTGGTGGCGCACAACTGGGATCCGCTGCTGCGGATGTACTCCTCGCCGGGCTTCTCCGACGAGCAGTGGTACGTCTACCTGGCACGTGGGCTCTCCGCCGTACCCGAGCCGCGCCGACACGAGCGCGTACACGAGGAAGCCCATATGACTCGGGTCTGGGCACCGCTCGACGACGTCGTACGGGCTGCACTCGCGGGTGAGATCGCCGACGGGATGGCCGTCGCAGGCGTTCTCGCCGCTTCGGCCCGAATGACCGTCGGCTAGGACTACACTCGCAATCGTTCGACACGGGGCGTTTTGGAAGAGGAGACTTCGCGGATGAAGGTCGGCGTGCCCAAGGAGGTCAAGAACAACGAGTTCCGGGTCGCGCTCACTCCGTCCGGTGTGAACGAGCTCGTACGGTCGGGGCACGAGGTCTTCGTCGAAGCAGAGGCCGGGGTCGGCTCATCGATTCCGGACGACGACTTCGCCGCTGCGGGCGCCCGGATCGTCGGCAGCGCCGACGACGTGTGGGGCACAGGCGATCTGATCCTGAAGGTCAAGGAGCCCGTCGCGAGCGAGTACGACCGGATGCGTACCGATCAGGTGTTGTTCACCTATCTCCATCTCGCGGCGTCCGCCGAGTGCACCGACGCCCTGCTCGAGCGCGGAGTGACCGGGATCGCGTACGAGACGGTACAGGCCGCCGACCGTTCGCTGCCGCTGCTCGCACCGATGAGCGAGGTCGCGGGAAGGCTCGCACCGCAGGCCGGTGCGTACCACCTGATGCGCCAGGGTGGCGGCCGCGGTGTGCTGATGGGCGGAGTGTCCGGTGTGTACGCGGCCAAGGTCGTCGTGATCGGCGCCGGCGTTTCGGGTATGAACGCCGCCGCGATCTCGCTTGGGATGCAGGCGGAGGTGCTGCTGCTCGACCTGAACGTCGACGCGCTGCGGGCCGCCGACCGGATCTACCAAGGGCATCTGCAGACCGTCACCTCCAACGCGTACGAGATCGAGCGAGCCGTGCTCGATGCCGACCTGGTGATCGGGGCGGTCCTCGTACCCGGTGCGAAGGCGCCGACGCTGCTCAGCAACGACCTCGTGTCTCGGATGAAGCCCGGTAGCGTCCTCGTCGACATCTCGATCGACCAGGGCGGCTGTTTCGAGGACTCGCATCCGACCACGCACGACGCCCCTACGTACGGCGTGCACGAGTCGGTGTTCTACTGCGTCGCGAACATGCCCGGTGCGGTGCCGCACACCTCTACGTACGCGCTGACCAACGTCACCTTGCCGTACACGATGGCGCTGGCCGACAAAGGCTGGCGCAACGCGATGCGCGACGATGCGGCGCTGGCTCTCGGGCTGAACACCTATGCCGGTTCGCTCACCAACGAGCCGGTCGCCCGGGCCCACGGTCGCGACCACGTCGCGCTCGACCACGTTCTCGCCTAGGCCCAGCGGCGAGGCGAAGGAGAGGATGACGACGGCGCACAGCACAGCCCTCGACCGGGCAATCGGCGACTACCTGAGTCACCTGGGCGTCGAGCGCGGCCTTGCGGCCAACACCTTGTCGTCGTACCGCCGCGACCTTCGCCGCTACGTGTCGTTCCTGCGCGGGCGGGGCATCGACGACCCCGATGCGATCTCGGAGAACGACCTCGCCGAGTTCCTGATGTACCTGCGCGAAGGCGACGCCGACCACAAACCACTGAACTCCGGCAGTGCCGCGCGTACGCTGATCGCGGCGCGCGGGTTCCACCGGTTCGCCCTGCGCGAGGGACTCGTCCATGCCGACGCATCGGCTGGGGTGAAGCCTCCGACGGCACCTCGCCGGCTCCCCAAGGCGTTGCCGTTGTCCGATATCGAGGCGATCCTCGAAGCGGCCGGCGCGCCCGGCACATCGCTCGCACTTCGCGACCGCGCGCTGCTGGAGCTGCTCTACGGCACCGGCGCGCGAATCTCCGAGGCCGTCGGCCTCGACGTGGACGATCTCGACCTGGAGACCGGGTCGGTGCTGTTACGGGGCAAGGGCAGCAAGCAGCGGATCGTCCCGGTCGGCTCGTACGCACTCGACGCGATCCGCCGCTACCTGGAGACGGGCCGGGCCGAGCTCGCGAAGCCAGGGGGAGCGGTCGGCGCCGTCTTTCTCAACGCACGCGGGGGCCGGTTGTCGCGGCAGAGTGCGTGGGCGGTGCTGGCGAAGGCCACCGACCGCGCAGGCGTGACTGCAGAGGTGTCTCCCCATACGTTGCGGCACTCGTTCGCGACGCATCTGCTCGACGGCGGTGCCGACGTACGCGTCGTACAGGAGCTTCTCGGGCATGCGTCCGTCACGACTACGCAGATCTACACCCTCGTGACGGTTGACAAGCTGCGCGAGGTCTACGCGACTGCGCATCCGCGGGCACGAGGGTGAGTCGGTTGGCGCCAAGACACACCAGTCGGGTTTGTCCCCGCTTCCGGCATTGCATAGAGTCCTGCGAGATACTGGCGTCTTGTCGAGAAGTCGACGGATCGAGGCTGATGTGAACGACGCGGGTGGTGACCTGTTCGGCAATGCGGTGCCCGTCGAGGAGTCCGCGACGTCGGGCCCGACCGGACGACCGATGCCGACACTTCCCAAGCCCGCGCCGCCCGACGGCAGCCCGGCCCAGGTGATCGCGCTGTGCAACCAGAAGGGCGGCGTCGGCAAGACGACCACGACGATCAGTCTCGGCGCGGCACTCGCGGAGACCGGCCGTAAGGTGCTGCTCGTCGACTTCGACCCGCAGGGTTCGCTCACCGTCGGGCTCGGCATCAACGCGTACGACCTCGAGGCGAGCATCTACAACCTGCTGATGGACCGCGACCAGGACGTACGCGAGGTCATCTGCAAGACCTCGGTCGACGGGGTCGATCTGATCCCGTCCAACATCGACCTGTCGGGCGCGGAGATGCGGCTGGTCACCGAGGTCGGCCGCGAGCAGACGCTGGCCCGGGTGCTGCATCCGCTACGTCGCGAGTACGACGTCATCCTGATCGACTGCCAGCCCTCGCTCGGCCTGCTCACCGTCAACGCGCTCACCGCGGCCAACGGCGTGATCATCCCGCTCGAATGCGAGTACTTCGCGCTCCGCGGCGTCGCCCTGCTCAAGGAGACCATCGACAAGGTACGTGAGCGGACCAACTTCGACCTGCAGATCATCGGGCTGCTCGGCACGATGTACGACAGCCGTACCCTGCACGGGCGCGAGGTGCTGCAGACCTTGGTCGACGGTTGGGGCGACACCGTCTTCCACACCGTGATCCGGCGCACCGTGAAGTTCTCCGACTCAACGGTCGCCGGTGAGCCGATCACGACGTACGCGTCGACGTCGTCGGCCGCGGAGTCGTACCGTCAGCTCGCTCGGGAGGTTCTGGCACGGTGTCACGTCGAGTAAGGCTCCCGGGGGCCGACGAGCTGTTCCGGCCGACCAGCCCCGTGGAGGAGGAGCGGCCGGCCGTCGAGCGACCTGCCCCTGAAGACGCGCCCCCCGCGCAGCCCGAGCCGGCTGCCAAGCGCACGCCTCGGGGAAGTGGCCGGGTCAAGCACGACGAGAAGATGACGGTCTACGTTACGGCCGACGAGCTGCTCGAGATCGAGCACGCGAGACTGTCGCTGCGCCGTCGGCTCGGCCAGGGCGTCGACCGCGGCCGTCTCGTACGCGAGGCGCTCGCTCTGGCGCTCGCCGACCTCGAGGAGAACGGCGACGACAGCGAGCTGGTCCGCCGCCTGAGGAAGAAGTGACCGATACGCAGCAGGTGAGCGACAACGGGGCGTTCTCGGTCCATCTCGACGTCTTCGAAGGACCGTTCGACCTGCTGCTCGGCCTGATCGGCAAACACCAGCTGGACATCACCGAAGTCGCGCTCTCGGTGGTGACGAACGAGTTCATCGCGTACGTCAAGCAGATGGAAGCCGACCAGCTCGAGGAGACGACGCAGTTCCTGCTCGTCGCCGCGACGCTCGTCGATCTCAAGGCGGCGCGGCTGCTGCCGCAGGCAGAGGTCGAGGACGAGGACGACCTCGCCCTGCTCGAGGCGCGTGACCTGCTGTTCGCGCGGCTGTTGCAGTACCGCGCGTTCAAGGACGTCGCGAGCGCCATGGCCGAGCGGCTCGCGGCCGAGCAACGCCGCTACGCGAGGTCGGTCAGTCTGGAGCCGCGGTTCGCGAACCTGCTGCCCGAGGTGCTCATCTCCGTCGGAGTCGACGACCTCGCCGAGCTGGCCGCAAAGGCGATGGAGCCGAAACCCGAGCCGGTGCTGTCCCTGGCACATCTGCATGCGCCGCAGGTGAGCGTACGAGAGCAGGCTGCGGTCATCGTCGACCGGTTGCGCCGCAGCGGTAGTGCGACGTTCCGGTCGTTGACCGCCGACGCCCCCGACACGTTGACGAAGGTGGCGCGCTTCCTGTCGCTGCTGGAGCTGTTCCGCGAAGAGGTCGTGGCCTTCGAGCAGGTGACGCCGCTCGGCGAGCTGCACATCCGCTGGACCGGTTCCGACGAGGGCGAGGTCGACGTCGGCGAGGAGTTCGACGAGGACGAACCCATGATCCCTGACCAGCCCGACGAGGAGGGCGACGATGACTGAGAACACGCCCGGCGAGCGCGATCCGGAGCTCGAGCTGGAGCTGCTGCCGCTGGAGCCGGCGCTCGAGGCCGTCCTGATGGTCGCCGATGAGCCGTTCGACCATCTGACGCTCGCCCAGGCGGTCGGCCACCCGCCGGCCGATGTCGAGGCGGCGCTCGAACGCCTCGCAGCGACCTATGACGAACGTGAGCACGGGTTCGAGCTCCGCCAGGTCGCCGGCGGTTGGCGCTACTACACCCGCGAGGCGCTGGCGCCCGCCGTCGAGCGCTTCGTACTCGACGGACAGCAGGCCCGACTGACGCAGGCGGCGCTGGAGACGATGGCCGTCATCGCGTACCGGCAGCCGATCAGCCGTGCTCGGGTCTCCGCGATTCGCGGCGTCAACGTCGACGGAGTCACGCGTACGCTCGTCACCCGCGGGCTGGTCGAGGAGGCCGGCACCGAGGAGGAGAGCGGGGCGGTGCTGTACCGCACCACGTCGTACTTCCTGGAGCGAATGGGGCTGAACTCCCTCGACGAGCTTCCGGAGCTGGCGCCGTACCTCCCCGAGGGAGTCGGCGACGAAGAGGAGACGGTCGCCGAGGAGCCGCCGCCCGCGGAGGCACCCACCCAGGACGTCGTCGAGTGAGTGCTGAGCCCGTACGCCTGCAGAAGGTGCTCGCACAGGCGGGTGTTGCGAGCCGGCGGCACAGCGAGACGCTGATCGCACAGGGCAGGGTCGAGGTCGACGGCGAGATCGTCATGCAGATGGGCCTGCGGGTCGACCCGTCGACGGCGGTGATCCGAGTCGACGGCAAGCGACTGCCACCGGCGACACCCCACGCGTACGTCGTGCTGAACAAACCGCTCGGTGTGGTGAGTGCGATGTCCGATCCGCGCGGTCGTCCGACCCTCGCCTCGTACGTCGAGTCGCGTCCGGAGAGATTGTTCCACGTGGGCCGGCTCGACGCAGACACCGAGGGGCTGCTGTTGCTCACCAACGACGGTGAGTTCGCACATCGGATGGCGCACCCGTCGTACGAGATCTCGAAGGTCTACGTGGCCGAGGTCGACGGGCGGGTCGACAAGCGGACCGCCGGCCGGCTGAGGTCGGGCGTCGAGCTCGACGACGGCCCGGCCGCCGCCGACGAGTTCAGCATCAAGCAGGTCCACGGCGACCGCTCGCTGGTCCGGTTGACCATCCACGAGGGGCGCAACCGCATTGTGCGGCGGATGCTCGCCGAGGTAGGCCATCCGGTACGCCGGCTGAGCCGCATCGCGATCGGCGACGTACGTCTGGGTTCGCTCAAGCCCGGTGACGTACGAGACCTCTCCGCCGACGAGCTCGGCGCGCTGCTCGATAGCGTAGGGCTGTGACCGAATCGCTCGCAGGCCCCGTTCTCGTCGTCGGCTGCGGTCTGATGGGTACGTCCGCGGGGCTGGCCTTACGCCGCCGCGGCGTCGAGGTCTATCTCGAAGACCTGCTCCGCACCCATGTGGAGGTGGCTGAGTCGCGCGGTGCCGGCTCGGCGCAGAAACCGACGTCGGTGGCCATGGTGGTGGTCGCGGTGCCGCCCGACCATGTGGGCGCTGCCGTCGTCGAAGCGTTGCGCGCCTGGCCGGATGCGGTGGTCACCGACCTGTCCAGCATCAAGGTCGCGCCGTTGGAGTACGTACGCGCTGCCGGTGTCGATGCGTCGCGCTACGTCGGCGGGCATCCGATGGCCGGTAGCGAGCGATCCGGTCCGATCGCCGGGTCCGAGGAGCTCTTCGACGGCCGTGCGTGGGCGGTCGCTCCGACTGCCGACGCAGCTCCTCGTGCCGTCGAGCAGGTTCGCGCGCTCGCGACGACCTGCGGTGCGACGGTGATCGAGCTATCGCCCGACGAACACGATGAGGCCGCCGCTCGCGTCTCGCATCTGCCGCATGTCATGTCGGCGCTGGCCGCCGCGCAGCTCGACGGCGGTTCCGAGGAGCAGCTGGCGCTCGCCGGGCAGGGGCTGCGCGACGTCACCCGCATCGCGGCCGGTGACCCGCGCCTGTGGCGTCAGATCCTCGGCGGCAATGCCGCGCACCTCGGGCGACTGCTCGAGGCCGTACGCACCGACATTGATCGGCTGATCGAGGGGTTGCGTACCTCGCCGGACGACATCGTCGCGGTTCTGCAGCGTGGCGTCCAGGGCACGGGGCTGATCCCGGGCAAGCACGGCGAGGAGGGGCCTGAGCAGAGCACGGTGTACGTCAATGTGCCCGACCAGCCGGGCGAATTGGCGCGGTTGTTCGCCGATGCGGGAGAATCGGGCGTGAACATCGAGGATCTGCGTATTGACCACGATCCTGCGCGTCCGGTCGGCCTCGTCGAGGTCGTCGTGGCGAGCGATCGGGCCGACGTACTCATCGATGCATTGGGCAACCGTGGTTGGAGGGCACACCGGTGAAGTCAGACACGTTGGTCGTTGCGGTCGATGGGCCGTCGGGGTCGGGCAAGTCGAGTACGGCGCGCGGCGTCGCGCAGCGGCTCGGGCTCGCGTACCTCGACACCGGGGCGATGTACCGCGCGATCACGTGGGCGCTGCTGGAGGCCGGCGTGCATGTCGACGACGCGGACGCCGTTGCCGATGCCGCCGCCAAGGTCGTGCTCGACGTCGGCACCGATCCAGGTGAGCCGACGATTCACGCCGATGACGTCGACGTTTCCGGCCCGATCCGCGGCCCGCACGTGACGGCAGCGGTGAGTGCCGTGGCCGCCGTGCCCGCGGTACGCGAGCAGCTGGTCGCCGAGCAGCGATCGTTGATCGCCGGGTCCGGCGGCATCGTGGTCGAGGGCCGCGATATCGCCTCTGTCGTCGCGCCCGATGCCGCGGTGAAGGTGTATCTCGTCGCCGACGCCGAAGCGCGGGCGAGTCGACGCGCGGCCGAGCTCGGCGGCTCCGATGTCTCTGCGACGAAGGCCGACCTCGAGCGTCGCGACTCCTACGACTCCTCGCGTACGGCGTCTCCATTGCGTCGCGCCGACGGCGCACAGGTCATCGACACGACGCACCTGAGCCTCGACGAGGTCATCGAGGAGATCGTGCGCCTGACCAAGGAACCGTGAGGATCGTGCGAGTCGGGTGAACACCCTGGAGCACAACGAGCCCCCGCGTACCCGAGACCTGCGCCCGATCGCGCACCGGACGCAGGTGACGCTCCGCAAGCCCGGCGGCGCGGCGATGAGGTGGTGGTGGGACATCCACACCCACGGCGAGCACCATGTGCCGAGTCGCGGCCGGGCGCTACTTGCGTGTAATCACGTCGGCTGGCTCGACGGGCCGCTGATGGTGGGGCTGGCTCCCAGGCCGGTTCATGCCTTGGTCAAGCACGAGATGTTCGCCGGACAGCTCGGTCTGCTGCTCCATGCCGTCGGGCAGATCCCGGTGGAGCGCGCGACGATCGACGTACGCGCCATCCGGCGCGCCATTCGGGCTCTGCGTGACGACCGCGTCGTCACGATCTATCCGGAGGGTACGCGCGGTGACGGCGAGCTTCGCAAGATGAAGCGTGGGCTCGCGTACCTCGCGCTCGTGACGGGTGCGCCGGTGGTGCCCGTCGCGCTTCTCGGTACGCGCGTACGAGGGGAGTCCGTATCGCGGATCCCGCCGCGCGGACGCCGCATCGACATCGTCTACGGTGAGCCGATCGCGGTGAACGCCACAAGCTGGCCCCGGACTCGGGAATCCGTCGAGCAGCTGACGCGTTCGCTTCAACGCGAGCTCGTCGCGAACCTCGAGCACGCACTCGACATATCCGGGCAGCAGCTGCCCGGCCCGGCGGCCGATGAAGAGGCCAAGGAGGCCGATATGGTCGGGCTCGCCGATGACCCCCAGGAGGACAGTTGACCACCACTGGACCGACCAGGACGGTGCCCGTTCTCGCGGTCGTCGGCCGACCCAACGTCGGAAAGTCGACACTGGTCAACCGGATGCTCGGCCGACGCGCCGCGGTCGTCGAAGACACTCCCGGAGTCACCCGTGACCGCATCTCGTACGACGCGGTCTGGAACGGCCGCGCATTCACGGTCGTCGACACCGGCGGCTGGGACCCCGACGCGCAGGGCTTCGCCGAACGTATCGCCGAGCAGGCCGAGATCGCCGTGCAGGCCGCGGACGCCGTGCTCTTCGTCGTCGACGCGACTATCGGCATCACCGACGACGACGAGGCAGTCGTACGGATCCTGCGCAAGTCCGGGCGACCGGTCGTGCTCGCCGCCAACAAGGTCGACGACCAGCGCACCGAAGCCGAGGCTGCGGCTCTGTGGAACCTCGGGCTCGGCGAGCCCTATCCGGTCTCCGCGCTGCACGGCCGGGGGAGCGGCGACCTGCTCGACGTCATTCTCGACGCGCTCCCGCCCGCGCCGGAGGAGGACTTCGAGGAGCACACCGGCCCGCGCCGGGTCGCACTCGTCGGCAAGCCGAACGTCGGCAAGTCGAGCCTGCTGAACCGCGTCGCCGGGTCCGTACGCTCGGTCGTCGACGACGTCGCGGGTACGACGGTCGATCCGGTCGATGAGCTGGTCGAGTTCGCCGACCGAACCTGGCACTTCATCGACACTGCGGGCATCCGGCGACGGGTCAAGGAAGCATCGGGGCACGAGTACTACGCGAGCCTTCGTACCAACTCCGCGATCGACCGCGCCGAGGTCGCCGTGGTGCTCATCGACGCGAGCCAGCCGCTCAGCGAGCAGGACACCCGGATCATCTCGACGGTCGCCGAGGCGGGCAGGGCGCTCGTGATCGCCTTCAACAAATGGGATCTCGTCGACGAGGAGCGTCGCTACTACCTCGACAAGGAGATCGAGCGCGAGCTCGTACGCGTGCAGTGGGCGCCGCGGATCAACGTCGCCGCACGTACCGGCTGGCACATAGACCGGCTTGCCCGCGCACTCGACACCGCGCTGGAAGGCTGGGAGACGCGCGTACCGACGGGTGCGTTGAACGCATTCCTCGGCCGGCTCGTCGCCGAGCACCCACACCCCGTGCGCGGCGGCAAGCAGCCGAAGATCATGTTCGGTACGCAGAGCTCGACGGCTCCGCCCGAGTTCATCCTGTTCACCTCCGGCAAGCTGGAGGACCAGTACCTCCGCTTCATCGAGCGTCGGCTTCGCGAGGACTTCGGCTTCGCAGGATCGCCCGTGCACCTCACGCAGCGGCCACGCAAGCGACGCGCACGGTAGCGGCCTTCGTACGTCTCGGAGTCAGAGGCAGACGTAGCCGACGGCGAGTGACAGTACGAGCATGCCGGTTGCGTTGACGAACAACCGAGACGTGAAGTCGCGGGCACGAACGTGCATCGAGATCGCGATGACGAAGTACGCGACCAATGCGACACAGGTGACGAAGGCGAGGTACGGCACCCAGACGCCGAGTACGAGCCCGGCCGCAGCGGCGACCTTGATCGGCGTGAGCAGACCCCAGTAGCGCCGCGGGAAGTGGACCGCCTCCAGACAGTTGCGTACGAACGGCACCGGGCCGAGGCAGATGATCGCGTCGAACAGGGAGATCGCGGCCAACGCGACGACCGGCCACTCGGGTTCAGGCAGCGAGTCCATTCACGCATCCTTTCGTACTGGCTGGCGAAGGGGCAACGTTGTGGTGCAAGGGCCCTGACGTTCGAGACGGGTTCTGTCAGTGGCGCATGAGACGCTTATCGCATGGCTGTTCTATCGCTGCCGGGCATCGCAGATGATGATGCGCTTGAACGTGCCATGTCGGTGAAGCGGTCGCTCGCGTCGATGGAGGCGGAGCAGTTCCTGTATCTCTTGGAGTTTCTGGACGAGTGTGCGGCCGATCCGAACGTGCTGCGGCTGTGCGGGGCGGAGCGGGTGCACCCGTACGGCGGTGATGGCACTCCCGACATTCCCGAGTTCGCCGTGTGCGAGCTCGCGGCCTCGCTGGGCATGGCAAACCGCTCGGCGGCGAGCCTGGTTGCCGACATCCTCGATCTGCGCCATCGGCTGCCGTTGCTGTTCGCGTGCCTGCGCAATGGTGAGGTCGATACCTGGCGGGTACGTCGTGTCGCCGGTGGCACCAGGGAGCTGTCTGTCGAGCAGGCGGCCGCGGTCGACGAGCGGCTCAGCCAAGCCGGCGCCGACGGCGCGCCCGTCGTGGCTCGAATGTCGCGGGCACGGGTCCAGCAGGTGATTCATCAGATCGCCTACGTCGAAGACGAAGCGCAGGCGGAAGACGAAGCCGAAGAGAACCGCAAGAATCGCTTTGTCCGGATCCGCCCGGGCGGCGTCGGCGTCGATGAGATCTCGGGCACGGTCTCCAGCGGCGGTGGACGGCGGCTGCTCGCCCGCATCGATGAGATCGCAGGCTGGCTGGGCGAGATCGACTCCGCGAATGGTGCTGAGCGACGGTCCATGGACGTTCGGCGTTCGGTTGCATTGATCATGCTCGCCGACCATGAGCAGGTCGATGAGCTATCCGAGCAGGTCACGCGCCTGCGTCAGCGCTCATCGCAGGCCGACGATGCGCCATCGGAGCCCGTCGCCGATATTCCCTCGCGGCCTTCGCCGCGGCTGCCCAAGACCGTGCTCTACGTACACCTCGACGCCGCATCGGGCACCTGGTTGCTCGACGGGCACGGTCCGATCACTCGCAGCGAGGCGATGGGAATCCTCGGGCATTCGTACGTCACGATCAAGCCAGTCATCGACTTGCGCCAGAACGTCACGTACACCGGTTACGTCGCGCCGCCAAAGCTGAAAGAGCAAACGGCACTCGCGAATCACGGCTATTGCACCTTCCCGTACTGCACGAGCTCCGCATGGCGAGGCGAATACGACCACATCGTCGACTACCACGCCCGTGGGCCGACGGATGCCCGCAACGGACACCGATTATGCAAACACCACCATCGCGCCAAGACGTTCGGCGGCTGGACCGTGATCTCGCCCGCCGTCGGCACCTGGGTGTGGCGATCACCTCGATCCCGCTTCTATCACGTGACCGAATCCACGACCACGCCGCTCGAGCTCGACCTCTTCCGCTACGCCGCCTGATCCGCGCCAGCCGTTGTTCGGGCGCGTACGACGCTGCGATAGTGTTCTCTCGGTTCGCCTGAAGGCGATCCATCGGGCTGTGGCGCAGTTTGGTAGCGCACGTGACTGGGGGTCACGGGGTCGCAGGTTCAAATCCTGTCAGCCCGACCACACATTTTTGGGGCATCGCCCCAGGTCACGGCACAGATCATGCGGTCTTGCCGTTGCCGCCCACCACGCGAAGGTGCGGCGATTCGGGACCAGATCGGGACCACCAGGCCGAAAACGCCGACCCGGCAGCCTTCATCGACTCGTGATCGGGATGCAGATATCGCGCCGTGACGGCCGGGTCCTGATGGCCGGCCACCCGCTGCAGCATGTGCAGCTCGATCCCCGCATCGGCCATCCAGGTCAAGGCGGTGTGCCGCAGACCGTGCCGCACCAAGGTCGGATAACCGAGCCTTGTCACAACGGCGTCCCAGCCGGTCGCGTCGCGCAGGGTCGCGGTCGTGATGACACCGCCTCGAGGCCCACGCAGCAGCCGATCGTCTGCCGAACGCCCGGTGGTCAGCCGTACCAGTGTCGGCCCGAGCGCATCGATGATCGGCACATCACGACGCCGCCGGCCCTTGGTCGTCTTTGTCACGAGCCCGCCTCGACCGGGATACGTTTGCCGAACGACATGAATGAGGCCGTTCTCGAGGTCGACGTCCCCGACCCGCAGGCCGGCCGCCTCACTGATCCGCATCGCAGTTGTGGCAAGCACCATCGCCATGTCGCCCCACGACTGATGACGGCCCGCCGTCACGAGCTCGGCCACCAACTGGTTGAGCGTTGCGACGTCAGGTAGCGCGAGCTCTCGCGGATTCGCCGGCTCCTGGTCCGGGTGAGCGCCGGCCTTGCCGACGACCGTGCGACGAGCGCGATCCTTTGCCGGGTTCCGCGCGATGATCCCGTCGCGTACCGCCTCATCGAGCACCAGGACCAGCGCGGCCGTCGAGTTCTTGATGATCGAGCGCCCGTACCGGGTCTCCCAGTCATCGATCGCGCGATCCACCAGGCCGGCCGTGATCATGGCGACCGGTAGATGCCCCAGAGCCGGGAGTACCCGATGCCGGAGGCCGGCCGAGTACTGCTCGTACGTCGAGCTCCCATCGATCGCCCGCGACCACCGATCACCGATCGAGACGAGGTAGGTCTCGAGGGTCTGGCCAGGATCGACACCTGTCGCGGCCGCACCGCTCATCCGCTCGAGCCAGCCATCAGCCGCCTCACGCGAATGATGAATACGCTTCACGCCCTCGCGATGCCCGGTCAACGGATGAGTCCAACGAACACGCGTGCTGTATGCGATGCCGTTCTTCCGCTCGACCTCCTCGACATCGATCGTCAGCCGGACGCCGAGCGGCGGCAACTTCTCCGGCTTGCTCATGCCGCGGCCTGTTCAGCGAGCTTCTCGGTGATCCACGCCTCGAGGTACTCCTCGGGATAGCGATACACGCTCCCGACGTTCAGGAACCGCGGACCGACATCATCCAGCCGCCACCGCCGCATCGTCGCCACATGCACCCGAAGGCGCTTCGCCGCTTCTGCCGTCGTCAATAGCCGACCTACGCGTTGCACTTCCATCCTGATCACACCCTTCTGTCATGCCGCCACGATGGCGGTCCGTTGCCGAATTGCCGAATGATCGTGAGGTGGCCCGTCGCGGTCCGTGCGAGCTCGCTTAGCCGCTTCGTATTGGTTGCGTCGTTTGATGCGTTCGATGATGGATTGCCGAAAGGCGGTGTTGAGCGCGTCGACACCATCGGGGTCTTCGAGGTCGACGCGTTCCCAGTCGTAGCGGGGTGTGCCGTCCTCGAGGGTCTGCGAGGTGGCGTAGCGCTGCCGGTCGGGTGTCTCGATGCCGGCTTCGGCGAGCACTGCGCGGACGACGGCTGCACGGTCGGCACGATGCTTGTCGAGGGTTTTGCCGGTCCATTGGCGGGAGACGAGTACGCGGCGGCCGCCGTGGCCGAGGTTGTCGGGATGGTGCGCGGCGCGTTCACATTCGCCGGGTGCCATGTCGTCGTCGCAGTCTTTGGGCTGGACGCCGTATCGCAGCCAGTTCGTGCACTCGGGCGAACACGGCAGCCAGCGGACTTCTTCGACCAGGCGGTCACGGTGGTCTTGTTGTGGGTCGCTGGCGCGGTCGCCGCTGTAGGTTTCGGCGATCGACTTGGTCAGGTACTTCGTGAGATAGCCGATGCGCTTGTCGGTGCGGGGTGTGCCGGGAAGGAACCATTGCCGATCACTCTGGCTGCCGAACGACAACACGTACGCGGGAGCGGCGTCGGCTTCCTCGAGCCGGTCGAGTGCCTGGTCCCAGGTCGGCAGCAGCACGCCGGTATCGGGGTCGACATACCCGCCGGCGACCTCGTCCCAGACCGGCGGATGCTCCTTGGCGTAGACGGGATCGTCGTGGGGTGGCCACCACAGCGCGTGATACGTCGCGGCTACGACGGCATCGAACAGGCTGGCGGTGATCCCACCACGGACGGCGGCGTGCAGGTGCAGCGCGAGACGCTTCTGTGGTTCGACGCAGGCGAAGTACTGAACTTTCCAGCCGGCGCAGCGCCGCAGGTTCTGCCAGAACCGGTCGATCAGCTTGGAGAAGTGCAACGCATCCAACGCGGCCTCGCGGTAGTTGTAGTCCTCGTCCGGGTCGACCGGTGTCCCGATCAGCGGATCATCGCCGAGGTGCCGGCCACCGCAGCGACAACCATGTTTGGAATCTGAGTGCACCGGCCCGTACGACCCCAGGGTGAGGGTGAGCCAGGTGGACGGGGCGTAGGTGTTCCCGCTGGGCGAGGTCAGCTGGCGGCCGACCGTGCGCCCGCTCATCGCCTTCTTCGGCAGATCGGGGTATCCCTCGAGCCGGCGGGTCGAGCGCGTCCGCCGCTTCGACCCCTGATCGGATTCCTCGTCCGGCTCGGGCTCCGGGTCGGGGCCGGCGGACACGATCACGTTGATTTCGGAGCGCGGATCGATCAGTGCTTCGGGTTTCGGGTGCTGCTCGAGCACGACGCCGGCCGGAGCTTCGGGGTCGTATCGTTCGTCGGCCACCACCACGGACGGCGACGCGGCGAGCGGCCCGACATGAGGTGCAGCGAAGGCGACGACCTCGGCGGCGACGACGTACGCGTCGGCGAGGTCGTAGCCGGTCAGGTCGGGCACGACCACGCGTGGCGGGCCGGCGGGTTCAACACGGAGGTGCCAGCCGTCGCGGCATTGCTGTTGACGGAGCCGGCGTGCCTTGTCCGCACACGCCGCACAGACTTCGGCGCGGGTCGAGCCGCACGGGATCGCGACATACCGCACCACACCGGTCTCGCGGTCGGTCAACCGGCGCACCAACGGACGCGTACACACGCCGTAGTGCTCGGCCAGCGCGATCGCATCGGTCAGCGTCAACGAGGCGATCTGTTCACGGGTACTCATACCGTCCTCCCGTCATCGGTCCGGGTGTGCAGGTAGAGGCGGGACAGATGGCCGTGTGCGGCACTGATTTCGGTGTTCGCGGCCTGTATCGCCTGTCCGGCCGTGTCCAGTGCGAGGGCCGCACTGTGCGCGAGTGCCGCGGGGTTGGCGGGTTCGCCGGGGTCGTCGGCCCGTAGGTCGGTGCACGAGGCGAGGCGGGTGCAGCTGCGCGTCCCGTGACCGATCGCCGCGTGCAGGGTGCGGGTCAGCTCGTCCAGCAGGCCAGCGGCGTCGTAGAGCGATGCGGGGTCGGCCCACGCCGGCCGGAGATGGACCACCGCCCGCACATGTTCGGCGGCCTGTCCGAGACGGGACAGTGCTTCGGTGTCGCTGGTTGTCATGCCGCGCTCCCTTCGTCGTCGGTGCGGACACGGATGGTCTTGAGGAGCACCGCATCGACAGATGCGCCGACCGCGAGGGCGCCGTGGAGGCGTCGCCGGTCGGCTGCGGTGGTGCCGCCCCAGATGCCCTGTTCGCCATTGAGTAGTGCAGTCGCGCGACACGAGGACCGGACGCGGCAGCCGTTGCAGGTCTCGAGCGCGGGAGTCTCGAGCGGTGTAGCGACCGCGGTGTCGAAGGTCTTGCCCAGTTGGCCGCACGCGGCCTGTGTCTGCCAGCCGGTAGTGATCCGGCGCGCCAACTGGGCGTTGCGGTCGGGGTCGAGGATCGGCAGCGCCAGCTGCCCGTCAACGTCTCTCATCGGTTCTGGCCTTCCTCGAGGTCGCCGGCATCGGCGGGTATCTGGACGCCGGCGGTCTCGGAGACGATGCGGTCCCACGGCGTACGCCGTTCGAGGTTCGCGGCCGCGACCGTCGCCAGCTTCGCGTGCGAGACATGCGCAAGCCGGATGCGTTGCCACCCGTCGAGGCCACCGGACGCGACGCCGCAGCCGGGTTGTTCGACCGGCAGCCGCAGCGCGGCCGCGACCGGTTCACGGTCATCGGTCAGGTCACCGACAGCCATATCGGCGGTCTCGGCATCCTCGACACGCAGGCACACCCGTCCCGATAGCTGGGCGCGAATGTCGGTCGCACGCGGGGCGATGCTGACCGAGAACCGTTGGCCGGCGACGATCACGTGGATGCCGAACGAGCGCAGCAGCTGCACACACCGCAGCAACTTCGACATCCCATCGGCAGCGAGTGCTTTGGCGTCGCGGGTGCCTTCCTGTGGGATCGCGAGCTCGGCGATCTCATCGATCACACACACCACCTCCGGCGGCCGCGCATCCCGGTCGAGGTCGTAGACCGAATCGACACCGACCGTCTTGCACACCTCCGCCCGTGCCGCACCCAGCGCGAGGAGGTCGCCGAGCACGTCAACAGCCTGATCCTGCGACTCAGCGACCACCGACGCGCGTTCGGCATACGAGGCGGCCGCAACACCCCATTTCAGATCGATCACACAGACCACCGCATCGGTGGGCGCGAGGGCGGCGAGGATCGCTGCCAGGCCGCGGGTCTTACCCGAGCCGGTCGCGCCGACCAGCAGCCAATGCGGGCGCTCGCGTAGATCGAGCACGAACGGCCGGCCAGTCTCGAGGACCCCCACCCGCAGTCTCGTCGCCGACAGGGCGACGGGTTTGCGGACACGGCGGAACGGGTCCCGCTTCTGCACCCACACATAGACCAGGTGCGTGCGCCGGCGGTGGCGGCTGACCCGGACGTTGCCGCGCAACGACGACGACAGCGCGGGAATCGCCTTCACCACGTCTTCGTAGGTTTGCCCGTGCCGCAGTCGCAGTTTGAGCCGGTACCCGGTCGGAGTCAACACCGCACCCCAACGCCGCGGAGCACGGCGTGGCTTCTCCTGCGGGTACGGCTCCCAGCCGGCCATCGGCATCACCTTGATCTGCCCGATACCCGCGCGGGTCATCACATGCCGCCACACCGTCAGTGCTCGCAGCAGCGCCGGCGTGTACCAGGCACACCACAGCATCGCCACGAATGTTCGCAGCAGGCTGAGCAAGAGCCGGCCGACCAGCCGCAACAGCTGCCGCATTCCTTTGGCGGACAGGCCGCCGGCCTCGGCGAAGGTCACCCGCGACGCAGCCAGCCAATCCGTATCGGCCCGCAACCTCGAGGGTGCCGCCGGAGCCGGCCGTGTGGTCGTTGGTGTCGATGTCATCGCAGATCACTCCCGTGAGTGGTGGCCGTCGCCGCCAACGCGCGCTGTGCCGGTTCGATCGCCCACGCCGGCCGGAGCACGTAGGCGGGGCATATGCCGGCCGTTCGATGCGGCCCCGAGACACCGCAGAACAGGCACGGACCCGTCCGCTTGTGCGCTTCAGCGTCGAGCTCGAGGCAGGTACCGAACGGTGCCCCGAGCCGGGGGTCATCGAAGACCCGCACAGCCGGGGCACCGCACGTGCACACCTCACCCGCGACAGCTGGACGTGCCAGCGAACCGCGACGATGGCGGCGACGGCCGAACATGACTCAGGCCGCCTTGCTCTCGGCCGACTTACCCGAACCGGCCGCCGGCGTCGAGCTCGAGGACGGCTTGCCGGCCGCGGGCACGAACTCCTCAGCCGCCCAGTACTCGGTCGCCCCACCCGTCGCGCGGGTACGAACCTCGACCGTCAGCCCCTTGAACGACACCGGCGAGAACTGCCCGACCTGCGGGGCATCGACCGCACCGCACTTGACCATCGCGGTCACCGTGTTCTCGCGCCCGAACACCAGCTGGCGGTACATGACCTCGATCTGCCACAACGGCATCCCCGTGTCCGGGTCTCGCTCCTGCTCGGTCTCCGAAGGACGACGCTTCCCGCCGACCTCCTCCCAAACCATCACCGGCGACGGCTCCACACCCGTCGCCACCATCGACTGCCGCTCACTATCAACCGCGTAACGCATGATCGTCTCCTTGTCCTGTTGGAGCCCGTTTCGGGCCGTGCATCCATGACAAGGGCGGAAAGAAGGAACGACCCGGACAAACTGTCCGGGTACGTACTACGAGGGCGGGCGCGACCGTTAGCCGGCGGGTGAGGTCAGGTCGCTCACTGAGCCCATGCGGCGATGTCGAGGAGCCTCAAGCGTGACAAGCCAGCGAGCGATTCGGCCCCCTGCGTGTTGACGAGCGCTTGCTGCAGTTCGTCTAACGCCGCTGAGTTCGTCGCCAGGTCGTTTCTGATGGCGGCCCAGTAAAGTCGCCGCTTTCCACGCTGCGGGTACTCCTGTGCCGCGAGTTCTGCGTCATATCGGTAGACGCGCGCCATGGTCGAATCAAGCACGGGAAACAGGTCGGGGCGTTTCAGGTGCAGAACCTTGGAGACCTTGCCCCATCTGATGCCAGCGCACACGAAGGCGTTGAAGAGTTCCGCGGCCGCGTCATACAGGCCACCCGTCACGGCCGGGTCGGCGTCCAGAAGGGAACTCTCGGGTGGCAGTCGCTCCCAGAGCTCGGCAAGCTCCATGCCCCTGTTCACGAAGTACTCGGCCTGTGCATTGGAGATTCGCGAACCAAACACTCGGGTTTTGGCGACGTCCTCGCTCGTGACCCTGTTGTTGTGGATGACCCCGCCATGGTCGTACGACCTCAGCGTCCGACCGTGTTCAAGGGCGTACTGCATGAGTACGGATAGCGGCTCCTCGACTGCGCGTCCCGCCACAACGAGTCGCTGGGCCGAGGTGCCCTTCCCCGAAACCGTGGCGGAAGCGCCCGGTGCCAAGAGGCACTCCGTCTCCTGGATGATTTGCGGCCAGGGAAGTTCGCGGCGTGGCGAGGCGGCTCGGGGCTCGTGGAGTGGCCAAACATCCTCGCCGTAAATCAGGTGCACTCCCGCCTTGCGCAGTGCTTCGAGGTGTGACTCCCACGCCGGCTGGCGGGCGTGGGCAGCGTTGATGCGTGGGAACACCACCATCGGAGTCGTTCCGACGTTCTCGCAGAGCACGGTCAGCGCTTGAGTGTCGGCGATGCCGAGCGCGAGTTTCGCAACCGTGTTGGACGTTGCCGGAGCGGCGACAATCACGTCAGGTTTGGGATGTGGGCTCGCCTCGCTTGGCAGCCGTGATTGTGAGCGAACAGGAAGCCCGGTCAGATCGGCAAGCTTCTCCCGCTCCCCATTCTCATCCATCCAAACGGCAGCGGTCGGTGTGAGGACTACTGAGACCTGGTGCCCGCGCTCGAGCAACGGCGCGACGAGCGACACGCGCAGTTTCTCCACGCCGCCCGCTCCGCTGGCGACGATCCCAACGACACTCACTGAACCGCCCTGCAGCGTTCAGCGAGGCCGAGCAGTGCGGACTCCTTGCCTGCCGTCACAGGTGCCCGCCGATGCATCGCGCGCACTGTCTCTCGGACCTTCGCGCTGTGCCTCACGAGTTGTGGAGCTTCACGTTCGGCGTCCAATAGGTGGGGGAGCGCTTCATCGTCACGAGCAACGAGGCTCAGGGCTCGGGCCAGATCGATCTGATAGGCAACCGAACGCTCAACAGGCATGTGGTCAACGGTTACGTCTGGGCCATGCTCCACAACGTAGGCAACGTCGCCGAGGTCAAGGGCAGTCGCCAATTCGTGGAGCTTGACGTTCGTCGGCCCGAACCCGGTCTGCCAGTAGTTCGCATCCTCGCCCAGACGGTCAGCTGCTGCGGATGCCTGATGCAGGAGGTCAGTTCGCGTACCGCGGTCCTGATGCCGCGCCGCCGCGAGCGCAGTACGCAACTGCAACATGCCAGACAGGCTCAGCGCTTCAGGGTCGTCGTCCTCGACCCGATCACGAAGCCAGCTGCTCGCCGTTGCGCCAAGACTCAGCGCATCGTCATAGCGTCCGACTGCGAGCAGCGCATGAGTACCGGCACGAGCAGCCGACGCGAGCACCTTGGGATCGTCGGACTGATCGGCAGCTTGCATCGCGCGCTCAGCTGCCATCCAGGCAAGGTCGGCTTCGCCAATCTTCGACAGCGTGGATGCGCCGAGGTGGTGAATACGCGCTGACACGGCCCACGCCGCTCGAGCGTCGACCAGATCGCCGGCCGCGTCCTCGAGCTGCTGTGCGCTCGCGATCAGCGACGGCAACGCCGAAATCGTGGAGCCGAGCCGACCGCGCTGGAAGTCACTCCACGCCATCTCCGCTAGCCGCTGGACCGGGCCCACCTCGATCGGCGCAGCCTCGTTGCGACCGAACAACACACGAGACAGCCGGCGCGGCGCCATCAGGGCATCGCGGATGGCCGGCACGTTGTCATCCTCATTGTGTTCATCCTCAACGAGCACCGGCTGACCGAGCAGGTCGCCCATCGTCACCCGAAGCGCCTGCGCAACCTCGGCCAGAACATCGAGCCGGCGAACGTCCCGCTCCCCGCGCTCGATCTTGCTCAGCCAGTCCTCCGACCGCCCGACCAGGCCAGCGAGGACACCCTGAGTCAGACCGCGCCGGCGACGGTAGAACGCAATGCGCTCCCCGATGCTGAACTGGTCGCCCGCTCCACGCATGACACCCACGATACGGCTGTGCTCGTGATCGGGCCATTCATCTTACGGCCACGCCACGATGTCTCGCAGTTCGTCGTTCGGCAGAACGTGCAACAAGCCGTGCCCCAATGCAGTAGCCTTCGATCCGACAACTTGACTCATTGGGGAGCGGGTGAGGACACGTGCTGAAGCGGCTGCGCCTGCGGAACTTCCGATCATTTAAGGACTTCAGCATCTCGTTTGGCACCGGTTCCTACATGGTTGGGCCAAACAACGCCGGTAAGTCTACGATCCTGACGGCACTGCGCACAGTCGACGTACTATTGCGGTACGCGCATCGCCGAAAGCCTGATCTGACCGCTGTTGATGGCAATCATACCGTTCGCGGATATCCTATTAACCTACGCGAATTCCCTGCGCTTAGAGACAGCCTCAGATACGAATTTGGCGACGAGGAGACGCGACTTGAATTGGAATGGAAGTCGGGGGCGCGACTTACTGCGGTATGGCCGGAGGAGACAGAGGCAGATGGGCAAGCAGGCGGATACTTCTACCTCACTCAAGCGAACTCTTATCCGGTAAATAGTCCAACACAAGCAAAGTCCAGTTTCCCTCCGTTAGGTGTAATTCCAATCCTCACACCGACCGAGCACTCTGAGCGCCTGTTGGAGGACGGGTACGTAAAGCAAAGTATATCGGGCCGGTTAAGCAGTCGCCACTTTCGAAATCAGTTACGCCTCTTGGACGAAAGCGGTCAACTTGAGGAGTTCTTGACGTGGGCACGACCTTGGATGAGCGATATATCATTCGACACGCTCGGAAAACATCTATCCGATGAGGGCATGATGGTCGAGGCGTTCTTCTATGAAGGTCGAAGCCGTGTGCCGAAGGAGATAGTGTGGGCGGGCGACGGTATCCAGGTCTGGCTGCAGCTCCTGTACCACATTCATCGTGTGCGTAACCATGAGAGCATTATTCTCGATGAGCCCGAGGTATATCTTCATCCGGACCTGCAACGGCGGCTGGTGCACCTCCTCGAATCCACCGGCAGGCAGATACTCGTTGCCACTCACTCCGCTGAGATGGTTGCAGAGTCTGACGGGCGGTTGACCACAATGGTGGACAGCAAGCGGAAGCGTGCAAGTCGGCCAAAATCTGACGCAGATTTCGAGAGACTCTCAACAACGCTCGGAACAGCATTCAACTTGCGCTTGGCGAAGGCATTGCAATCGCGGGTGGTTGTGTTTGTGGAGGGTAAGGACATGTCGGTCCTGCGGCGATTCGCGAAGGCTCTCAGCCTGGGCCACCTAGAGAGCGAGACTGGCGTGACGATCGTACCCCTGAAGGGTTACAGCAACTGGGGGCAGGTTGAGCCGTTTAGGTGGATTTGCGAATCGCTCCTTCCGGACGCCCTTGACACGTTCGTGATTTTGGATCGAGACTATAGGCCAGACGGTGCGCGTGACGATGTCATTTCCCGATTGCAGCAGTCGAGGGTTCATCCTCATGTCTGGGAACGGAAAGAGCTGGAGAGCTACCTTCTAACACCGATCGTCATTGCCCGACTGTCCGGCGCAAGTGAGAAATTGGTCACGGATTGGCTGACAGACATAACCGCGGACATGGAAGACGACGTGTTTAGTCGTTTGCTCGACGATCAGCTAAGATGGGAAAAGAGCGGTAGTCGCCACGCGGTTCAAGTGACTTCTGATTTCAAGACACTGTTCGATACGCGGTGGAAGGACAGCGATTTTAGGCTTCGCACGTGCCCGCCAAAGCAGATCATCTCGAGACTAAATGATCGACTAAATGGGAGCTCGCACAGGACTATCTCGATAAGTGCTCTCGCGCGTTCCCATCGGAAAGTGGAGATATCAGCGGAGGTAGCTCGAGTGCTAGGAGATATCGAGGCTAAAGTATCCTCTAACACGTGAGCATCGCCTCACGCCATTGAATCGATGCTTCCGGCATCCAGACCCCAACCGCTCTGAGAACCGCACGCACCTGCTGAGACAGGACGGCACCTGTCGGCACCTGTTGGCGGGCCAACTGCCGAGTTTGGCTCTCTAGGGTCAAGGCGCGCGCCGCTACGCGGCGCGCTTCGCTCCGTCGCGCCACGCGACCGGGCATGCGGACCTTCGGCCCGTTCCGGGCCGCTCGCGCTCGGAGCTACACGCACCGCTACCGGCGCGCTCACAACGCACGAGCCGCGAGGCAATGGTCGGCGGAGCGAGCTTGTCGACCTGGCCGTTGAGCCCCGTCCCCTGATCGGTCCATTCTTCGGCCTCCGCTCCACGCGTCAAGAGCGCTCCTACGTCGCGTCACTCCGTGATCGAGCAAGCTCGACCCTTGACCCGCTCCACTCCGACCTACGAGCGGCACCTATCAGGGGATGGGGCAGGAGTGGCCGGCGACCTGGTGTTGCGATTGGGCGCGGATCAGATCGGGCAGTACGTCGGGTACATGTACGAAGCGCGGCTACTGACCCTCGTCCTCGAAGGGCCCTTCGAGCTCGACTGCACGACGTTCGAACACGCGATGCCAAGCTTCTGGCCGATAGTCGCCCACGCCGAGCATCTGGTTTACAGGGTCGGCAGGGTTCTCCGCGCCGTCCAGCCTATGCATCCACAGCTGCTCGATGTCACCGTCACCGGTGATGTCGGCGAGGATCTCTCCCCACTCATAATCGTCCGAGCGGTTCGGAAGTGACTCAAGTCGGGCGCTAAGCGTCGCGTCGTCGCTAATGGCATCAAGCGCCGCATCCTTCCATCCCCTGCCCTCGGCCATATGAACAACGGCCTCCTCCGCCGGCGTGCGAGGCGCGAGATCGTCGCCGGTACGCATCGCTTCCTCCATGCGGTCGGCGGCCTTCATCGTCTCTGTCCACCAAGCGAGCGACTGCCCACGCGTCACGAGCGGGAAGTCGTTCAGGATCATGCTCTGGGGATCGCCAGCTACAGTTTCAACTTGTTCGCGGCCGCCACGTACGTCCGCAAGGTCAGAGTCGATCGCCATTGCAACGTGGCCTAACGCAACCCACATCACGAAGCGCGTCCTCGGCGTTAACGGCCAGGAATCGTCATCGGCATAGTCGACGAACTCATCGGTGCTCACATCAGTCTCCCGTCGCGACGACCATCGAGTCGAAACGGCACCCTACTCCTGTTCACCGACACAGCACGCGTCGTCGTATAACTCGTGCACATCCAGCCGGTAGGAAGTCGGTATATCCGAGCGATCACCCGTCAATCGCGGGCACCTTGTGCGGAGTCCGATCGGACTTTCGCCCCCGAATTCTCTCGTTGGCCGGACGCGAGGTCGAACCGCCCGACCTCATCCCGTGCGTCCTCGCGTGCCTGCACTCAGGACTACTGTGCCGTCGTCCAGAATCGGGACCAAATCGGGACCAACGGCATGCGCAACGGTTGCTCGAGGTGCGTTCGGCGTACCACCAGCACCACCCTGAACCCCGGAATCTCGGGGCAGAGACATGATGCCGCGACCTGGGGGTCACGGGGTCGCAGGTTCAAATCCTGTCAGCCCGACACAAGACAACGAGGTTGGACCCGGCGGCGCCGGGTCCAACCTCGTTGTCATCGGGGGACATGATGCCGGGAGGAGGAGCGCACGGCGAGGTACGAGCCGGACGCGACGACGGCTCCTGTCAGCCCGACTCTTCAACTGCCTTGGCCACGGCCTCGCGCTAAGCGGTGCGGCCGATCCTCTGCCGCGACCTGCTGAGTTTCGGAAAGTGACTCCGAACCTCGATGCACCGCGCGAGCGCTGTTGCTATCAAAAGACAAATATAGTTGACCTTATGCAAGGATAGATAAAGATTAATTGACGAGGAGTAGGTATGGCTCGACGTTCCGTCTCTCTCCCTGCTCCGGCGCGCGACGCGCTCGACACGCTCGGGGCTCAGATCCGGTTCGCTCGTCACCAGCGACGCTGGACCGTCGCTGAGCTTGCTGAGCGTATTGGTGTCTCCGCTCCAACAGTCATTGCTGTCGAATCCGGTTCTCCTGGGACTGCGGTCGGCACGGTCCTCACCGCCGCGACCCTCGTAGGGGTACCTCTCTTCGGCGTCGAGGACCGCGATGAACTCGCTCGGATGCGTCGCCGTGGCGAGGAGCGGCTCGCGCTCATCAGCCGGCGTGTACGCAGAGGTTCCGACGATGCGGACCGTGATGATGACTTCGCGTTCTGACAGCAACGGACCGACAGCAGAAAGCCTGTGCCGGGAGGGGCGTTCCGTTCGTTGCGCGCCGGAGCCATGACGCCGCGCGGAACGCCACCCGGGTTACCGATCGACTGACATAGCCATACATGCCGCGTCACTATGTACGTGTGAGCGTCGGGAGCGCTACGGAGGTGTTTGGAGAGTGGGCCAACGGGCCGTGCCTGTCGACGGCTTTTCGCGCCAGGTAGCAGCGGAGATACGCGAGGACCTCGCCCGGCAGCGGCAGTCCGGGCGTTGGCTCGCACGCCAGACAGATCTCAGCTACAGCTACATGAGTTTGCGGTTGCGTGGCAAACGCCCTCTGACGGTGTCAGACCTCCGCAGAATCGCGGCCGCGCTGCATGTACCTGTCTCGACGCTTTGGGCACGCGCAGAGCGCTCATTCGCCGCATCCAACGGGGACCGCGAGCGGGTGAACGATGCCACTGCCGACGAAGCCGAGAGGGTTGGAGAACGTGTACGTACACCGTCTACGGCGCCTGAGGTTGCGGTGGTGGTCGTGATGCCGGTCCGACGAGACCTTTGACTCGCCCAAAGCACGCTACGCCCCTGCAAACGGCGAGAACCAGTCCTTGATGTGGTGTCCCGGTCGTCATATTCGCCATTTCCCTTGCAAGGAGGGCGAAACAACGTACGCACCTAGATGCTCACGGACACAACGTATGAGCGCGGGGGTCACGGGGCGATGCTGCGCTTTCGGTCGGCCTGCATGCAGCCGATCTTCGGCCCCGACCTGTCGAATCCGTCTAGTCTGGCGGCATGGCTGAGAACAATCGCGGGGCGCGGCGTTGGGAGGACGTGAGGGCCGAAGCAGTGAGGTCGGGCAAGTTCGACCCGGCGGGCGTCGCGCAAGCGAGCGCGAAGCTGGACGCATTCACCGCGACCTACGACGAGTACCTCGACATCCTCGACATCGAGAAGGCCTCTCCCGAAGAGGATGTCTTCAACGCCCGCACACGCGCGTTCGAAGACGCGTACGAGGTGCCGCTCGAAGCGGCCTACAGGATGGCGTTCCTCGAGATGCGCGTCGAGAACCTGCTCGACGAGTTGTCGCTACAGTCACGTGACACTTGAGGGTTGCGAACGAACGCGGCCCGAGAACGATGTGAGCGCGACCGAGGTGGCCGGCGACGCCTCACGGAAGCCCGGTGGATGACCAACCGTCGGGGCCCGGGCTGCCGGCGGCATATTCCGTGAGCGGCACCTCGTTCTGAGCCCATGCCGCGCGGACGGGTTCGATGATGCGCCAGCACTGTACGGCGGCGTCGCCGCGAACCGACAGCACCGGGTCGCGCTTGAAGACGCCCATGAGGACGTCGCCGTACGGCGGGAGCGCACCGCTGCCGAACTCGCCTCGCATGCTCACGGGGTCCACGCCGAACGGGTCACCCTCACCGCTGATGTTGAAGTCGAGCCCGAATCGGTTCTTGTCCAGGGTGATGCCGATGTGGAAGCGATCGGGTGGCACCGGTCCGCTCAGGTGTGTGGGGATGTGCTGGGGAGGCCTGAACGTCACGGTGATCTCGGTACGAGGAGAGCCGAGCGCCTTGCCGGACCTGACTCGGAACGGCACACCGGTCCACCGCCAGGTGTCGACGGCGAGAACCAGTTCGGCGAAGGTCTCGGTCCGTCGGCTGCCGTTGACTCCCTCCTCGTCGACGTACGCCGGCACGCGGTGTCCGTCGATGTCGCCTGCGGTGTAGCGCGCTCGCCGGCTGTAACGCACCGGATCGTCATCCCACACTCGCGTCGCCCGCAGCACCTGGCCCTTGGCGTCGCGTACGTCGCGCGACTCGAGGGTGGCGGGTGGCTCCATCGCGAACAGCGCCAATACCTGGAGCAGATGGCTTTGGATCATGTCGATCATCGCGCCGGTGCTGTCGTAGTAGCCGGCGCGGCCTTCCAGCGCGAGGCTCTCATCGAAGATGATGTCAACGCTGGCGACGTGGGTGTTGTTGAGCAACGGCTCGACCACTCGGTTCGCGAACCGCAGACCGAGGATGTTCAGGACCGTCGCCATGGCCAGGAAATGGTCGACGCGGTGTACGTGGTCCTCCGGGACCAGACCGGTGACCAGTTCGTTGAGTGCTTCTGCGCTGTCGACGTCCTGACCGAACGGCTTCTCCAGCACCAGCCGAGTGCTCTTGTCCAGGTCGATGGTCGCCATCGCGTGGCAGACCTTCACGGTGACGGACGGCGGCAACGCGAAGTAGACGACGACCTCTCCGTGACAACGGTCGAGTAGCTGGGCGAGGTCGGCAGCGTCGGTGGCATCGGCCTGTACGTAGCGGGTCTTGGCGACGACCCGATCGAGCTCGGCTCCGCTCGCGCCTGAGTCGGCGAACGACTGCCGTACCCGAGAACGCCAGCGCTCGTCGTCCCAGTCATCCAGGCCGCTGCCGATGACCTCAAGACCCTGGACGTCTCCGGTGGCCAGCATGCCACCGAGGCCGGGTAGCAGCAGCCGAGCAGTCAGGTCGCCCGTCGCACCGAGGATCACCAGTGACTGTGTCGTGGGCGCCGAAGCCATGCGAACGAATGTACGCGCTAATCAGCCAACGCGCGGCTGAGCGCGACCGGTGTGGAGGAACCGCGCGCGTCCGGAGTCGTCGGTTCCGAGGAACTCCACCTGACCCATTCGTGCGCCGGTCGCATCGGTGCGTACGAAGACGTCGCCGCCGATCGGCCGGAGCTCGACCCGCGTCGGCTCGTCCGATGTCCCTGCTCTCGCTGCCATCGCGAGAGCCTCGCGGCGATCGCTCACGGTGAGCCAGAGCCGGCCGTCGTCGTCGGCGGTCACCTCGTTGAGCTCCGGGCGGGTCTCGTACCGGCCGACGTAACGGTCGGGGTCGGAGGTCCGGGCCGAGGCCGCTGGCGGTGGCGATACCGGACGCGGTTCGACGCCCGCCAGGTCGTGCAGCAGCGGGCTGATCGTCTCGCGTATCAGCGGGCCCGGCGTACCTCCGTTCGTCAGCACCGCGACCGCAACACCCTTCTCCGGCACCAGCCGGAGCATCGCCGCTACGCCGATCATGTCTCCGCTGTGTTCGACGGCGCCCGTTCCGTCGGACAAGAACCACCCGAGACCCTGACCGTTCGAACCGCCCAGTGCGGCTGGCTGTGCGGCGTGCCGTTCCCGCATTGCACGAGCGCTGTGGGTGGACAGCAGCCGATTGCCGTCGGGTGTTGTCCCGTCGGCCAGGTGCATGCCGGCGAACGTGACCAATGCTCGGGCCGACATCGCCAGCTGGTTGCCGGCGGCCGGATTGGACGGCGGCATCACCGCCCATACGTTCAGCGGCCGTTGCGGCGCATCGGCCCGGGGCGCGCCGTGCCCGATGGCCGTACGAAAGCCCAGCGCATCGTTGGCGCCGAACGCGATCTCCTCGATGCCCAGCGGCTCGGACAGGTACCTCCGGACCGCATCCGTGTACGAGAGCTCGCGCTGCACCTCTACGAGCCTGCCCAGAACTCCGTACCCGGAGCTGCAGTACGAGAACAGCGATCCGGGCGGGGTGTGCTGCTGGGCCTTCGCGACCAGGTCCTTGACGAACCGCTGCAATGCATCGTCACCGTCGGTGGTGGCGGCCCAGATATCGCCCTCGAAGCCGCCCGTATGCGTCAGCAACTGGCGTACCGTGATCTCGGCGCTCGCTTGCTTGTCCGCGGTCCGAAACTCCGGCAGGTACGCCCGAACCGGCGTGTCCAACTCGCATTGACCGTCATCGACGAGCTGCATCACCAGTGTCGCCGTCCACACCTTGGTGATCGACTGGATCATGAACACGGAGTCGGGCGTCACCGGGACTTTGGTCCGCAGGTTCACCACACCAGCAGTGCCCTCGACGACCTCACCGTCGACGAGCACCGCCACGGACACTCCGGGCACGTCCTGTGCCGCTGCGAGGCGAGGCAAGTCGTCGTCCAATCGCTTGCGCACAACGTCGATCCGGCTCAAGGCAACCCCCATCTGGTCGAGATCAGCAGCCTAGAGCATCATCGGACGGCTGTTGACATGTGATTGGTATCCACATAATCTGCGCAAAATTGCGCAGCGGATCACGATCGCTTCGCGACCAAAGAAGGGCACGCACTCGGTGGGTGGAGTCCTCAGAAGGGATGCCCCATGCTTCGATCGCTGTTCGTCGTACCCGTCGCGTTCGTGACCCTCCTGGCGACGGTCGCTGCAGGTTCGGCAGTCTCGACGCCGGCCGAGGCCGCGGCACCCCCACTCGTTGCCTGGGTGCCGACAGGTGACTTCGCTTCGTCGTCATTCGAACGCGTGCCACAGGAGTCCGACGCTACGCACGCCGCTGCGCCCGATCGGCTGTCGATGCCGGTGGTACAAAATGCGCCGCAGTCCGCACAATTGGCGGTCACCGCGAAGCGCGATCTGACGAACCTCTCGGTCGAGGTCGTCGAGCGTGGACTACCAGGCGGTGTCAGGCCGTTGCCGTCGGATGCGGTCACCGTGCGGTTTCCCGGCTACGTGCCCGTGGACGGAACCGACGAGGTGACCGCCGATCCGCTGCAGACAGGCCCGGTCGACGTCAAGGCCGGCCACAACCAACCGATCTGGTTGACCGTCGACCTGCCGAAGTCCGTACGCGCCGCAAAGTACGGGGCGAAGCTGCGGGTCAGTGCAGATGGGCTGGACCCGCTCGTACACGAGCTCGTCGTCGACGTCGCCGACGTCACGGTGAGCGACCCGGCCGATTACGACTTCTACCTGAACATGTGGTTCCAGCCCGACTCCGTCGCGTACGAGCACGATGTGCCGGTACGTTCGCCGGCCCATTGGCGGCTGATGAGGCCGTACCTGAAGGATCTGGCGAGCCGCGGTCAGAAGGTCATCAACGCGTCGATCATCGAAGACCCGTGGGAGCTGAAGTGGCCGGACGGGTCGTGGAGTGCCCAGACCTACTACCCGTTCCACACCTTGGTGGACTGGTCGTACGACGGTGACAAGTGGAGCTTCGACTACCGAGCCTTCGACCGATATGTGCGTGCGAACAAGGCTGCGGGCATCGGACCCGATATTCGGGTCTACGCCCTGCTCATGTTCGGTGGCCGCGAACGGTTGTTGTACCGCGACACCCGCACCGGAGAGTCCGTACGCGAGGTCGTTGAGCTCGGTGGTGCGCGCTGGCGTGAGGCGTGGACCGCCTTCCTCGACGACTTCGAGTCGCATCTGCGTGAGCGCGGGTGGTTCGACGACACGATGCTCGCGTTCGACGAGCGACCGTCGGCGACGATGCAGGTGGTACGAGACTTCCTGGCCGAGTCCGCTCCGGCGTTCGAGGACAAGATCCACATAGCGGTGTACTCGCCCGATGTCGACCACGACATCCCCGATATCAGCTACATACACGGAATGCTGTCGCAACTGGACGGCGACGTGTTGCAGCGGCGCCGCGAGGCCGGTTATCGCACGACGTTCTACAACGTCGGTGGACCGGCGATCCCGAACACGATCACCGCGTCGCCGCCGGTCAGCGCACGGCTGCTGTCGTGGGTACCACATCAGTACGGACTCGACGGCTACCTGCGTTGGTCGTACAACAGCTGGCCGTCCGACGACCCGTTCACCGATCCCGCATACCGTTACGCACAAGGCGATGAATACATCGTCTACCCAGGTGAAGACGGGCCGACCTCCAGCATCCGTTGGGAGACGTTCCGCGACGGCGTGATCGACCACGAGCTACTCAGCCAACTCGAGCGGCGAGCCGGCGCGAACAACCCGGCGTACCGACAGGCGCTCGAGCTGATCGATGCCAACTCCGCTCCTTCGCCACAGCTCTACGACGACGTGCTGTCCGCACGGCAGGTGGTTGTGTCCGAGATCGAGGAGTACGCAGACGTCGAGGTGGACGCGGTTGCCGACCCGTCGACAGCGGTAGCGGGGGAGCAGACCGAGGTTGTGGTGACCGTGCGCAATGACGGTTCGCGTCCGCACACCGGTGTCGAAGTCGATCTGCGCGCGCCGAAGGGATGGAAGGTCGAAAGCCGCGACAACGGTGACCCGGAGACGCTGAAACCCGGAGAGCGGCTGAGTAGACGCTTCGCCGTGACGGTCCCGGAGAAGGCGTCGAGCGGGTCTGCAGAACTCTCTGCCGAGACGTCGCTTCGCCGCAATGGCAGTCCGGTACGCCTTCAGACCTCCGTACCGGTCGAAGTTCAGGCGGCCGTCGGTGTCACGAGCGTTTCGGCTGAACCCGAGGAAGTCGATGCGCAGGGCACGACAACTCTCACCGCGAAGGTCGTCAACCGTCGCGATGTCGCGAAGTCGGCCGAGGTGAGAGTCGATACGCCGGCCGGGTGGACGGTTGAACCATCCGACCGCACGGTGGACCTGGAGCCACATGCCGCACGCTCCGTCACCTTCGAGGCAACGGCCTCGCCGAAAGCGAGCGCGGGCCGTACGAAACTCCGTGCCGTTGTCTCACTCGACGGCGTTCCGGTCGAGCGTGCGTCGACGTCGGTGCGCTACAACGAGGCGACGGTTGCGGACCTGGCGATCCACTCGGTGTCCAGCGAGGAGACGCAGGGGGAGGACGGCGCCGCCGCCAACCTGGTCGACGGCGATTCGCAGACACATTGGCACAGCCGTTGGTCCGACCAGGTGGCGCAGCCTCCGCACGAGGTCGTACTCGACCTCGGCGCGCAGCGCGCCGTCCATGCCATGACCTACCTGCCGCGCCAGACCGGCACCGGCAACGGCACGGTCAAGGACTACGAGGTCTACGTCGGCGAACCCGGCTCCTGGGGCGAACCCGTCGCCACTGGTGCGTTCACCGACGGCCGCGAGGTGAAACGCGTGGACTTCACCGGAGCCACCGGACGATTCGTACGCTTCGTGGCACTGTCGGAGCAGAGCGGTCAGGCGTTCGCGTCCGGTGCAGAGCTGACCGTCCTCATGGCAGGCTCGAGACATGGACCGAGCACGTAGTCGACTCGACGCCGAGCGCCAGCAGGCGATGACGCGTTTGCGCCGGTTGGAGAGCGACTTCGCGAATGTGGTCGCGAGTGCGCGCGACGCCAACGTCGACGACGAGCACGACCCCGAGGGAGCGACGATCGCCTTCGAGCGGTCACAGGTGACCGCGCTCGTCCAACAGACCGAGCGTCACCTCGGCGCGATCGACGTCGCGTTGGCGAGGCTCGACGCAGGTACGTACGAGATCTGCGAACTGTGCGGCGGGCCGATCGAGGAAGGCCGACTCGAGGCGAGACCCGTAGCCCGCACCTGCATGGGTTGCGCCGTCACCAGCGCAGCCTCGCCGTGACCGTCGGATGGTCCGAGTAGTAGCGGCGCGCCTTGCTCTTCGGGCAACCGGCACGCGGCTTGCCGGAGTCGGCCCGCCACTGGCAGGGAGCAAAGTTTCGGTGTTTGCCGAACACGCTTGCCGACGGCGGACAGGTCTTGCCGCCGCGATAGCCGCGATAGCAGCGATCGAACGATGCGTCGGCTACCTCGGTGGTCGTGTAGATGAAGTCGACTCGGCGGGCGTACCCGATGACACCGTTGCGTCCGGTCGGGTGTGCCAGGCGGTTAGCGTCTCGCAGGCCGCGTCGCTCGAGCAGGCGGTGTGCCGCTCGGACCTTTCCGTCGGCCTGCTCATGCCGACCGACGCTTCGCGGCTGGCGCGTCATGTTCAGATCGCCCGCGAGCACCAGTTGCGCGCCGGGAGTCTTCTTCTGCAACTGCTGCAGCCGGTCGGACAACCGATGCAATGCACGAGTCTTGAGGGTCATATTCACCGGCGCGAGGTGCGCACCCACGATGCGGACGAGCCCGCCACCGCGTAACCGCAGGAGAGCCCACGGTTGGTACGCACAGTGGCTGACGATCTTGGACCGATCCTTGGGGTCCTCCCAGCGGCCCCACCCGGCGATGGTCCCGGTGCGTAGCACCCGGCCTATCTTCGCCCGGTTGACGATGATCGTCGACGTCTGGACCCGTTGGTGGCGTGGCCGTTTGGAGTCGCCGCACCGTCGCTGACCGGAGCGCAGGCTCGGTCGTACGGCGAGCCGGTATTTCGCGCCAGCGCGCTTCGCTCGCGGATGACGGTTGAGCGCGCGTACGTACGCCCGCGCACTTCCGTACGTCTCCTGCAGGAGTACGACGCCAGGGACGTGCGACGTTCGCTTCATCAAGCGTCGGACGAACGTCGCGCGGTCCCCAGCCGCCTTCAGATCGGCGAGTGGCCGAGAACGTGCGCCTTCACGAACGTTCGCGTCTGCAATCATGAGCGTCCGGCTGGTCCGGGCGTCCGTTGGAGTCTCGAGTTCCTTCGATGATGCCGTTGTCATGGTGTTTGCGGTCGGGATGAGAGCGAGTAGCAAGCCGGCGACAGTCAGTCTGAATCGAAGCCTCATACCGGAACGATCGCGAGCGTCCGTGAAACCGGTATGAGGTCGCGGTGAGCCTCGTCTTACAACCTGGTAAGGGTTTGTTCATCTCGTACGCGCTCGCGGGAGCGGCGCGCGGCGAGAATGCGTCGGCGCGACTCGCCCGCATGGATGAATGTTGATCCCTCGTACGAGTGACCTGGTTACGGTTTCGACCGGGCGTCGAGGAACCGGTCGATCTTCGCGAGCCCGTCGGCCGCTCGCCAGCACACGAGTGCGTCGCGCGTCCTCGACCAGGCGTGACCCGACCAGGCTCGGTCGTCCTCGGAGTCGAGCGGTACGTGGCCGGCGCACCAGCATGCTCCTGCCGCGCGAAGACCGCGTACGAAGAAGAACCAGACCTGCTGCAGGACATCGAGGACGGCTGCGACCGCCAGTCGCATGCCTGCCCGCCAACGGCTCACGGCGATCTCGCTCATGCCCTTTCGTGACTCTTCGCCGCAGCCTACCCATTTCGACGTGCTCGTATGCCGAACCGCGCGGGGAAGCGGTCCTCGGCTGCAACCAAAAGGGCGTCTTGCCGGAAACTTCCGACAAGACGCCCAAATCTGGTGTCCGAGGGGGGACTTGAACCCCCACCCTCTATACGAGGACTAGCACCTCAAGCTAGCGCGTCTGCCTATTCCGCCACCCGGACACGGGTCAGCCCGACCGAGGCCGTTGCTGCGATCCCAAACTGTAGCAAACCCGGCTGGGCATCCGCGCATCGAGCGGGCAGGATGGAGGCGACGAGGTACGGCGACGTGGGAGGCGGCAATCATGGTTGAGGATTCGACGTACGACCCGGCGGCAGAGGTCGTCGACATCTGCCGCGAGCTGATTCGCATCGACACCCAGAACTTCGGTGACAACTCGGGTCCGGGTGAGCGGAAGGCGGCGGAGTACGTCGCGCAGCAGCTGGACGAGGTCGGCATCGAGTCGGTGATCCACGAGTCTGCGCCCGGCCGGGCGAGTCTCGTCGCGCGCTGGGGCGACCACTCGGGCAGCGAGCCGCCGCTGCTCATCCACGGACACCTCGACGTCGTACCCGCCGAGGCGCGCGACTGGACACACGATCCGTTCGCCGCCGAAGTCGTCGACGGTTACGTGTACGGCCGGGGTGCCGTCGACATGAAGGACTTCGACGCGATGGTCCTTTCGGTCGTACGCGCGCGGCAACGTGCGGGCGTACAGCCGAAGCGCCCGATCGTGCTCGCCTTCACCGCGGACGAAGAGGCCGGCAGCCTGTACGGCGCGCATTGGCTCGTCGACGAGCATCGCGATCTCATCGCCGACTGCACCGAGGCGATCGGCGAGGTCGGCGGATTCTCGACCGAGGTCGGCGGCAAACGGCTGTACGTGATCGAGTCGGGGGAGAAGGGCATCTCCTGGATGCGGCTGCGCGCCGACGGCACGGCCGGCCACGGCTCGATGCGTCAGCCCGACAACGCGGTGACGGCCGTGGCGGAGGCGGTCGCGGCGCTCGGCGCCCACGAGTGGCCGGCGCAGCCCGGTCCGTCGATGCGGCTGCTCCTCGACAAGGTCAGCGACCTGACCGGCATCGACCGCGACGACACCGACGCGCTGATGGGCCAGTTCGGCCCTGCCGTACGCATGATCGGTGCAGGCATGCGCAACATCACCAATCCGACGATGCTCGAAGCCGGCTACAAGGTGAATGTCGTGCCCAGCCACGCCGAGGCACGAGTCGACGGGCGCTACCTGCCCGGGCAGGGCGATACGTTCATGAGCGATATCCAGGCGGTCGTCGGCGATCGCGTACGCGCCGAATCCGATGTGTTCCAGCCCGCGCTGGAGTACGAGTTCGTCGGTGACCTCGTCGACTCGATGACCGTTGCGCTCACCGCCGAAGACCCCGATGCGCATGTCGCGCCGTTCCTGATGTCGGGCGGCACCGATGCGAAGGCATGGGACCGGCTCGGCATCCGTTCGTACGGGTTCACGCCGCTACGCCTGCCGAGCGACCTCGACTTCACTGCGTTGTTCCACGGCGTCGACGAACGCGTACCGACCGATGCGCTCGAGTTCGGTGCTCGCGTGTTCGACCGGCTGGTCGACCTCGCCTGATCGGCGGGCGTTGTTTTGTATCTATCACGCATAGGTCCAATAGGTTTGTACCTGTGCGTGATAGATACAGAATCAGAAGGTACGCGCTACGCGGATGATCTTGCGGCGGATCGTGATCCGGCGGCGGCCGTCGGGAAACATCCGCAGCCGGGCGAGTTCCCAGCCGCCGTACTCGGCGGCCTCGGTCAGCAGGCGGCGTACGGATGAGCGCGAGTGCTCTCGCGAGACCCAGAAGCGCTTGAACTCGTACTCCATCGGATCACTCCTCGCCATGCTCCGACACGTCGTCCAGCGCCGCTGCGATCTCGTCGGGCAGCTCGACGTCCTCGGCGAGCAGCGTGCCCTTCAGCTGGGCGGCCGTACGCGCGCCCACGACTGCGGAGCTGACTCCCGGCCGGTCACGGACCCAGGCGAGCGCCACCTCGGTCGGCGACAGCTGCAGCCCGTCGGCCGCGCGGGCGACCGCCTCCACGATGCGCCGTGAGCTCGGACCCAGGTAGACGCCGACGAAGCGTTCGAACTGCGGTGACGCGCCGCGCGAGTCGGCGGGCGTCCCCGTGCGGTACTTGCCGGTCAGGACGCCGCGCCCGAGTGGCGACCACGCGATGACACCCATGCCGAGTGCCTCCGCCGCGGGTACGACCTCGAGCTCGACGTCGCGGTTGAGCAGTGAGTACTCCACCTGGGTCGAGACGAGCGCCGGCCCGCCGACGTGTTGGCTCTGGGTCGTGTGCGCGAGAGCGCACTGCCAGCCCGTGTAGTTCGACACCCCGACGTACGCGGTTCGGCCGGTACGTACGGCGTAGTCGAGTGCCGACAGCGTCTCCTCGAGCGGGATCTCGGGCACCCAGGTCTGCACCTGCCAGAGGTCGAGGTGGTCGACGCCGAGTCGCGCCAGGGTCGTATCGAGCTGGCGCAGCAGCGTTCGCCGTGAAGTGTCGCGCTCGCCGGTGCCCGGAGCGACGCCCGCCTTCGACGACAGCACGACCTCGTCACGGTTGACGGTCGTGGCGAGCAGCGAGCCGATGAGCTCCTCGCTGGCGCCGTCGCCGTACGAGACCGCCGTGTCGACGAGATTTCCGCCCGCGTCGAGGAACGACGTGAGCTGCTCCCGCGCCTCGTGCTCATCGGTGTCACGACCCCACGTGAGGGTGCCGAGCCCGATCCGGGACACCCGAAGGCCACTCCGCCCGACGTATCGCTGCCGCATGAACGGTCAGGCTAGTCGAGGACCGGCGGTTACGGGTCGATAGGCTCGCCGCAACTTGCGAGGAGGCACGATGCGACTGGGTGTGAACGTCGGTTATGTCGCCGGCCCCGATACGGCCGAGCGGGTGGAGACGGCAGTCGAGGCCGAGCAACTCGGGTACGACGTTGCGTGGGCGGCCGAGGCGTACGGGTCGGATGCAGTGACGATGGTCAGTTGGATCGGCGCGCGCACCAGCCGGATGCACATTGGCACCGCGATCATGCAGATCCCCGCCCGCACGCCGGCGATGACGGCGATGACGGCCGCGACGCTCGACAACCTCTCCGACGGCCGGTTCCGCCTCGGGCTCGGCGTGTCGGGCCCGCAGGTCTCTGAGGGCTGGCACGGCGTGCGGTTCGCACAGCCGCTCGGACGCACCCGCGAGTACGTCGACATCGTACGAACTGCCCTGCGTCGCGAAACCGTCTCGTACGACGGCGATCACTACACGCTGCCGCTGCCGGACGGCGCGGGTAAGGCGCTGAAGATCATGATCCACCCGCGTCGCCCGGATGTGCCGCTCTACCTGGCCTCGGTCGGGCCGAAGAACCTCGAGCTGACCGGCGAGGTCGCCGACGGCTGGCTGGCGATCTTCTTCGCACCCGAACACGCCGACGTTTCGCTGGACCCGCTCCGCGTCGGACTCGAACGCTCCGGACGCGAGCTGGGCGACTTCGACGTGTCGCCGACGGTGCCCGTCGTCGTCGGTGACGACCTCGAGGCCTGCGCCGCCCCGCTGCGTGCGTACACCGCGTTGTACGTCGGCGGGATGGGCAGCCGCAAGCAGAACTTCTACAACTCGCTCGCCCGCCGGATGGGCTTCGACGACGCGGCGCAGCGCATCCAGGACCTCTACCTGGACAAGCAGCATCGGGAGGCGGCCGCGGCCGTGCCGTTCGACCTGATCGACCAGACCGCACTGATCGGCCCGCGGGAGCGGATCGCCGAGCGTCTGCATGCGTACGCCGAGGCGGGCGTACGTACCCTCAACGTCTCGACGTTCGGCGCAACCCATCAGGAGCGGGCGTCGACGCTACGTACGGTCGTGGAAGCCGTCGAGCACGCGGGGCTCGCCTAGGACGCTGCGGCCGCGACGGTCAGAGCCAGCCCGAGCGCTTGAAGGCGCGCCAGAGGATGAGTACGACGACCACCATCAGCAGCACGCACAACCCATACCCGTAGTGCCAGTCGAGCTCCGGCATGTTCGTGAAGTTCATCCCGTAGACGCCGGCGATCAGGGTCGGAGCGGCGAACATCGCTGCGTACGCTGCGAGCTTGCGCATGTCGTCGTTCTGCTGGATGCTCAGGCGCGCCATATGCGCATCGAGGGCGTTGTCGAGCAGCTTGTCGATGGAGTCGATCGTCTCGGAAACGCGTACGAGGTGGTCGACGACGTCGCGGAAGAACGGCATGGCGACCGGGCGTACCTCGCGGAACCGCCCATCGGTGAACTTCAACAGTGGTTCGCGCAACGGCATGACCGCGCGGCGGAACTCGATGATCTCCCGTTTCAGCCGGTAGATGCGATCGGAGTTCGCCGCGCGCGTCGTGGAGAAGACCGCCGTCTCGACCTCGTCGACGTCGACCTCCAGGTCGGCGGCGACGCGCTCGTACTGGTCGACAACGGAGTCGACGATGGCGTAGAACGCCGCTGCGGGGCCGTGGCCGAGCAGCTCCTGGTGGACCTCGGCCTGTTGCCGCACGGTCGACAGCGCCTGGCCCTTGCCGTGTCGCACGGTGACCAGATAGTTCGGTCCGAGGAAAGCATTGACCTCGCCGGTGTCGACGTCGTCGCTCTCCTCGGTGTACCAGAGTGTCTTCAACACGATGAACAGATGGCCCGCATACGGCTCGATCTTGGGCCGCTGGTGAGCGTGAATCGCGTCCTCGATCGCGAGCGGATGGAGATCGAGTGCATTACCGATCGAGTTGAACTCGTCCTGCGTCGGCTCGTGCATTCCGACCCAGATGAAGTCCTCGGGCTCCGACATCGAAGCGACCATCGAGTCCAGGTCGTCCGGAGTCGCAGCCTCGGCGACCCGACGGCCTTTCCGGTAAACCGCGCAGTCGATGATCATGGCGACATTGTGCCGTCCGGACGCGCTCCGCGCCGGTACCCGTACGCTGGCGGGGTGCCGATCATGATCCTCGTCCGTCATGGGCGTACGCAGGCGAACGCAGACGGCGTGCTCGCGGGCAGGGGCAAGGGCGTCCACCTCGATGATGTCGGGCGCGACCAAGCAGTGGCGGTCGCCGAGCGCCTCGCAAAGCTACCGCTCGCGGCGGTCGTCACCAGCCCGATGGAGCGTACGCAGGAGACGGCCCGGGCGATCGTGCGCCGCCAGTCCGATACGACGCTTCGCCGCGATCGACAACTGACCGAGTGTGACTACGGGGAGTGGACGGGTCGGCCGATCAAGGAGCTCGCCAAGCTGAAGCTGTGGAAGACCGTGCAGAGCCATCCGAGTGCGGTCGTGTTCCCCGGAGGCGAGTCGATGGTTGCGATGCAGTCGCGGGCGGTCGCGGCGGCGCGTACCTGGGACGCGCGGATCGCCGAGTCCCACGGACCGAACGCCTGCTTCGCCGTGGTCAGCCACGGCGACGTGATCAAGTCGATCCTCGCCGACGCCTCCGGTATGCACCTCGACCAGTTCCAGCGCCTGGTCGTGTCGCCCGCGTCGGTCTCCGTCGTCGAGTACGCCGAGCAGCGTCCGTTCGTGCTGCACGTCAACGACACCGGATCCGACCTCACCGGACTCGTCCGCGCAAAGCCACGTGGACGTACGAAGGGCGACGCCACCGTCGGCGGCGGGGCATAGGACGCACCCGGCAGCCGTGCGATGAGCGACGACGGCCTCTCCAGCAACCCGCAGGTGCTTGCCGCCTCCGGGTCTGAGCTCGCGCGCGTACGCGGTCGCGGTCCCGTACGCGGACGGATCGCACTGCTCGGCCCGGCGTTCGTCGCGGCCGTGGCCTACATCGACCCGGGCAACTTCGCGACGAACATCGCCGGTGGCGCGGCGCACGGTCTGCTCCTGGTGTGGGTGATCGTCGCGGCGAACCTGATGGCGATGCTCGTTCAGTACCTGTCGGCGAAGATCGGTATCGCCACGGGCCGGAACCTCCCTGAGCTGTGCCGAGAGCGCTTCCCGCGTCCGGTGACCTGGGGCCTGTGGGTACAGGCCGAGATCGTGGCGATCGCGACCGACCTCGCAGAGTTCGTCGGCGCTGCGATCGCACTGAACCTGCTGTTCGGCATCGAGCCGTTTGCCGCCGGACTGATCACCGCCGTCGTCGCATTCGCGATCCTGGCTCTGCAGCACCGCGGCTATCGCAAGTTCGAGCTCGCGATCGCCGGATTCCTCGGCATCGTCCTGCTCGGGTTCGCCTACGACCTTGCGCAGGTGGGCATCGACCTGCCTGGCACAGCCGCCGGTCTCGTACCGCGCTTCGACGGGACGGGCAGCGTCCTGCTGGCGGTCGGCATCCTCGGCGCGACGGTGATGCCGCATGTGGTGTATCTGCATTCGGCGTTGATGCAGGAACGCATCCGGCCGGCCGACGACGGCGAGCGGCGAGCGCTGCTGCGCTACGTACGAGTCGACGTCGTCATTGCGATGGGCGTTGCCGGCCTCGTCAACCTGACCATGCTGATCGTGGCGGCCGGTCTGTTCCACGAGAGCGGGCGCAGCACGATCGACACGATCGAGGATGCCCACGCGGGTATCGGCAATCTGATCGGCGGCGGAGCCGCACTCGCGTTCGCCGTTGCGTTGCTGGCATCCGGCCTGTCGAGCTCGAGTGTCGGTACCTACGCCGGGCAGGTGGTGATGCAGGGGTTCATCGGGCGACGCATCTCGCTGTTCGTCCGTCGGGGCGTCACGATGGCGCCGGCACTCGTCGTACTGGCGATCGGGGTCAACACCACGGACGCGCTGGTCGTCTCACAGGTCGTGCTGTCGTTCGGCATCCCGTTCGCGCTCGTACCCCTGATCATGCTCACCCGCCGGCGCGTAGTGATGGGTGCCCTCGCCAACAGAACGCCGACGACGGCGCTCGCGAGCGTCATCGCCGCCCTGATCATCGGCCTCAACGCCTTCCTGCTGTACGACACCTTGATCGTGTGATGGCGCTCGTCATGGGTTCACGGGTGTGCCTGACCGGGTCCGACTAGGCTCGGGGTCATGCTGATCCATCGCTTTGACGCCCCGGACCGATTCGTCGCCGGTACGGTCGGGTCGCCGGGGGAGCGGACGTTCTTTCTGCAGGCGCGTGAGGGCAACCGGCTGACGTCGGTGACCCTCGAGAAGGAACAGGTCTCGGTGCTCGCCGAGCGCGTCGAGGAGCTGCTCGCACAGGTCGAGGAGGAACGAGATGTCGACGTACCCGAGGAGGCCGAGACCGACCGGTCACCGCTCGACCAGCCGATCGAGGAGGAGTTCCGAGTCGGAACGATGACCCTCGCCTGGGACGACGACAACGGCACCGTGACCATCGAGGCGTTCGCGCTGACCGAGAGCGAGGACGACGAGGCGACCGACTGCCTCGTCGTCGGGCTCGCCCCCGCGGCAGCGCTGAGCTTCGCCCGCCGTGCCGAGTCGGTCGTATCGGCCGGCCGCGACCAGTGTCCGTTCTGCGGTGGTCCGATCGACGCGAACGGGCACATCTGCCCGCGGGCAAACGGCTTCAAACGTGTGCTCGGTGACTGATCATCCTGCGCAGGATGCGCTGCTCGAGGTGCTCCGGCACGGCGAGATGGAGGTGACCGGCCGCCTCGTCAATGCGTCCAATGCGACGTTCCTCGCCGATATCGAGCACGACCGCGTACGACTGTCGTGCGTCTACAAGCCGGTCCGCGGCGAGCGTCCGCTCTGGGACTTTCCGGACGGTACCCTCGCCGGCCGCGAGGTGGCGGCGTACCTCGTCTCCGAGGCCGCAGGCTGGGCGGTCGTACCGCCGACAGTGCTTCGTGACGGTCCGTTCGGCGAGGGTATGGCGCAGCTGTGGATCGACGTCAGCGACGAAGAGCCCGTCGACGTCGTGCCCGAGGGGCAGGTCCCGCAGGGTTGGCTGCACGTGCTCGACGCGTACGACCAGGAAGATCGCGCGGTCGCGCTGATCCATGAGGACACCGAGCGGCTTCGCCGGATGGCCATCTTCGACATCGTCATCAACAACGCCGACCGCAAGGGCGGTCATGTGCTTCCGGACGGCGACGGTCACGTGTACGGATGCGACCACGGTGTGAGCCTGCACGCCGAGCACAAGCTACGCACCGTCCTGTGGGGCTGGGCCGGCGACGCCGTCACCGAGCAGGAGCGTACGTCGCTCGAGGCACTGCGCGAGCGACTGTGTGAGCACGAGCTGCGCGCGAGTCTTTCCGAGCTCATCACCCCGCTGGAGTACGACCAGATCGGCGCACGAGTCGATCGGCTGCTCGCTCGCGCAACGATGCCGTACCCGAGCATGCGCGGTCCGTCCATTCCCTGGCCCGCGTTCTGAGCGGTCGACGCGTACCGCTCAGCCGGACAGCGCGCGCAGCACCGGCACACCCGACTCCCGGTCGAACTTCCAGGTCTTCTCGAAGTCCCAGCCCATCGCACGGAACGTCGCGGCACTCTGCACCTCGGTGGCGGTGCGGGTCTGCCCGTTGAGGGTCGCAGGCCCGGTTTCCGGAACGGACTGCTCGTTCGCGTCCACCTGCTCGGAGGCGGCGTTGTCGACAAGCGTTGCGGTCTCGCCGGCCAGGACGCGGGCGACGACACGGTGGGCGTAGCCCGTTGCGGTGACAGCAGAGTTCAACGCCATGTTGTGACGCACGGTCGTACCCGAGTAGGCGTACCCGCTGATGCCGCCTGCGTTGGCATCCTCGATGACCTCGACATGTCCGGTCGCGTACGTGAACTCGGTGACGCTGCCGCGCCCGGTGATGCCTGCGATCCCGCCGGCCTGACGACCGTCCGCCGCGTACACGTCGGCGGACGAATGGCTGTTGCGCAGCTCTCCGTACGAATAGCCGACCACGCCGCCGACGGTCGATCCGCCGTAGATCGTGCCGGCGGTCGACACCCGCTCGATCGTGCCTCGACTGCTGTCGACCAGCAGCCCGACGTTGGTGGCAGCGGTGTCGACGGCAGCACCCACGAGCGCCAGGTCGTGGATGGTCCCGCCTTCGGTGACCAGGGGAAAGAGACCGCCCCGAGATGAGCGGAAGCCGCTGATGCGATGACCGGCGCCGTCGAAGTCGCCGGAGAAGCCGGAACGGGCGATAGTCGTGTCCTCCTGCTGGCTCAGGTCGAGGTCGGCGGCGAGGCGATAGCGCTCGTCGGGGAACCTGGTCACCTGCTTGAGGTCCGCGACCGACGAGACGGTGAAGGCGCCGTCGGCGTCCTGCGGCAGATCCGGCTCGCCCGGGTCGGAGGTCGGCGGTTCGACCTCCTCGGGCGTCGCGCGGAGCACCGGGCGCTCACCCTTCTCGTTCCACAGCCAGGTGTCGTCGAGATCCCAGCCGAGAGAGTCGCGATAGAAGTCGGGCGACTTGGTCTGCGCGGCTGATGCGGTGGCGCCCATCAGATTGTCATGTGACGGCTCGCCAGGTGCACTCGGATTCTCCGAGACGACGCCCTCGCCCGCCCAGTTGTTGGCGAGCGTTGCCTCGTCCCCAGCGAGTACGCGTCCGAGGACGCGATGCGAGTAGGTGGGCGCGGAGACCTTCGGGTTGACAGCAAGCGAGTTGCGCAACGTGGTGCTCGTGTAGCCGTATCCGGCCACCCCGCCGGCGTTCTTGGTGGACGCGCCGACGGATCCGGATGCGTAAACCCGTTCGGTCGTCGATCCGGCGAGCGCGACGCCAACCGTGCCGCCCGCCTCGGTGGTCGCACTCTGCACGCGGGCGGTGGAGTACGCGTCGCGCAGGATCCCCGCGTTGTCCCCGACGATCCCGCCGACGCGCGACTGCCCGGTCACGATGCCCGTCGTGTAGACCCGCTCGATGCTGCCGGTGTTGCTGTCGGCGAGGACACCGGTCCGGGCATCGGCGGACGACACGTCAGCGTCGACGATTCCGAGATCATGGATCGAGCCGTCGTTGACCTGGAACAGCCCGCCGGCCTCCGTCGTCATGGCCGTGATGTCGTGTCCGTTGCCGTCGAAGTCACCCGTGAACGGTTGATCCGCACCGATCTGAGTCATCTCGACATCGGTGAGGTCGAGGTCGGCCGTGACCCGGTACGCGGCGGTCGGGTCGTTGCGGACTTTCGAGATGTCGTCCGGAGAGTCGACGAGGTACGGCGACTCTGACGTGCCGTCGCCAGCGAGACCCTCTTGCACGATCAACGGCGCGCGGAGCTGTCGGCGTTTGCGGGGGCTGTCCCAGAACCGCACCTCAACGGTGTCGTTGCCGCCGACCTGCAGTGGCTCGTCGAAGGCGACCCATTGCTCGGCGCCGCGGTGGTCGAGCTTGACCTCGACCAGTCTCCGATCGTTCGCCGTACGGTCGCCGGCGTCGTACGACACGGCCTCTACGGTCACCGTTCGGCGGCTGCCGCGATGGCTCACCAGACCGATGCCGTTCAGCGTGTCTCCGTTGAGCTCGGCGGTGCTGACCTTCCACGAGCCGAGCTGGCGACGAAGAGTCGACCGATCGACGCGCTCACCGTCGCGAGCGTAGGTCGTGACCGCCAACCTGCTCGGGGATGCCCGCAAGGCAGTGCCGAGCTGGATGTTGTCGTCGACGACGACATCGTCCCAGTGTTGTTCACGATTCTCACCGAATCGGGGCCCCGCCGACCCCAGGGTCACGAACGTCGTACCGTCGGCCTTCTCCTGCGGCGTCTTCGCCAGTCTGCCGTCGTAGATCCTCGACCGCTTGTAGACGTTGTCGTGACCGCCGACATAGAGGTCCACGCCGAGTCGAGTGAACAGCTGCGAGATCCGCTCGCGCTGTTTGGCCATCCCCGGCCCGTCGGCGCCTTTGCCTCCGAAGTACGACCGGTGGCCGACGACGACCGTCCACGGCTGGTCGGAGCCGCGGATATCGTCGACCAACCAGTCCAGCTGAGACTCGAGATCGTAGACGGTGTTCAGGACCGCAACATGGACGTTTGCCCGGTCGAACGAGTAGTTGCTCTCGCCGATCGGACCCGAGTCGGGCAACGCGTACATGTTCGAGAAGATCGAGTTTCGCTTCGGCGAGAGGATGTTGTACTCGCGGTCGAAGTCGCTCTCGCCGTCGCCTACCACCGGGGCCAGCTGTAGCCCGAGGTCTGCGTACGGACGGTCGAATGCGTCCTCCCAGTACTCGCGGTGGACGCCGCTCGCGACGAGGTCGCCCGTCTGGATCAGCGTGTCGCCCCGTGGCTCCTTTCGGCGCAGGGTCTCCAACGTGTCGCCGAACAGGTCGAGGTCGGCCGGACGGCGGGACTCGGCCGCTGCGTCGCCGAGCAGGTAGATCGGCCGAGACCTCTTGCCCCCGGCGACGAAGGTGCCTCGGACACCGGTCCATGCTTCGTCGCCGGATTCGGGTTCGGAGCCGTCCACGGCGACACCGAAGCGGTACTCGTACCGCTTGTCCGGTTGTAACGCGGACAGGTCGAACTCGTGGCTGCGCAGCGGTTGGCCGGTGACCGTGTCCTGGTAGACGTCGCCCGATTTGCCGATCGTGTTGATCTCGTACGTCGAGTCGCGCTCGGAGGTGAGCACCGGCGCGTCGTCCCAGGTCCGGCGGCCCGCTCGGCGTACCTGGGCGTACGCCTGCTCGATCGGTGCATCCGTGCTGACGCTGATGCCCGCACCAGTTGGCTCCTCGGCAACAGTCGGCGTCGCGCCGAGATAGCGGAACACCCCTTCGGGGTCGGCGTCATCCTGGCTCACCTGGAGTCGGATCATCTCTGCACCCACATTGCCCGCGGCATCGGTCGCCTTGACGACGATGACATGGTCGGAGTAGCTGCGCACCGTGAACGACCCGTTGCGGACCCGAACCTCGCCGTTGTCGTCCCAGACCTCGTACGACACATCGGGGGTCGTGCCGCTGTCATCCTCGGCGACGACCTCGGGCAGTTCGATGCGGTCTCCGTACTCGACCGTCGAGGGAACCTCCGAGTCGACCTCGATCGTCGGTGCGTAGTCGGCTCCGCGGGTGGTCTCGCCGACCCACACCGGGGCCGAGACGATGACATCGCCGTCGGCCTGCGTCGCGCGTACGTAGAGATAGTCGCCGTCGTCGACCGGTAGCTCGTGCGTGTCGGTGACTTCGTTGCTGGAACCCACCGGAACGTCGTACGCCACGACGCCGTCGTTCTTGAGCACCTGTACGGAGGTGAACGACTCCGCTTCGTCGGCGTCGGTCAGCGCAACGTCGAGGTCCACACTGCTCGTGTCGGCCGGAAGGACGGACCCCATCAGTTGGTCATCAGCGCCGAACCGCAGAACCGTGTTGACGTCCTCGGTCGAGTACATGCTGCGGTTGCGCATCGCGTCGTACACCGCGTCACGGCTCTTCTCCGCCGCCCAGATGCCGGTGATCGCGTCGTCTCCGGTGACCCAGTTCGCGCTGTGCTCGTCGCCGTTCCACACCGGCGCGACGTGCCAGCCCGCGTCCAACGCGGCCTGGTAGTTCTTCCGCTGTGTGTCGTTCTTCGCCTCGATCAGCTCGACCCGGTCGTCGACCTCGGGGTCGAGATGTGCGAACCCGGCGAACGAACCCTTGCCGTCGGGGTCGGGATGGTTGAACTGCGCGATCGCATCGGGGTCCTGCTTGAGCCGCGCGTAGAAGGTCGGCAGGTCGTACTTCAGGTCGCCGGTCGCGGCCCCGAAGCTGAGCGAGTCTCCTTCCGCTCGCGCGGTCGCCATCCAGTCGGTGTTGAACAGGTTCATGTGCCCGGAGTCGTCGTACCAGGTGATCTCCTCGGCCGCGATCGTCACGACGTCGTCCTGAGACTCGTTGTACGCGTCGGACCTCTCGTGCAGGTATCGCCACTCCTGCGAGACCGCATCGCGCCAGTCGCCGGTGAAGTCGTCGCTGTTGCGCCGGTCGTAGAGCACATCGTGCTCCGAGACGGTGAAGAAGTCGGCGTCGCTGTTCGCCGCGACGTGATCGAAGGCATCGTCTGGCATCTCGACGCCGTCGCTCACCTCGGTGTGCGCATGGAACTCGCCGGTGAAGTGCGTCATGTCGCCGTACGTCGGTCGGTCCTCTGCCGCGCGCGCTGATCCGGCCGTGATCGCTGACAGAGTCGTCAGGCCGGCGAAGGTCAGGCATGCGGCCAGGGAAGCGGCCACGGGGCGAACCGAACTCATCGAGCGACTCCTCGAACAGGTGCTGGGGCGTGGCCAGGCTGTTGGGTGAGGGTGGCAACCAGGTCGTGGTACGGCATCCGGTGCACGAACACGGCGTGAACTCGATCGGTTGTCGGCTGTTCGCCATCCGGGACCGGCGAACGGTTGCCGCCAACAAGCGCTTAGGCTCGGGTGCATGCGCTCCTGGCCGACACGCGACGTCCCTGACCTGTCGACGCTGGGCTTCGGTCGCGGGCCGGCGCCAACGGTCCACGACACGGCCTCGGATGAACGCGTCACCATCGATCCGGCCGAGCGGGCACGTATGTACGTATGCGGCATCACGCCGTACGACGCCACCCATCTCGGGCACGCGGCGACGTACCTCGCATTCGACCTGCTGCAGCGGGTGTGGCGTGACCACGGCACCGATGTCATGTACGTCCAGAACGTCACCGACGTCGACGATCCGCTCCTCGAGCGCGCGACCCAGACCGGAACCGACTGGCAGGAGTTGGCCGAGCGCGAGACCCAGCTCTTCCGTGACGACATGACCGCACTCGGTGTGCTTCCGCCGGACCACTACCTCGGCGCGGTAGAGACGGTCGACCTCGTCACTGACCTGGTCGAGGACCTCCGCAAGCGCGATGCGGTGTACGAGGTAGACGGCGACCTGTACTTCGCGGTGCACGCCGATCCGACGTTCGGTGAGATCTCCGGACTCGACCGCGCGACGATGATCGGGCTCTCCGCCGAGCGCGGCGGCGACCCCGATCGTGCGGGCAAACGCGACCCCCTGGACACACTGGTCTGGCAGGCCGAGCGCCCGGGGGAGCCGGCGTGGGACAGCAGTCTCGGCCGCGGCCGTCCGGGCTGGCACATGGAGTGCGCATCCATGGCACTGAACTACCTCGGTACGGGCTTCGACGTACAGGGCGGCGGATCGGATCTGGTGTTCCCGCATCACGAGATGTCGGCCTCCGAGGCGCAGGTCGCGCGCGACGGGGAGCGCTTTGCGCGTACATATGTACACGCGGGGATGGTCGGCTACGACGGTGAGAAGATGTCGAAGTCGAAGGGCAATCTGGTGCTCGTCTCGGCGCTGCGCGAGCAGGGCGTCGAGCCGGTCGCGATCCGCGCCGCGCTACTCGCGCATCATTACCGCTCCGACTGGGAATGGACCGACGCCGACCTCGAGTCCTCCCGGGGTCGCATCGAGCGCTGGCGCACGGCGCTCGACACCGATCGTGTCGCGCCGGCGGCTCCGCTGGTCGCAGAGCTCCGCGCGGCGCTTGCAGACGACCTGGATGCGCCGACCGCGCTGGCGGCGATCGACTCGTGGGCGGAAGCGACACTCGCCGGCGCCGATCGGCTCGATGGCGACCCAGCCGCGGTACGAGCCGCGCTCGACGCACTCCTCGGGCTACGGCTCTGAGCGGTCGTTGCTGAGCGCTCAGTCTCCCGAGCGGCGCTTCAGGTAGCGCTCGAACTCCCGGGCGATCGCGTCGCCGGACGCCTCCGGAAGCTCGCTGGTGTCACGCGCCTCCTCGAGCGACTCGACGTACTCTGCGATCTCGCCGTCCTCGCTCGCGAGCTCGTCGACGCCGCGCTCCCACGCACGCGCCTCCTCGGGCAGGTCGCCCTCGGCGATGCTGAGGCCGAAGACGTCTTCGAGCCGGCCGAGCAGGGCGAGGGTGGCCTTCGGGCACGGCGGCTGGCCGACATAATGGGGCACCGCGGCCCACAACGAGGCGTTCGGGATGCCGGCGCGTACGCACATATCGGTGAAGACGCCGTTGATGCCGGTCGGGCCTTCGTACCGGGACTCCTCGAGCTCGAGTCGTGCGACGAGCCCGGGATCGCTCACCGACCCGGTGATGGGGACCGGCCGGGTGTGGGGGGTGTCGGTCAGCAACGCGCCGAGAGTCACCACCATTCGTACGTCGAGCCAGTCGGCGATCATCAGCAGCTCCTCGGAGAACTGCCGCCACCGCATGTTCGGCTCGATGCCGCGGACCAGGACGATGTCGCGCTCGGCCCCGACCGGCCGGGCGACGTACACCCGCGTCGTCGGCCAGGTGATGCCGCGATCGCCACTGGACGTGACACCGACGTACGGGCGGTTGACCTGGAAGTCGTAGTAGTCGTCGGGATCCATCTCGGCGATCTGCTCGGCATCCCACACCTCGATGAGGTGGTCGATGACGCCCGAGGCCGACTCGGCCGCGTCGTTCCAACCCTCGAACGCCACGACCATCCACGGGTCGATCAGGCCGAGGGGCTCCCTGTGACTCTCCACCCGTCCAGAGTAGGCGCCGCCACCGTCAGACCATCCGGCGAGACCCTCGTCTCACTGGTGGAGACGTGTGTCCACAGTTCGAACAGCGACCTCGTAGACTCGAGGAGTCCTGCGGCCGCACAGCCGCACTCCCCGAAAGCACGGAGTTGATCGTCACCATGCCTGCGTCCCCAGTGTCCCTGCGAAGTGCGCTCGCCGAGCGCGTCGTCGTTGCGGACGGGGCGATGGGCACGATGTTGCAGTCGTTCGACCTGGACCTCGATGACTTCGAACAGCACGAGGGCTGTAACGAGATCCTGAACGTCACCCGGCCCGACGTGGTTCGTTCGATTCACGACTCGTTCTACGAGGTGGGCTGCGACTGCGTCGGCACCAACACCTTCGGCGCAAACTTCGGCAACCTCGGCGAGTACGACATCACCGAGCGTACGTACGAGTTGGCGCGTGCGGGCGCGGCGATCGCGCGGGAGGCGGCAGACGCCTGGTCGACCGACGACCACCCGCGCTGGGTACTCGGTTCGCTCGGGCCCGGTACGAAGCTGCCGACGCTCGGCCATGCGCCGTTCGCCGTACTCCGTGACTCCTACGAGGACGCAGCGCGCGGACTCATCGAGGGCGGGGCAGACGCGATCCTGGTCGAAACCGCGCAGGACCTCCTGCAGGCCAAGGCCGCCATCATCGGCGCGAAACGCGCGCGTACGACCGCCGACTCCGCCGTGCCGATCATCGTCAACGTGACGGTCGAGACGACCGGCACGATGCTCCTCGGCAGCGAGATCGGCGCGGCGCTCACCGCCCTCGAACCCCTCGGCGTCGACTTGATCGGGCTCAACTGCGCGACGGGTCCGGCCGAGATGAGCGAGCACCTCCGCTACCTCGCGCGTACGTCGAGCATCGGTCTGGCCTGTATGCCCAACGCCGGGCTCCCGCAGCTGACCAAGGACGGCGCGCACTACCCGCTGACGCCCGAAGAGCTGGCAGATGCGCACGACACGTTCACCCGCGACTACGGCTTGTCGCTCGTCGGCGGGTGCTGCGGCACCACGCCGGCGCACCTGCGCCAGGTCGTCGAGCGCGTACGCGGCCGAAAGCTGGCCGAGCGTACGCCCAGCTCGGAGCCGAGCGTTGCCAGCCTCTACCAGAGCGTGCCGTTCCGTCAGGACGCTTCGTACCTCGCGGTCGGTGAGCGTACGAACGCCAACGGCAGCAAGGCGTTCCGCGAAGCGCTGCTGGAGGAGCGCTGGGACGACATCGTCGAGATCGCGCGTGCGCAGATCCGCGACGGATCGCATCTGCTCGACCTGTGCGTCGACTACGTCGGCCGCGACGGCGCCGTTGACATGAAGGAGATCGCGTCGCGGCTCGCGACCGCGTCGACGCTGCCGATCATGCTCGACTCCACAGAGCCGCCGGTGATCCAGGCGGGTCTCGAGCTGCTTGGCGGGCGCTGCGTCGTCAACTCGGTAAACCTCGAGGACGGCGACGGTCCGCAGAGTCGGTACGCCCGGATGATGCCGCTGATCAAGGAGCACGGCGCCGGTGTCGTCGTGATGTGCATCGATGAGGAGGGGCAGGCGCGTACCGCCGAGCACAAGGTGGCCATCGCCGAGCGCACGATCGACAAGCTCGTCGACGAATGGGGCCTCGACGAGGGATCGATCCTGGTCGACACCCTCACGTTCACGCTCGGCACCGGGCAGGAGGAGAGCCGGCGCGACGGAGTCGAGACGATCGAGGCAATCCGGCTGCTGAAGCAACGCCGACCGAGGGTGCAGACCGTACTCGGTCTTTCGAACATCTCCTTCGGGCTCAACCCGGCGGCACGGCAGGTCGTCAACTCCGCGTTCCTGCACGAGTGCCAGGAGGCGGGCCTGGACGCGGCGATCGTGCACGCGAGCAAGATCCTGCCGATGAACCGCATCCCCGACGAACAGCGCGAAGTCGCGCTCGATCTCGTGTACGACCGGCGGTCCGAGGGCTACGACCCGCTGCAGAAGCTGCTCGGATTGTTCGAGGGCGTCAAGGCCGCGGACGCGAAGGCGTCTCGTGCGGAGGAGCTCGCGGCGCTGCCGCTGTCGGATCGGCTTCAGCGGCGGATCATCGACGGTGAGTCCAACGGACTCGACGCCGACCTGGACGAAGCGATGGCCGGTGGGCAGACGGCGCTCGAGATCATCAACGACGAGCTGCTGGAGGGCATGAAGGTCGTCGGGGAGCTGTTCGGCAAGGGCGAGATGCAGCTGCCCTTCGTACTCCAGTCGGCCGAGACGATGAAGGCCGCCGTCGCCCATCTCGAACCTCATATCGAGAAGACCGAGGACGACGACGGCAAGGGCACCATCGTGCTGGCGACGGTCAAGGGCGATGTGCACGACATCGGCAAGAATCTCGTCGACATCATCCTCACCAACAACGGCTACAACGTGGTCAACATCGGCATCAAGCAGCCGGTCAACGCGATCGTCGAGGCCGCCGAGGAGAACCGCGCGGACGTGATCGGCATGTCCGGTCTGCTGGTCAAGAGCACAGTCGTGATGAAGGAGAACCTCGAGGAGCTCAACTCGCGCGGGCAAGCGGGCGAGTTCCCGGTGCTGCTCGGCGGCGCGGCGTTGACCCGCGGGTACGTCGAGGAGGATCTCGCGGAGCTCTACGAAGGCGACGTTCGCTATGCGCGCGACGCATTCGAGGGATTGCGGCTGATGGATGCCCTGGTCGCCGTGAAGCGCGGCGTACCCGGCGCCGAGCTCCCGCCGCTGCGCAAACGCAAGGTCCGTTCGCGTACCGCGGCCGCAACTGCTGAGCCGGTGGAGGTGCCTGCGCGGTCCGACGTCGCAACGGACGTCGACGTGCCCACCCCGCCGTTCTGGGGTGACCGCATCGTCAAGGGTGTGCAGCTCGGCGACTTCGCCGGCTGGCTCGACGAGCGGGCGACGTTCATGGGGCAGTGGGGCCTGAAATCGTCGCGGGCCGACGACGGTCCTTCGTACGACGAGCTGGTCGAGTCCGAGGGACGCCCGCGGTTGCGGATGTGGCTCGACCGCATCCAGACCGAGGGCATCATGAAACCCGGTGTCGTCTACGGATACTGGCCGTGCTTCGCCGAGGGCGACGACCTCGTCGTACTGGATGCGGAGACGCAGTCGGGCGAGGTGGCGCGGTTCTCGTTCCCGCGCCAGCAGCGCGGACGGTTCCTGTGCCTAGCGGACTTCTTCCGGCCCAAGGACTCCGGCCAGCTCGATGTCATCGGTCTCCAGCTGGTGACCATGGGCGCCCATGTCAGCGAGGTGACCGCCGAGCTGTTCGAGCGCAACGCGTACCGCGACTATCTCGAGCTGCACGGGTTGTCGGTGCAGCTGACCGAGGCGCTGGCGGAGTACTGGCACGCTCGCGTACGCGCCGAGCTCGGGATCGGCGGCGACGACGCGGCCGAGCTGTCGGGGATCCTGAAGCAGGGCTACCGCGGGGAGCGCTACTCCTTCGGCTACCCGGCGTGCCCCGATCTCGAGGACCGCGCGCAGATCGTACGGCTGCTGCGCCCCGAGCGCATCGGCGTCTCGCTGTCTGAAGAGCTACAGCTCCACCCCGAGCAGTCCACCGACGCGATCGTGCTCCACCACCCCGAGGCGTCCTACTTCAACGCCCGCTGACCGCTGCCCGTGGTTTGCGGCGGCGGCCGCATGGACGGGGCGCGGTTTGCCTTGGTCCCAAGGGAGTCCGCGCTTCCCAGGGGGTGTGTGCTGTGGGGAGTGCGTGTTTGTCGTGGAGTGTGCGACGCATCCCGCGGTTTGCCTTGGTCCCAAGGGAGTCCGCGCTCTCCCAAGGGGTATGTGCCGTGCGAGGTAGCAGTCCACGTTGGGGCGTGCCGCAAACGGGCGCGACTACGCGACGACAGTACGATTGCGCGTGTACAAGCGACGACTCTGGTCGAGCGCCTCATGGAGGGTCCGTGCCGTGTGCAGGCGTTTCGATGATGTGAGCTCGATCCAGATGATGCGGGTGACGCCGAACAGCTCGGCTCGGATCAGGTTCTCCCTAACCTTCTCGCGCATTACCGCATCGCTGATGCTTTCGCCCGGACGAAGGTAGCGGCTGTATTTGGCTGCGCCATCGAACTCAGCGACGTGGCGGTACTCGTGCCAGGCGAAGTCGGTACGACCGATGAGGGTGCCCGCATCGTCAATCACCTCGAACTGCGGCTCCGGGAGGGGCAAGTGCTGCTCCCAGCACAGGTAGAACGTCCGTGACTCTCCCACACTCTCGACGCGTGGGTCGGCGAGGCCGATCGCGATTCGTGCCCCGCGTGAACCCGGCCAACGACTGAAGGCCGCAGCCCGCGACCGGAGTGTTTCCGCTGTCACGATGCCGCGATGGAGCGCGGAGTTCGTGGACACCAACCCGCGCTCGATCGTTTGGTCGCAACCGGCCTGCCAGACTGCGTGGGCAGGGTTCATGGCGCGAACGGCTCCGACCGACACGACATCGGCCTCTGGCTCCACTGGGAACTCGTGATAGCGCACACCAGCTTCCTTCCGGCCAGTGCGTCCGTCGATTCGCACAACATGCACCGTGGTGAGGTCGTCGCTCCACAGTTCGACGCCCTGCACGGCGCATGCCGAGATGCCGGCCAACGCGTACCGGTCGCCGAGGCGGTGATGCACCGCCCGAGCGAGAAGTGCATGGCGTTCCGTCGAATCGAGCGATTCCACGTACGTCGAGGGGGAGTAGTAGCCGTGGCGGAGTCGCACGAGGTATTTCGCGCGAACCGCTTGGCGTAGCTGAGAGTCACGCATGCCGCAGTCGATAGCCTCGCCGCGGGTGAAGAACCCACCACGCTCGATCGCCCAGGAGAAGAATCCGTCGTCATTCATGCCCTGCAGGGTGCGGTGGACTTGCTCAACTTGTTCGGCCATCACGTACGCCTGGGGAAATCTGGGAGACCCGTGACGGTCTGTGGACGGATTCCGGCGTGAGTGGCGCGCTTGCCCGTTCGTCTCGGACTCGCTCCGTACCTCCCACGGCGGGTTGTCACATCCCACGCGACGTGTGCCTTGGGGAGGCGCGGTTTGCCTTGGTTCCAAGGCAAACCGCGCGGGTGGCCCGCACGACCCAGGGCAATTCGCGGGCGGTAGGGGAGCGCAACGGGCCGCGGACGGCGGCTGAGAGAATCGCGCTATGCAACAGGGACTTCCGGCCGCGGTCCTGTGGGACCTCGACGGCACCATCGTCGACACCGAACCGCTGTGGATCGAAGCGGAGTACGACCTCGCGCGGCGCCACGGGGCGGAGTGGACGAAGGACGACGCGCTCAAACTGGTCGGCAACGACCTGATCGACTCGGGCCGCTACATCCGCGAGCGGATGAACCTCACCATGACGGCCGAGCAGGTCGTCGACGAGCTGGTCACTGTGATGGCCGAGCGCATGGAGGGTCCGCTCGACTGGCGACCCGGCGCCCTCGATCTGCTCGCAGACCTGCGTACGAACGACGTGCCGACCGCGCTGGTGACGATGTCGTACCGCGCGATCGTCGAGCCGCTCCTGCGCCGGCTCCCGGCCGACAGCTTCGATGCGGTCGTGGTGGGTGACGAGGTCAGCGACGGCAAACCGCATCCGGCCCCGTACCTCACCGCAGCGCGCATCCTCGGCGTCGACCCGGCCGACTGCGTTGCGATCGAGGACTCGCCGACGGGTGCGGCATCGGCCGCTGCGGCGGGCTGTCGGGTGCTGGCGATCCCGCACCACGTCCCCGTACCCGCATCGGCGCGCACTGCCGAGCGCGACACCCTCGAAGGGCTCGACGCCGGCCGCCTCCTTCTCGCGGTTTCGGCCTGAGACCGTACGTCTTGCACCCTTCTGCATGGGCGGCGCCAGATCGTTGCAGGATTGCGATGCTGTAGCGTCCGTCATCGTCTTTACACGACGACCGTCACTAGTAGGGTGTCCACATTCTGGTATGTCGGCTCTCCGACGACGGGGTTCCGCGAAACGAGAGGTATTGGGCTGTGAAGAAGATCCTGGCCTTGGCCAGCGCGGGTGTGCTGGCTCTGTCGCTGGCGGCATGCGGCGGCGACGATGACAGCGGTGGCGCAGCCGGCGGCACCGGCGAGCCCTGGACGCTCGGTACGACCGACAAAGTGACGGCCCTCGACCCCGCAGGTGCGTACGACCTCGGCTCGTCCACGCTGCACTACGCGATCTACCAGACGCTGCTGACCATCCCCGCGGGCGAGAACAAGCCCCAGGGCGATGCGGCCGAGAAGTGCGAGTACAAGGACCCGAAGACGGTCGTCTGCACGCTGCGCGACGGGTTGAAGTTCTCCAACGGCGATGAGCTCACCTCATCCGATGTGAAGTACTCCTTCGACCGCAACCTGAAGATCGCCGACCCCAACGGCGCTTCGACGCTGCTCGCGAGCCTGAAGGACATCGAGACCCCCGACGACAAGACGGTCCAGTTCAACCTGAGCAGGCCCGATACGACGTTCCAGTTCGTGCTGACGCACTCCTCGACCTCGATCGTCGACGAGGACGTGTTCCCGGCCGACAAGATCGCCGGCGACGCCGATGTCATCGGCTCCGGTCCGTACGTGATGGACGACTACGAGTCGGGCCAACAGGCGTCACTGAAGAAGTCGGAGACCTATCAGGGCGCCAACGAGGGCAAGTCGCCGCTGATCTTCGTCAAGTACTACCCGGAGTCGTCGAACCTCAAGCTCGCGATCCAGAACGACGAGGTCCAGGTGGCATGGCGCAGCCTGAGCCCGACCGATCTGACCGACCTCGAGGGCAACGACAGCGTCAACGTCGAGAAGGGCGAGGGCGCGGAGATCCGCTACTGGACCTGGCAGCTCGGCACGCCGGTCGGCAAGGACAAGGCGATCCGCCAGGCCGTCGCGCAGCTGGTCGACCGGCAGGCGATCTCCGACCGTGCGTACGAGGGCACCGTCGACCCGCTGTACTCGCCGGTCCCGCCGGGCTTCCCGGGTCAGGTCGACTCGTTCAAGACCAAGTACGGCGAGCCGAGCGTCGACAAGGCGAAGGCCATCCTGCAGAAGGCGGGCGTCAAGACTCCGGTCGACATCACGCTCGGCTACACCCCGTCGCACTACGGCCCCAATGCCGTCGATGAGGCCACCGAGCTGAAGAGCCAGCTCAACGACAGCGGTCTGTTCAACGCGACGACCAAGAGCGCGGAGTGGGAGCAGTACCAGAACCTCTACAAGGAGAACGCGTACGACCTGTTCATCCTCGGCTGGTTCCCCGACTTCCTCGACGCCGACAACTACCTGTCGCCCTTCTTCGTAGACGGTGGCTTCTACGCCAACAACTACAAGAACCCGGAGATCAACAAGCTGGTGGCCGAGGAGCAGGGCACCGATGACGCGGCGACCCGAGAGAAGGCGTTCGGCAAGATCCAGGACATCGCCGCCGAGGACGTCCCGACGGTTCCGACCTGGGTCGGCAAGAACGTCGCCGTGACCCAGCCGGGCATCGATGGCGTCAAGGAGACTCTGGACCCCGCGTTCATCTTCCGGTTCTGGATGGTGTCGTACCAAGGCTGACCCGTACGAGGGGAGGGGTTGCTCGATCCGGGCTCCCCTCCTCTCGGCGTGTCAGCGCCCGTAGCTGAGAGGGAGGTTCGATGGCGGCCCAGGCCGGTTCGTTACCCCGCTACATCGTGCAACGCCTGTTCCTCATCATCCCGATGGTGTGGATCCTGCTCACCCTGGTTTTCCTGCTGATGCGGGTCGCCCCGGGTGACCCCGTCTCCGCATCGGTCGGCGGCCGGTTGTCGGAGGCAGCGCTCGACGAGCGCCGCGCACAGCTCGGCCTCGACCGGCCGCTGATCGTCCAGTACTTCGACTACCTCGGTAGTGTCCTGCGACTCGACTTCGGCAGCACGATCACCGATAACCAGCCGATCCTCGACGTGGTCAAGGAGAATGGCGGCGCCACGCTGACGCTCACGGTCTCGGCACTGCTCATCGCCCTGGTTATCGGCATTCCGCTCGGGTTGCTGGCCGGGCGCATGCGCGACACCACGAGCGATGCCGTGATCCGGATCTTCGGCATCATCACGTACGCCGCCCCGGTGTTCTACACCGGTCTGCTGGTGCAGATCCTGTTCCTGAAAGCCTTCCCGGGCTGGCCGCTGCTCGGCGACAGCGACACGATGACGACCTACAACGTGCCGAGCCGCACCCACATCCTGCTCGTCGACGCGATCATCGCCGGCGACAGCACTGCGGTAGCCGACGTCCTCCAGCATCTGATGCTTCCGGCGGTCACGCTCGCGCTGCTGATCTGCGGCATCTTCATCCGGCTCACCCGAGTCAATGTGCTGCAGACCTTGCAGGCCGACTACGTCGAGGCTGCCCGCGCGCGCGGCATCAAGGAGAGCAAGGTCGTCCGCTCGCATGCCTTCCGCAACGCTCTCGTTCCGGTCGTCACCATCGTCGGCCTGCAGGTCGCGCTGCTGATGTCCGGCGCGGTGCTCACGGAGAAGACGTTCGCCTGGCCAGGACTCGGCAACCGGCTGATCGACTACATCGAAGGGCGCGACTACATCGCCGTGCAGGGCATCATCAGCCTGTTCGCGATCGTCGTCGTCGTGGTGAGCCTGGTGATCGACATCATCAACGCGATGATCGACCCGAGGGTGAGGTACTGACATGGGTCTCTGGAACAAGCTCACCTCGCCGATTCGCAATACCAGCGGTCTGGGCCGCTGGGTTCTGCTCTCCGGCATCATCATCGTCGGGTTCTTCGTGATCCTGGCGGTCTTTGCTAACTGGATCGCACCCTTCGGGTTCGCCCAGAACTCCGCCGACGGCGTCGACTTCCCGCAGAAGGCCGCTCCGGGCGGCGACCACCTGATGGGCACCGACGGCTTCGGTTACGACGTGTGGTCGCGGGTCGTGTTCGGCTCGCGTACCGCGTTGATGGTGATCGTGCTCGCGGTGCTCGGGTCGCTCATCCTGGGCCTGGTGCTCGGGTTGATCTCGGGTTACGTCGGCGGCTGGCTCGACCGCATCCTGGTGCTGATCATGGATGCGCTGTACGCGTTCCCGTCGCTGCTGCTGGCGATCGTGGTCGGCTTCCTGCTCAGCGAGAAGATCGGCGCCGGTGTGGTCTCGGCCGCACTGTCGCTGACCGTGGTCTATATGCCGCAGTACTTCCGGGTCGTACGAAACAGCACGGTGAGCGCGCGGGAGGCGACGTACGTCGAGGCCGCCCGTGCCATCGGCGCCCCGGGGCGTACCGTCATCAGCCGCTACCTGTTCGGCAACGTGATCCAGAGCGTCCCGGTGATCGGCACCTTGAACGCCTCCGATGCGCTGTCGACTCTGGCTGCGCTCGGCTTCCTCGGTCTCGGTATCCAACCCAGCGACGGAGCAGACTGGGGTTACGACCTGAGCAGTGCGCTGGAAGACGCCGCCGCCGGCATCTGGTGGACCGGAGTGTTCCCGGGTCTGGCGATCGTGCTGGTGATCGTCGGCCTGACACTGGTCGGTGAGGGTCTCAACGAGACCATCAACCCGACGCTGCGCAAGCGACGGCTGAAGAAGATCACCGCAGAGGAGACGGCGAAGTGAGCGATCCGACGACCGCCTCAGAACCAGCACCGGACGTCGCGCCGAAGGACGCCGTGCTGTCCGTACGCGACCTTCGGGTCTGGTACGGCACCGACCACGGAGCCGCAAAGGCCGTCAACGGCGTCAGCTTCGACATCCGGCCGGGCGAGACGCTCGGGCTCGTCGGAGAGTCCGGATGCGGTAAGACCACCCTCGGCCGCGGCCTGCTCGGCCTGCTGCCGCGCGGAGCCTTCGTCGACGGAGACATCACGTTCAAGGGCTCGAAGATGCCCCCTCTGGGGAGCAAGGAGCACACGGCGCTACGCGGCCGTGAGCTCGGGATGATCTTCCAGGAGCCGATGACCCGGCTGAACCCCCTGATGCGCATCTCGGAGCATTTCTCGGAGGCGCTGAAGGCACATCATCCGGATATGCCCGACGACGAGATCCAGCATGCCTCGCTCGAGGTGCTACGTGTCCTCGGCATTCCCCCGACGCGGTTCCGGTCGTACCCGCACGAGTTCTCCGGCGGTATGCGCCAGCGGCTCACGATCGCTCTCGCATTGGTGCTGCGACCGTCGTTCATCGTCGCCGACGAGCCGACGACCGCGCTCGACGTACTCGTCGAGGCACAGATCATCCGCATCCTGGCCGACGTACGCCGCGAGTTCGACACCTCGCTGCTGCTGATCACCCACAACCTCGGCATTGTCGCCGAGGCCTGCGACCGGGTCGCGGTGATGTACGCCGGACGCATCGTCGAGATCGGCGACTCGAGGGCGGTGTTCCGGGATCCGCAGCATCCGTACACCCAGGAGCTGTTGCGCTCGACGATCTCGTTGCAGACAACGGGTTTGAACTTCATCCCGGGTGCGCCGCCGGACTTGATCGATCCGCCCGGGGGCTGCCTGTTCCATCCGCGTTGTCCGCATGCCATGCAGGTGTGCGAGTCGAAGGCGCCGGTGCCCCTGAACGTACCGCCCGACCAACGGGTCGAGTGCTGGCTGCACGGGCCCGACGACGCGATTCCCGAAGGCGGACGCACCCGCCTCGAGCGAGAGGAGCTGAGCGTTGCCGACGAAGCATGAGGACGCTCCGGCGCCGGACAACGCAGCGGGCGCGGCGCCCCTGATCACGATGCGCGACGTCGAGGTGCATTTCCGGCTGCAGGGCAGTGGGTTGTCCCGGCTGTTCGGACGCGACACCGGATCCGTCAAGGCCGTCGACGGTGTGACGCTCGACATCGCCAAGGGCGAGGTGCTCGGACTCGTCGGGGAGTCGGGCAGCGGCAAGAGTACGCTCGGGCGCTCGCTGCTCGGGCTGGCGCCGGTCACCGGCGGAAGCATCCACTACGGCGACCGCGCGATCGGCGAACTCTCGAACAGCGAGCTGCGCTCGATCCGCCGCGACCTGCAGATGGTCTTCCAGGACCCCAGCGCCGCGCTCAACCCGTCGATGGACATCGAGACGGCCGTCGGGCACCCGCTGAAGATCCACAAGATCGCTCGCGGCGCTCAGTTGCGCGAGCGGGTCGTCGATGCGTTGGAGCGGGTCGGGCTCTCGCCGGCCGACCAGTTCCTGAAGAAGTACCCGGGCGACCTGTCCGGCGGGCAGAAGCAGCGGGCCGTGATCGCGCGGGCGATCATCCTCGACCCGCAGCTGTTGGTCGCCGACGAGCCGATATCGATGCTCGATATGAGCGTACGCTCGAAGATCCTGCAGCTGATGCTCGATCTCAAGGCCGACCTCGACCTCACGTACGTCTACATCACGCACGACCTCGCGAGCGCGAAGTTCTTCTGCGACCGCATTGCGATCATGTACCTCGGCCGGATCGTCGAGCTCGGCTCGACCGATGAGATCTTCAACAACCCGAAGCATCCGTACACCAAGTCGCTGGTCGCCGCGATTCCCGATCTCGACCCGGATCGGGCGGGCCCGCGTGAGGTGCCCCGGGGTGAGATCCCCGACGCCGCAAGCCCGCCGCTCGGGTGCTCGTTCCATCCGCGGTGCCCGGCGGCGTTCGACAAATGCGGCTGGGAGAGTCGCGACCTTCGGGTGCTGCTGGAGACGCACTGGACGCAGGTGCCCGAGGCAGACTACGAGCGCGAGCGCGCCACCATCGGCGAGGTCGACGAACTCGACGTACCCAGTCACACGGCACATGTGCCTGCCGGTAAGGACAAGACCGGTGTGGACGTCGACGACGTGCTCACCAAGATCAAGGACGCTGATCCACAGGAGCCGCTCTGGAAGGGCGTCGCCGGTCGCGACGTACGCCCGGACGGCGTCGAGGTGACGTTCGAGCCGGGGGAGGACCCGAAACTTCGGACGGCCGGCGATGTGCAGGTCGCGTGCCACCTCTACCCGGAGTGATCGGCGTCGTCGGCGGTCGGTAGCGGCGGCGGCGTGCCGCCCCATTCGGGGCAGTGCGCCTTGTGGTCGCACCAACCGCACAGCGCGCTCTTGCGGGGACGCCAGTTGCCTGTCTCGGTGGCTCGCGCGATCGCGTCCCACAGAGCATTGACCTTGCGCTCGGTGGCGAGCAGATCGGCCTCATCGGGTGCGTAGCGCAGGATCTCGGCGTTGCCGAGGTACATCAGCTGCAGCAGCGTCGGCACGGTGCCGCGGGTACGCCAGAGCACCAGCGCGTAGAACTTCATCTGAAACAGAGCCTTGGCCTCGAACAGCTCGCTCGGAGACCGTCCGCTCTTGTAGTCGACGACGCGCACCTCGCCGGTCGGCGCGACGTCGAGGCGGTCGATGTAGCCGCGGATGAGCAGCTTGGAGTCGAGTACGTGCTCGACGTACAGCTCGCGGTCAGCGGGCTCGAGCCGGGTCGGATCCTCGAGGGTGAAGTACTTCTCCAGTAACGACCCGCATTCGCCGAGCCAGTCGGCGAGGTCACGCGCGTCGTCACCCTCGAACATGGTCGCCAGCTCCGGCTCCTGCTCCAAGAGCGCTTCCCACTGCGGGCGTACCAGCTCGACGGCGCGCTCGAGCGTACGATCCGACGCCGGCTCGTCGTACAACGACTCCAGCACCGAATGCACGACTGTGCCCCGGGCCGCCGCCGCACTCGGCGCCTCCGGCAGCTTGTCGATGACGCGGAACCGGTACAACAGCGGGCAGGTCATGAAGTCCGACGCACGACTCGGCGACAGGCTGCCGACGACGTGCACACCGTCGACGGGCGTACGCGGGTCGATGTCGTCGGTCGGATCCTCGACCAGATCGGAAGCCATGACCTCACGTTAGGCCAACGCACCGACGGTCTGGGTAGCACGCGTCTCAGCGCGTCAGTCGCGAGCAAGGCAGCGGACCGCTTCGGAGTTTCGACGCCCGGCTCGGCACCCAGATTTTGCTCATCCGGAAACGAAAGCGTTGACCGTCGAACCGTTCGACCTTACGCTCAGCGGACAGAGGTCTTACCTGTGTGCGCAAGGCTCGCATCGGGGCGGCCGGGAGGGACGAACGATCATGCACCCGTCACCGCGTCCGATCTGGTACGCACTCGTCGTCGCCGTACTGACGGTGGGATTGATACAGGCAATTCCCGGATCGGCCGCACGGCCGCAACGGGGCCAAGTTCCGTCGTCCTCTACAGAGTCGACGAACTGGGGTGCGGAGGGGGAGACCGCGATCATCGATGGTGCGAGTAGGGGACGTCGGTTCGACGGTGTCGGTGCGCTGAGCGCTGGTGGGTCGTCTCGTCTGCTCTACGACTACCCGGCCCGGCAGCGCGGACAGATTCTTGACTACCTTTTCAAGCCCGGATACGGCGCGGCTCTGCAGATGCTCAAGGTTGAGATCGGCTCCGACGTCAACTCCACATCCGGCTCCGAGCTGACCCATCAGCGCACGAACGGTGAGGTCGACTGCGGACGTGGGTACGAATGGTGGCTGATGAAACAGGCCAAGCGGCGCAACCCGGACATCACGCTGTCGGCGCTGGCCTGGGGAGCACCTGGCTGGGCTCGTGGCGACGATGGCACCCCTGATGGTGGCTTCTACTCGCAGCTGACGATCGGTTTCTACCTGAGCTGGCTAAAGTGCGCGGAACGCCATGGCCTGCACATCGACTATCTCGGCGGCTGGAACGAGCGCGGATACGACACACAGTGGTACGTACGGCTGGCCCGCGCCCTCGATCGGCACTATCCGTATGTGGATGTCGTCGCGGCCGACGACTGCTGTTCGGCCAAGCTCTGGCGGGTGGCCGACTCGATGGCCGAAGACCGCGCCTTCAAGGAGGCGGTTGATGTCGTCGGCGTGCACTTCGCCTGCGGACACCGGAGCGAGTACACCGACTGTGCCAGCACGCCCACCGCGCGTGAGCTCGGAGAGCCGTTATGGATGAGCGAGAACGCGGCGGGCAGCCGTGACGTCGGCGCGGCGCCAATCGCCAGAGCGCTGAATCGGATGTACATCGACGCCCGGATGAGCTCCTATACGAGCTGGTCGCTCATCTCGGCGTGGTATGCGAATCTGCCGATCGCCGACAGCGGTTTGATGGTCGCGGAATGGCCATGGTCCGGCTTCTACGACGTCGGCAAGAGTATTTGGGCGAACGCGCACACGACCCAGTTCACCGAGCCCGGCTGGCACTATCTCGACACCGGCAGCGGCCGGCTTGACTCGGGCGCGACGTACACCAGCCTGGTCTCTCCATCGGGCCATGACTTCAGCACCATTGTCGAGGGGATGGATATCGCGCGGCCGACCACTGTGCGGTTTGATCTCGAGAACCTCCCGCAGGCCGAGTTGCAGGTGTGGAGCAGCGACCTGAGGTCGGGCACACACAAGGATGGAGAGCTCTTCCGCCACGAGGGTGCAATCACACCACGCGGTGGATCGTACGAACTTGAGGTCGAACCCGGGCACCTGTACTCGGTCAGCACGCGAACTGACGCGGGCAAGGGAGATGCGCTGCCGTCGTCCGATGTGCACGAGCAGTTGGAGCTGCCGTATGAGGAGGATTTCGAGGGAGAGGGGCGAAGCGAGGAGCTCGCCCGCTACTTCTCCGATGTCAATGGCGCGTTCGAGATCGTGTCGTGCGGTGGTGGACGTGCTGGCCGCTGTTATCGCCAGCAGACGCCCGAACAGCCGGTTACGTGGAACGACTCCGGGTTCCTGCCGCCGACCACGGTGGTCGGCGACCCACGATGGTGGGGCGACTACACGGCACGGGCAAAGGTGCTGCTCGACGGCGCTGACTACGCCGAGGTGATCGGACGGGTCTCCAGCCAGGTGACGGGCACTGAGAACGTCGTCGGCGGATACCACCTCCGCGTTGGCACGGACGGCTGGTCGCTGTACTCAGTCGATCCGGGAACCCGCCGGCGTATCGAACTCGCCTCCGGCGAAGCGGCGATCGATCCGCACGAGTGGCACCGTGTCGCGCTGCGGATGCGCGGTGACCGGCTTACTGCGCTGCTCGACGGCACCCGTATCGCCCGGGTGCACGATGCCAGGCACCTGCAGGGCAACGTCGCACTGCAGACTGGAAAGTGGGGACACGCTCAGTTCGACGACGTGGGTGTGACTCCCACCGCGACGGCGCCGCGGACGATACCGAAGGACCAGTTGTCGGTCCAGGCATCCAGCGACCATGGCTTCTATCAGGGCGATAGCCTGCGCGCATCCAACGCGATCGACGATCGACCCGAGACGGTCTGGCAGACCGAGTTCGATCCGCTTGCAAGACCGCCACATACCCTGACGCTCGACCTGCATCGCCCCCGACAGATCAACGGCCTCCTCGTTCGGCCACGCATCGACGGATCGACGACCGCCATGATCACCGACTACCGGCTACAGACGAGTCGCGACGGCAAGACCTTCCGTACGGTCGCATCGGGAACTTGGAGTCGTTCGTCGTCGACCAAAGCCGTCGTCCTGGATCGCCGACGGACTGCGCGCTACGTGCGTTTGGCCGCTCCCGCCGGCGGTTGCGGCGAGGACCCGGCCTCGCTGTCCGAAGTCGACGTCATCGCCCGGCCGGGTCCGAGTCTGACGACGACGCTGCCCGAGGACACCGGAGGCCCGGACGATCCCCGATTCGATCACGTAGTGCCACAGTCGGAGATGTCCGCCACTGCGACGAGCAGCTACGGACCCGGCTACGAGGCTTGCCGTGCGATCGACGGTGGTGATCCGACGACCTTCTGGCATACCTCGCCGGCCGCCACCGGGCCGTTGCCGGCCTCGTTGACACTGGACCTCGGGCGTGAGCACGACGTGAACGGGCTCGGATATCTGCCCCGCCAGGACGGTAACGCGAACGGTACGATCTCCGACTACAACGTCTACGTCAGCACCGACGGGACGAACTTCCAGAAGGTCGTCGAGGCTGGCACATGGCCGAACGGGGCCGCTCGCAAGTACGCGACCTGGCCGGCGGCGCGGGCCCGTTACCTGCGGCTCGAGGCGACCAATGGCGTCGCCGACGTCGCATCGGTGGCTGATCTGGAGGTCGCTGAGCAGATGTCGGGCGGGCAAGACAGCGATCAGCGATAGGTCCAACCGCCGCACCGCCTGCATCATTAGGCTGAATCCGCCCTACGAGCCGAAGGTCTTACTATGTGGCAGCAAGTGACCCAGCAGGGGAGTGTTTCCGCGCGAATCGTCCGCCAAGTCGAGCAGCTGATTCACGAAGAGAGCCTGCAGGCCGGTGATCGGCTTCCGTCCGAGCGCGAGATGGCACAGTTGCTAGGCGTCAGCAGACCCTCGCTGCGCGAGGCGGTACGAATCCTGGAGGCGCACGGCAGACTCGAGGTCAAGCACGGCCGGGGAGTATTCGTTCGGCCGCCGTTGTCCGAACAGGAGCTGCGTGCATCCCTGGTCGACCAGGAGATGAACCTTTCTGAGCTCTACGCGATGCGTGAGGTGCTCGAGGTTCCGGCCGCGGGGTGGGCCGCAGAGCGCACCGACGATGCTGACCTGAAGCGACTTCGCTCGATGCTGGACCAGATGGACTCGGTAAGGGCACCCGAACCGGACTTCGACGCCCTCAGGCAGCTGGACACGAACTTCCACCTGTCGATCGCCGAGATCGCCGGTAACCGTTTCCTCCAACAGACGAGCCATGTGCTGAGCGAAATGCTGGTCTCCGGAATGGAGACCACGCTGACGATCCCCGGGCGGGCAGAGTTGTCGCGGCAGGACCACGAACGCATCTATGCGGCGCTCTCGCAGCGCGACCCGGGCGCGGCCCGGCGTGCCGCACGATCGCATATACGAGCCGCACACCGCGCAGCAATGCGCCGAATCGAGGCTCAACAGAAGGCGCTCCGAGGACGCGACTGAATAGGAGACCTCGGCGCTCGCGATCTGACCTATTGCGGTCATGTCACCAGAGGTCTAACCTCTTGGGAAGTTTTCCAGTCGGGAGGGCGACAGAGATGCCGCAACCAAGTGAGTCCGGGCGTAGGCATTCGTGGCGCCGTCAGGTGCGGCGCTGTTCCGCGATCGCTGCCGTAGGTACGTTGGTGTTGACGGCCGCAGCGTGCGGCGGCGATGACTCCTCCGCCGGAGGCAAAGGCGACAGCAAAGGGACGATCACCTTCGCCAACTGGGCATCGGCCGAGACGACAACTCGACCGGGCATCAATGCGCTGATCAAGGAGTTCGAGAAGCAGAACCCCGGGATCACTGTGAAGAGCGAAGCACTGTCCTTCACCGACATCGGTCATCAGTTGGTGCTGCGTACGCAGTCCGGCAACCCGCCGGATGTCGCTCAGATCGCCGGCAACGACACAGCGTCTCTCGCCGCCACCGAGTCGCTCGTAGCCCTTGACGACTTCGCTGATGATTCGCTTATCGCGAAGCTCAACCCGGCCGACGTCGACGCCGGGACGTACAACGACAAACTCGTCGCGTGGCCGTGGACCGACTCCCCGCAGGGCTTCTGGTACAACAAGTCGCTGATGCAGAAGGCCGGACTCGATCCGAATAGGCCGCCGACAACCACCGACGACCTGATGGACGCGATGACGACCATCAAGAAGAAGTTCCCTGACGTCATCGGTCTCGGCATCGACACCACGAACCGGTCGTTCGGTCTTGACTCGAACTGGTCGTGGATGCGCACGTTCGGCGCTGAGCCGATCGCTGACGGCAAGGCGAACGCTGACACGCCCGAAATGCAGGAGTACCTGTCGTTCATGCGGGAGATGGCCGACAACGACCTGATCCAGCCGAACGTCAAGGTCGGCGATTTCCGTCCAATGGCCGCCGAGGACCAAGTCGCGTTCATGTGGGACCAGAACCTGATGCAGGGCGTCGTACAGGACACCAACGGCATGTCCGACGAGGAGTTCTACGACACGTGGGGTGTGACGACCCTCCCGACTGCATCGAGCGGTGATTCGTACGCAGTGGGCGCTGGGCACCAGCTCGTTGTCTTCAACGACTCACCTGACCAGGAGGCCGCATGGAAGTTCGTGGAATTCCTGTCGATGAACGATAAGTCCATCCAGGACTACACGATCCCGGTCGCCGCGTCGTTCCCGCCGGTGGAGAAGCCGACCGGCGAGATCGCGAAACAGCTCGACACACCTGTGAACAACGAGTTCTTCGAGAAGATCAACCCCACGTTGACCACACCGCCGTATGGACAGGAGTACACGCAGGGGTTCGGGCCGATCATGGTGGGCGTACAGAAGGCGATCACCAGCGACGCATCGATCGACGACATCGCGTCATCGATGCAATCCGACCTCGAGTCCGCACTCGGTTGAGGTACTGGTGACGATCACGACCGAGGCGCGGCCTAAGGTCCACCCGCGCGCCAAGCGGCGGCGTGCACCGTGGTTCGACTGGATGATCGCACCGACGCTGATTGTCTTGGGCGTGGTCATCGCGTACCCCGTCGTACGCGCGGTGATGCTATCGACTACGGACTACAACACCGTTAGCCCCTATCCCGAGCAGGGCGTGGGATTGGACAACTACCGAGACCTATTGCAGAGCGCGACATTCTGGACGGCATTGCGTAACACGGTCGTCTACACATTCGGCTCCGTTGCTGTGTCCTGCGTGGCCGGCGCAGCCCTCGCGCTGCTGACCGAGAATCTCGTCGGGAAGTTCCGACTAGCGAAGACGTTACTGCTCACGCCGTGGGCGGTGCCGTTCGTCGTCGTTGCCTTCCTCTTCCGGTACGCGCTGGAGGAGCAGAACGGTGTCGTGAACGAGATTCTCTCGAACCTCGGGATCATCGACCAGAACGTGTCCTGGCTCGCCTCCTCTACCTGGGCGATGCCGTCAGTCATGGTGGCCAATATCTGGGTGCAGACACCGTTCTTCGTGCTCATCTTCGCTGCAGCGTTGGCCGCGGTCCCCAACGAAGTGATCGAAGCCGCACGGGTGGACCGCGCCCGGGTATGGGCGATGGTCGGCCGCATCAAGCTTCCGTACATGCGCAACGCGGGCATGATCGGTGTACTGCTCATGGTGATCGCGAATTTCAACGACTTCGAGAAGATCTGGGCGATGACGGAGGGCGGTCCGGCGTACTCCACAACGACGCTCGTCGTCTACGTCTACCGCGAGGCGTTCCAGAGCTTCAACCTCGGGTACGCATCCGCGATCGGCGTCGTGTGGTTACTGCTGTTGCTCATCTTCGCCGTGTTCTACGTACGACGGATGCAGAGGACGACATGACCGACACGGCTAGGCCGACGGCACGCGTCAGGACCCGCCGACGGTTCACGATCGGTACGCTTCTGCAGACGATCGCGGTCGTCATCGCGGTTGTCGTCGCACTGGCGCCGGTGTATTGGATGGTCGCGACGTCCTTCAAATCGGCGTCTGAGGTGGCACAGCTTCATCCGACGTTCTGGCCCAAGGACTTCACGCTCGAGAACTACGACAAGCTTGTCGGCGAATCGCTTCCGTTCATGTCCTTTCTGGTGAACAGCGTCGTCTCGTCCCTCGTCTCCGCGGTCCTGACGATCGTCATCTCGGTGCTCGGCGGCTACAGCCTCTCGCGCGGTAAGTACCGGCTGCAGGGACTGATGGGCTATCTGGTGTTGATCGTGCGCATGTTGCCGCTGGTCGTGCTCGTCGGGCCGCTGTACCTGTTGCTGCTGAACGCCCACCTACTGAACAGCATTGCAGGACTGGTCGTCGGATACACCTCGTTCGTCGTGCCGTTCGGCGTCTGGATGATGAAGGGCTTCTTCGACGGCGTCCCGAAAGAGGTCGAGGAAGCCGCCCGCATCGACGGCTACCCGCGGTGGCAGATCCTGTTCCGGGTTGTGCTGCCGCTGGTCTGGCCGGGCGTGTTCACCACGGCGACCTTTGTGTTCATGGAGTCCTGGAACAACCTCCTGTACCCGCTGACGTTCATCAACACGCTGGAGAACCAGACCCTCCCTGGTGGCCTGCTTCTCAGCTTCACCGGACAGTTCAAGACGGACTGGGGTGGCATGATGGCGGCGTCTTGTGTGACGACGTTGCCGTTGATGATCGCCTTCTTCGCAATCCAGCGCTCGATCGTCCGCGGGCTCACAGCCGGGGCGGTGGCCGGTCAGTGACGGGATCGACACCCGAAGCACGCAGACCCGGCTGTATCGTCACCGGCGCGGCCGCTGGCATCGGCCGCGCGATTGCGGTGCGCCTCGCGTCCGACGGGTACGCCGTCGCCTGTGTAGACCGTGATGCTGAAGGCGTACTGGAGACGTGTGCGTCCATCGGCGACGCGGCCGAGGCTCTGGTCGTCGATCTCGGGGACCGTGTCCGGCGCCGACAGGTGGTGCCTCAGACGGTCGAGAAGTTCGGACAAGTGGAACTGCTGGTCAACAACGCGGCTTACCACGGTCCGCGGCTGGGTCTCCTCGATCTGCCTTTGTCCGAATGGGACCGCGTTGTCGAGACCAACCTGATCGCCGCCGTCGACCTCTCGCGCGCATTCGCCGACCACGTGAGCTCACGGGGGATCGGTTCGATCATCAACATCACCTCGATTCAGGCGGCGCTGCCAGTGGCTACGTACTCGGCGTACGGCGCAAGCAAGGGTGCGATCTCTGCGATGACGCGATCACTGGCGGTCGAGCTCGCACCTTGGGACATCCGGGTCAACGCGGTCGCGCCGGGCGTAATCCACACTGACGCATTCCAACGCAGCCTTGAGGACGCGGACGACGCTCTCGTAGAGGCGCCCGCCGCGGCGCTGCTGGGGCGCGGTGGCCGACCGGAGGAGGTCGCGGGAGCGGTCTCCTTCCTTGCCTCCGATGACGCTTCGTACATCACCGGTGTGGTCCTGCCCGTCGACGGCGGTCGACGGATCAGCCGAAAACCCGATCCGTTCGAGACCGGATTCCAGGCTAAGTGAGAGGGGAGAACTCGATGGCAAGCATCGCTTTGCGGGGTGTGGAGAAGCGGTACGGTGACGTCCCCGTCCTGCGTGATTGCAACCTGGACATCAACGATCAGGAGTTCCTGGTGCTCGTCGGCCCGTCCGGTTCGGGCAAGACCACGTTGCTGCGGATCATCGCCGGTCTCGAGACCCTGAGCGAGGGTGAGGTCTACTTCGACGACCTGCTCGTCAACGATGTCGATGTCGGCGACCGCGACATTGCGATGGTGTTCCAGAACTACGGCCTTTACCCGCACATGAGCGTGTACGACAACATGGCGTTCGGGCTCAAGCGCCGCAAGATCGCCAAGGGAGAGATCGATCAGCACGTACGCGACACCGCCGAGCTGCTCGACATCGGAACCTTGCTCAACCGGCGGCCGAAACAGCTGTCCGGTGGGCAGCGGCAGCGGGTCGCACTCGGTCGCGCGATCGTGCGCGACCCCGCCGTGTTCCTGCTAGACGAACCGTTGTCCAACCTGGATGCGCATCTGCGCGTCCAGATGCGTGCGGAGATCCTCAAGGTCCACCGCGCGGTGACGGCGACCGCCGTGTACGTGACGCACGACCAGGTAGAGGCGCTCACCATGGGCGATCGCATTGTCGTAATGAACGACGGACGCATCAACCAGATCGGCACGCCCGATGAGCTCTACGAATCTCCGACGAACAGGTTCGTCGCCGGCTTCATCGGTACCCCGGCGATGGGTTTCGTCACCTGCCGGGTGCGGCGCTCTGGGGACACGACCAGCCTGGTCGCTTCGGGCGTACGAGTCGACGTACCGTCCGACCGCGCCGCGGCGCTCGCCCACTGCTCCGCCGAGCAGGAGGTCGTTGTCGGCATCCGCCCTGAGCGTCTTCGGTTCATTGGTCCCGCCGACGAGCGCGGCGACGGCCGGGTCGAAGGCGTTGTGGAGGTCGTCGAGCTGCTCGGCTCTGAGCAGTTCGTGCACTTCCGGGTCAACGGCGAGCGCCTCACCGCGAAGGTCGAGCGAGACCGCGTCGTACGCCCCGACGACAAGATCGACATGCGTGTCGTCGGATCGCAGATACATGTCTTCGACAAGGAATCCGGCGAGGCGTACCGATGACCCGAGCGGTGGCGAGATGAGCGTGGAGACCATCGAACGCGTCGAGGTCCTGCGCGTCGCCCCACGGTGGATCTTCGTCTGCGTGACCACCGACTCCGGAGCGCAGGGCTGGGGGGAGTGCATCGTTCCCAAGCGCGCACGTGCGGTGGAGGGTGCGGTTGCCGACCTGGCCGACAACATCATCGGCTCCGAAGTACGCCGGATTGAGGACCTCTATCAGCGTATGCACCGCGACGGCTTCTTCCGCGGTGGACCGATCCTGGCGACCGCCGCGGCCGGGATTGAGCAGGCACTATGGGACCTCAAGGGGCGGCTGCACGGCCTGGCAGCGTACGAGTTCTTGGGCGGGCCGGTGCGCGACACCATCGATTCCTACGTGTGGGTCGGCGGCGACGAGCCAGCCGGCGTCGTCGAGCATGCACGGCGGCGAATGGAGCACGGATTCACAGCGGTGAAGATGAATGCGACCGGCTCGCTCGACTACATCGACTCGCATCACAAGGTCGACGAGGTCGTGGCTCGGGTCGACGCTCTGCGCGCCGAGTTCAGACACGACCTGCGGATCGCGATGGACTTCCACGGCCGTGTGCACCGCGCCATGGCGAAGGCGCTGTTCGTCGCGCTGGAGCCGTATGGATTGATGTGGATCGAGGAACCAGTGTCGCCAGAGTGCTACGACGCTCTCGTCCACGTCGCACACACAGCAGGTTCGACACCGATAGCCACTGGCGAACGGCTCACCTCGCGTTGGGAGTTCAAGCGCCTGCTGGCCGACGGCGTCGTCGATATCCTGCAGCCAGATGTCTCGCTCACCGGGCTGTTCGAGCTGGAGAAGATCGCACGGATGGCTGAGGCGTATGACGTCGCGGTGGCGCCGCATTGTCCGAACGGACCGATCTCGTTGGCGGCATCACTGCAGATCGGCTTCTGCTGCGGCAATGTGCCGATCCAGGAGCAGAGCGCGGGGCTCCACTACAACCAGGGCTACGCCGGACTGCCGAGAGGTGACCTGGCCGACTACCTGCGCGACCCGTCGCCGTTGCTGACCGAAAACGGCGTTTTCCAGCGTACCGACGGCGCGGGCCTCGGCATCGATATAGACCGCGACGCGGTGATGGCGAGTCCGCACGACTGGACGCTGCACGATCCGAACTGGCGGCACGAGGACGGGAGGTACGCCGAATGGTGACCGACGACATGGGCGGCGTTCATGCTGCGCTCGCGACACCGATCGACGTAGAGGGTGAAATCGACCACGCCGGGCTGCGCCGACTGCTCGACTCGATAGGGGCGGCGGGCGTCTCGACCGTGTGTCCGACAGGCTCGACGGGCGAGGGCCCTCGACTCACCCTGGAGCAGCGGCGTACGGTTCTGGGCACCGTACGTGACCATGCCGGTGACTTGAGGGCAGTACCCGCCCCCGCGGGAGGCACACCGTCCGACGTACTCGCTGAGCTCCATGGGTTCGCGGACCTCGGCGCAGAGGCGGCTCTGGTGCCTACGCCGTCGTACTTCCCGATGACCGACTCGGATGTGCGCCGCTACTACGACCTGATCGCCGAGGCCTCGCCACTTCCGGTAATGCTGTACAACATTCCGATGATGACCGGTGTCCGGCTGGCGCCGGATCTCGTCGGCGAGTTCGCCAGCCACCGGAACGTGGTCGGCATCAAAGACAGTAGCCGCGACTTCGAGTACTTCCAGTCCGTGCTCGCCGCCACCGAGGGCAGCAAGGACTTCGCGGTCCTGACGGGCACGGACACGATGCTCTTCGCGAGCCTGGTTGTCGGGGGACATGGCACTATCGCCGCGAGCGTCAACGTCGCGCCCGGGTTGTCCCTCGGCATTGACGCGGCCGTGCGGGAGAGCGACTGGACGCGGGCGATGACGCTGCAACGACAGGTACAGGACCTCGTCGCCGTGTGTCGTACCGGCTCGCCCCCTGCCGGGTGGAAGGCCGCACTCGAGCACGTTGGCATCTGCTCCCGACGTCTGGTGGCGCCGGGTATCGGCCTCGACGACGAGGAGTTCGATCGGCTTTCCACGGACTTGGCGGCCCTCGGCCTCGGGCAAGGCGCGTGACGTCGGCGCACGCGGTGACCGCGGTGCCCGCATGGCTCGGCGAAAGCCCCGTGTGGGATGCGTCGACGCAGACACTGCTCTGGGTCGACATCCTGCGCGGTGAACTGCATCGGTACGACCCGACGTCAGGCGATGAGGTGCTCCGAACGCTCGACATACCGATCGGCGCGGTCGCCCTCCGCCGCGGCGGAGGGTACGTGGTCGCAGCGGGCACTGGCTTTTGGCTACTCGATGGTGACCAGGTCACCCATCTTGTTGACGTCGACGATCGTGGCGAGCGGATGAACGATGGCAAGTGCGATCCGGCCGGGCGTTTCCTGGCAGGGACCATGACCAGCGATCGACAACCCGGCGCCGGGCTCTACCGGCTCGACGCGGACGGCGGCGTACATCGTCTGCTCGAGTGCGTGCGGCTGTCGAATGGCCTCGGCTGGAACCCGTCGGGTACGACCATGTACTACATCGACACCCCGACCCGCCGCATCGACGTGCTCGCATACGACCCCACGAGCGGTGCTGTCGGCAACCGGCGTGCGTTCGTCAAGCTGACCGGCGTGCAGGGCAATCCCGACGGGCTCACCGTCGATGACGAGGGCGGCGTCTGGGTCGCGATGGCTGGGGGCTCCTGCGTACGTCGTTTCACGCCCGACGGCCGGGCGGACCGCGTCGTCGAGGTGCCGGCGACCAAAGTGACGAGTTGTACGTTCGGCGGCCCGGACCTGCGCGACCTGTACATCACGACCTCGACAGACGGTCTGACGGTCGACGAACTCCGGACGCAGCCTGAGGCGGGACTGCTGTTCCGCGCACGACCTGGCGTCACCGGTTTGCCGGCGAGTGCCTACGCGGGCTGAGGACCCGAAACGCTAGCCCCTGCCGCCGACACGCCTGCCCACGCCGACCCGGTAGCGTTGGTATGTGGACCAACGGCGTGGGCCCGATCGCCCGGATGACGATCGACCGCAGCGACCGCCCGGAACCCTCCGGATCGGGACGATCGCCGGCGTCGACGTGCTCGTTCGCGCCTCGTGGCTGCTGGTCGCCGCGCTGATCGCGATCCTGATGGGCGATCACATCGATGCCGTCGCGCCCGGGCTGGGGGAGCTGCGCTACCTCGCAGGACTCGCCTTCGCCGTACTTCTCTACCTCTCGGTCTTGTTGCACGAGATCTCGCATGCGTTGATGGCGAAGGCATTCGGTATGCAGGTCCATTCGGTCACCTTGCATTTCCTCGGCGGGGTCACCGAGATCGAGGGCGAGACGAAGACCGCCTGGCGGGAGTTCTGGATCGCGATCGTCGGTCCGATCACGTCACTCGCCGTCGCCGCAGGTGCGTGGGGACTGACGTACGTCACTCCCGACGGTCTGGTCGGGCTCGCGTGTGAGGCGCTCGCGATCACGAACCTCGTCGTCGGCGTACTCAACCTGATCCCGGGTATGCCGCTCGACGGCGGCCGCGTTCTCCGGGCCATCGTGTGGGGCATGACCGGCAACGATGCCACGGGCACCCTGATCGCGGGGTGGAGCGGCCGCGTCGTCGCCGTGCTGATCCTCGCGTACCCGACGGTGCTGGCCTACCTGTTCGATCTGGAGCCGTCCATCGTCGACTACCTGTTCGCCGCCGTGATCGCGGTGTTCATGTGGGGTGGCGCGACGCAGACGATCGTCTCCGCGAAGGTGCGCCGCAAGCTGCCGTCGATCAGCGCTCGCACTCTCGGCCGGCGTGCGCTCACGATCGCCGACGACACGCCACTCAGCGAGGCCGTACGCGCGGCTCGCGACCAGGAGGCCGGCGGAATCGTCGTGCTCGACCGTCGTGGTCAGCTGTTCGGCGTTGTCAACGAGGCGGCCGTGCTCGCGACGCCGGAGGAGCGGCGGCCGTGGCTGTCGATCGCCAGCGTCACCCGTCGAACCGAGTCCGGCATGGTGCTGTCCGCCGACCTCGCGGGAGAGGATCTCGTACGCGCCATGCAGCGCACACCAGCAGCCGAGTACGTACTCACCGAGCCCGACGGCTCGGTTTACGGCGTGCTCACCGCCAATGATGTCGACCGCGCATTCGTACAGGCTTGAGGGGCGATGGAAGAACGACTTTCGGGGGTCCGTCGCGGCCCGCTTGCCGCCGGCGATTGGGTCCGGCTGACCGACAGCAAGGGACGCAAACACAACATTTGTCTCGAGGACGGCGGATCGTTCTTCACCAACAAGGGTGAGATCAAGCATGATGCGTTGATCGGGCGCGACGAGGGCTTCGTCGTCACGACGCCCGCCGGCGCCGAGTACCTCGTGTTCCGTCCGGTGATGAGCCAGTACGTCGTGTCGATGCCGCGCGGTGCCGCGGTCATCTATCCGAAGGACGCGAGCCAGATCCTCTCGGCGGCCGACATCTTCCCCGGAGCTCGGGTCGTCGAGGCCGGCGCGGGGTCGGGCGCACTGAGCTGTCATCTGCTGCGAGCCGTCGGCCCGGAGGGTCGGGTGACGTCGTACGAAGTACGCGACGACTTCGCCGAGATCGCACGGCGCAACGTCGAACAGCTCTTCTCAGGACCGCATCCGGCGTGGAACCTCGTCGTCGGCAACCTCGGCGAATCGTCCCATGACCGCGATGTCGACCGGCTGATCCTCGACATGGTCGACCCGTGGGAGTACGTCGACTTCGCCGGGCGGGCGCTCGTCTCGGGCGGATTCGTCTGTGCGTACGTCGCGACCACGACCCAGCTCTCGCGGATCGTCGAGACGCTACGCGCGCATGGCGAGTTCACCGAGCCGCAGGCGTGGGAGAGCCTGGTACGTGACTGGCATGTGGAGGGTCTCGCCGTACGCCCCGACCACAAGATGCTCGGGCACACGGCGTACCTGGTCACCGCGCGCAGGATGGCACACGGCGAGCGGGCGCCGCTGAAGAAGCGGCGGCCGGCACCGGGCGCGTACGGCCCCGACTACACCGGTCCTCGCCCACCGGGCGTCACCGAGCAGGGTTGATCGCGTCCGACGAAAGCCGGGTACCAATCTCATAAACGCGCAAAGTCACACGACCATTGACGGTTCTGCCGGGTAGGGTCGGAGGCGACCGTGGATCGCATGGAGGTGCCTGATGACCGAACAGGACAACTCTCGCCCGCTCGACGCAGAGCCCGAGATCGCCTACCTTCGCGCCGAGGTCGAGCACCTTCGCCGTCGCCTCTCCTCTGGCGCACACGGTGGAGGCAGCGCCGACGCGAGACTCGCTGAGACCGAAGCACGACTTGCCGCCACCAGCACCCAGAACGAACGCCTCACCGAGACCTTGCGCGAGGCGCGCGACCAGATCCTGAGCCTCAAGGAGGAGATCGACCGGCTCGCGCAGCCGCCGACGGGCTTCGGCACCTTCCTGCAGGCCAACGACGACGACACGGTCGATGTGTTCACGGGCGGTCGCAAGCTGCGGGTCAACGTCAGCCCGACCGTCGAGGTCGAGGAGCTGCAGCGCGGCCAGGAGGTCATCCTCAACGAGGCACTGAACGTCGTCACCGCGCTCGCGTACGAGACGACCGGTGAAGTCGTGATGCTCAAGGAGATCCTCGCCGACGGTGAGCGCGTACTCGTGATCGGCAACGCCGACGAGGAGCGGGTGGCGCGGCTGGCCGACTCCCTCCAAGGCACCAAGTTGCGCGCCGGCGACTCGGTGTTGTTCGATCCGCGGGCCGGTTATGTGTTCGAGCGGGTGCCGAAGACCGAGGTCGAGGAGCTCGTTCTCGAAGAAGTTCCCGATATCGACTACACCAGCATCGGCGGGCTCGCCGGTCAGATCGAGTCGATCCGCGACGCGGTCGAGCTTCCGTACCTCCACCCCGAGATGTTCATCGAGCACGAGCTCAAGCCGCCGAAGGGCGTGCTGCTGTACGGCCCGCCGGGATGCGGCAAGACCCTGATCGCGAAGGCCGTCGCCAGCTCGCTGGCCAAGAAGGTCTCCGATAAGACCGGCGAGGAAGGGCGCAGCTACTTCCTCAACATCAAGGGCCCGGAGCTGCTGAACAAGTACGTCGGCGAGACAGAGCGCCACATCCGACTGGTCTTCCAGCGCGCAAGGGAGAAGGCCAGCGAGGGCACTCCGGTGATCGTCTTCTTCGACGAGATGGACTCGCTGTTCCGTACCCGCGGATCCGGCGTCTCGTCCGACGTCGAGAACACCATCGTCCCGCAGTTGTTGAGCGAGATCGACGGTGTCGAAGGGCTCGAGAACGTCCTCGTCATCGGTGCATCCAACCGCGAGGACATGATCGACCCCGCGATCCTGCGGCCCGGCCGGCTCGACGTGAAGATCAAGATCGAGCGTCCCGATGCCGAGGGCGCGCAAGACATCTTCAGCAAGTACCTCACCGCGCGGCTGCCGTTGCATGTCGACGATCTGGCGGAGTTCGGCGACGACCGCGACGCCTGTGTCGCCGGCATGATCCAGCGCACGGTCGAGCGGATGTACGCCGAGTCCGACGAGAACCGCTTCCTCGAGGTCACCTACGCCAACGGTGACAAGGAGGTCCTGTACTTCAAGGACTTCAACTCCGGTGCGATGATCCAGAACATCGTCGACCGGGCGAAGAAGATGGCGATCAAGGATCTCCTCGACCACGGCCAGCGCGGGCTGCGCGTTCAGCACATGCTGCAGGCCTGCCTCGACGAGTTCCAGGAGAACGAAGACCTCCCGAACACCACCAACCCCGACGACTGGGCACGTATCTCGGGTAAGAAGGGCGAGCGGATCGTGTTCATCCGTACGCTCATCTCGGGCAAGCAAGGCAGCGAGCCCGGCCGCTCGATCGACACGGTCGCCAACACCGGCCAGTACCTATAGGAGTACGCGTGGCCCGCAACGAGGCTTTCGGTCGCGATCTCGAAGCCGCGTTGCGGGCCCACGAAGCGGTCGGATCCGATTACGACGACGCCTTCGTCGATGCGATCGTCGAGCGGATCGACTCCGAGGTGGAGCACCGCGTCGCCGCCGAGGTACGCAGGCAGGGCTGGCAGCGGTGGCGCCAGCGGCGCACGGGTTATCCCGTTTCGCTCGCGTACGTCTCGATCGCACTCGGTATCCCGATCACCGGCATCGCCGGAGCGACGGCCGATACAGAAGGCATCATCGCCGCCTGGGGCGGCATCGCCGTACTCAACCTACTCGCCGCCACTCGCGGCCTGGGCTCCCGCGATCGCGACCCTCAGCGGTGAGGTGCGGGCGGCCGATGGCGAGGGCGACGCCGACCGCGCAGACGGCCAGGCCCGCAAGTCCGAGCGCGGTGAGCGGATCGCCGAACATCAGGTACGCCCACAGCATCGTCGTCGGGGGAGTCAGGTACAGCAGGGTGCTCGCGGTGGTGGCGCCTCGGTGGCGTACGACGTACGTGTACGCCCCGTAGCCCCCGAACGTCGACAGCACCACCACCCACGCGACCGACCACCAGAATCCCGGCGATGCGGGCGGCGCGGCGTGCCCGAGCGCACCCGCGACCACGAAGAACGCGATCGCGGTGACCACCGTCTGAACGGCCAGCGACTCGAGGAGCGTCCGGCTCGGCCGCCAGCGGCGTTCCAGCAACGTGCCGGCCGAGAGGGCAAGCATGCCGCCGACGGTCAATGCGTACGCAAACCAAGGCGCACCGCCCGCGCCGAGATCTCTGCCGACGACCAGCGCGACGCCGACGATGCCGACCAGTAGGCCGATCCGCTGCCACCTGGTCGTCCGCTCTCCGAGCAACCGCCCGGCGACGGTTGCGACCACGAGAGGCTGCAGGCTGGCGATCAGTGCCGAGGTGCCTGGCGGCACGCCGAGACCGACGCCGGTGACGATCCCGCCGAGGTAGCCGAACTGGGCGAGCAGACCGATCAACGCCTGTCGCGGAGTACCCGGTCCGCCGATCTGTGTTCGCGTCATGAGCACCAGCAGCAGTACGACGACCGCCGCGGCGGCGTAACGCCACGCGAGCAGGGTGTCCGCGGTCGCGTACCGGGTGCCCAACTCGGCCCCGATGAACCCCGAGCTCCACATCACGACGAGCAGGATTTGTGCCATACCGACCAGGTAACCATACCGGTCTGTATACTTTCAGTGTCCAAGGAGGAACCGAGATGTCCACCACGACGGTAGAGGCGACGACACCCGCCGGTAAGCGAATCCTGGCGACCGCGAGCGAGCTGTTCTACGAGCACGGCATCAACGCCGTCGGCGTCGACCGCATCGCCGACGAGGCGGGCACGACCAAGAAGACGCTGTACGACCGCTTCGGCTCCAAGGAGGGACTGACCCTCGCGTACCTGCGCGCCCGGTACGAGCGCTGGCAGACGTTCCTGGCGGGCTTCCTCGACGCACATCCTGCAGCCGGGGCAGATCGCGTACTCGCGGTCTTCGACGCGATCGAGGCGTGGATGCAGACCAACACGCGCGGCTGCGGCTTCATCAACGCGTACGCCGAGCTCGCGGGCACGGGGCACAGCGGCCTCGACGTCGTCCACGAGGAGAAGACCGGCATCCGAGTGCTGTACGTCGAGCTGGTTCGAGAGCTCGGCGTCGATGATCCGACGCGCCTGGGCGGGCAGCTCGCCTTGCTGCATGAGGGCGCGATCACCGCCTCGACGGCCGGAGACGACCTGCACGCGATCACTCTGGCGCGAGAAACCGCCGAAGAGCTGCTCGCCGGCCACTACTAGGGTGGTACCATTCGTGGTACCGTTTTGATATGGCGACGAATCTGAGACTTCGAGCCGACGCCGAGAAGGCTCTGCGTGACAGGGCGGCGGACACTGGCAGGTCACAACAGCAACTCATCCGCGAGGCTGTCGATCAGTACCTCGGCCTGCGTCTCCCGACCGTACCGCGAACCGACGCCGAGGCACTGATCGCCGACGGACAGGTACTCCCGCCTCGCTCGGCCTTTCGCGAGCTCTCCGACGCGGAGCTCACACGCCTTCCCGGCGGCGTCAGGAGCGAGGATCTACTCGACCGCGACGATCGCGTGTGACATGCGCGTCTACCTCGATTCGAGTGCACTGCTGAAGCGGGTCGTAGCCGAACAAGAGACGGGGGCGCTGCAGGGGGTCGTGTCGGTCCATCGCGCGAACGGCGACTCACTTCTCGCATCATCGCTTGCCTGGGTTGAGGTTTCGCGGGCATTGCGCCGAACGCTGTCCGCCGAGCGTGCGGTCGACGCGGCCGACGCCGCTCTCGCAGGAGTGCTCGAACGCCCAATCACTGCAGACATCATCGCGTTGGCGCGACGACTCGATGCGCCGCTCCTACGGAGCCTCGACGCAATCCATTTGGCCTCCTTGCTACTCCTCGACGCGGACGTCATGTTGACCTACGACGACCGTCTCGCAGACGCGTGCAGGGCGCATGGCATTCCCACGCGTGCGCCGTCGGCCTAGCTTTGGGGCGGTGTCCGGTCGGCGAGCTGCTCTGCCAGCCAGGGGCCGAGCATCGCCCGCGAGTCGGGTACGAAGCGCCACTGCGGATCCTCCAGCCGCTCCGACAGCTCCTCGAGCGTCATCCAGGCGCCCCAGGCGACCTCCTCCGGCTGCCAGCGGATCGGTCCGTCGTAGGTGACCTCGTACTGGAACGACACGTATCGGGTCTGGTCGTCGCCGTACTCCGCGACCCCGATGCGGCGCAGCTCGGCGTCGGTCACACCGAGCTCCTCGGCCGCCTCGCGTCGTGCCGAGTCGTCGGGGTCCTCGCCTGCGGTGATGACGCCGCCAGCGGCGAAGTCGTACAAACCCGGGTAGACGTCCTTGGTGTCGGTGCGGCGATGCACGTACACACGTCCGAGCCGATCACGTACGACGACGCCGGTCGCTCCGTGCCGGAGGTTCTCCCGCCGTACCCGCGAGCGCGGTGCGGTGCCCGCAGGCCGGTGTTGGTCATCGAACAGCTGCACCAGTTCGTCCACGGTCACCACCGTAGAAGAGGGCGGCGCACGTATGGTGGGCGCCATGAGCCGCGAGTGCGCGCCGAGCGCTGAGGACGACCGATGAGCGTACGTCGAGTGATGGGCACGGAGGTCGAGTACGGCATCTCCGTGCAGGGTCAGCCGACCGCCAACCCGATGCTCGCGTCCACCCAGATCGTCAACGCGTACGCGAGCGCGAGCCACTTGGCCCGTCGTGCGCGCTGGGACTTCGAGGAGGAGAACCCGCTGCGTGACGCCCGCGGGTTCGACGTCGGCCGCGACCGGGCCGATCCGACGCAGCTGACCGACGAGGAGCTGGGGCTCGCGAACGTCATCCTGACCAACGGTGCGCGGCTGTACGTCGACCACGCGCATCCGGAGTACTCGACTCCGGAGTGCACGAACCCGCTCGACGTCGTCAAATGGGACAAGGCCGGCGAGCAGGTGATGCACCGCGCAGCCGAGCTCGTGGGGCAGATCCCGGGCGCGTCGCCGATCCTGCTGTACAAGAACAACATCGACAACAAGGGCGCATCGTACGGATCGCATGAGAACTACCTGATGCGTCGCGATGTGCCGTTCGGGCAGATCGTCGAGAACCTCACGCCGTTCTTCGTGTCCAGGCAGGTCGTCTGCGGGTCGGGGCGCGTGGGGCGGCAGCAGGACGGCAGCGAGCACGGGTTCCAGATCAGCCAGCGCGCCGACTACTTCGAGGTCCGCGTCGGTCTCGAGACCACCCTCAAACGGCCGATCATCAACACCCGCGACGAGCCGCACGCCGACCCCGCCAAGTACCGCCGGCTGCACGTCATCATCGGCGACGCCAACCTGTCGGAGATCTCCACCTACCTCAAGGTCGGCACGTCTGCGCTGGTGATGCAGATGATCGAGGCGGGGTACGTACGCTCGCCTTCGCTCGCCGATCCGGTTCGCGACCTACACGCCATCTCGCACGACCCGTCGTTGGAGCACAAGGTCGAGCTCGACGACGGGCGCCGGATGACCGCGGTCGAGCTGCAGTGGGAGTACTTCCAGCAGGCGAGCAGGTTCGTCGACAGCGGCCAGACCGAGGCCGACGAGCAGACCCGCGACGTACTGCGCCGTTGGGAGTCGGTGCTCGACCGGCTCGACCGAGACCCGATGGAGTGCCGCGACGAGCTCGACTGGGTCGCGAAGCTCGCGCTGCTCGAGTCGTACCGCGACCGCGACGGGCTCGGCTGGGAGCATCCGAAGCTGCATCTCGTCGACCTGCAGTACTCCGACATCCGCCCGGAGAAGGGGCTGTATCACCGGCTCGTACGCACCGGCCGCATGCGGCGCATTCTCGATGACGACGCGGTGGCGACCGCCGTTGAGGAGCCGCCGACCGACACCCGGGCGTACTTCCGCGGCCGCTGCCTGCAGAAGTATCCGAAGGACGTCGCCGCGGCGTCGTGGGACTCGGTGATCTTCGACCTGCCGGGCCGCGACTCGCTACAGCGCATCCCGACGATGGAGCCGTTGCGCGGTACACGTGAGCACGTTGGCGCGCTGCTCGACGAGTCCGAGACCGCGGCCGAGCTTTTCGAGGCGCTCACCTCCCGCTGAAGGCGGTCGGGCTCAGGTAGTCCATCGCCCGCCCGAGACGGGCTCGCCCCGAGCCACAGGTGCGCGCAAGGGCGGCGGCGTCGGTCGCGTCGACGGTGCGAGCTCTCCCGATTCGAGCAGCAGGAGGTACGGCTCGTCCGCGGCACACTCGTCGGCGCCGACAGCCTCCAACAACCCGTCGATGAACCACTGAGGCAGGTGCGGGATGCGTACGTCGCGCTCGCCGGTTCGGGTCCGCATGACCACGTCGGTCACGAAGACATCGCGGAGCGACTGCGGGGTGACCAGGAGCGTACGTACGGCCGAGCCCTCGCCCTCATATAACCGGACGCCCTCGGCTCCTCGCTCGTCGACCGAACCCAACCGACGCAGCTCCGACGTGAACTGGTCCCAAAGCGTTCCGGCTGTGGCGACCCGCAGCTCAGCCGCGGCAGTCTCCTCGGCCGTCGGGGGACGTTTTGCTGCCTCGCCGCTCATGCCCGGACGGTACGCGCCCGTCGACTGCACCGCTATCGAGATTCGTCGGACACGTTGCGCGCCCCGGCAACCGCTTGTCGCCGATGCGGGCTAGTGTTCATCACGTCGGCACCTCGACGGCCGACAGTTGACCCGCAGGCAAGGAGATCCGACGTGGCGCGAGATGGTGGACAACAGCACAAGCAGCCGCGCAAGAGCAGCGAGGCTGAGGAAGAACCGTCGGTCGAGCCGAGCGATGACGTCGCCGAGCGCAAGGAGAAGCTCGACGACGACGTCGACTCGATCCTCGACGAGATCGACGACGTCCTCGAGGAGAACGCCGAGGAGTTCGTACGCAGCTTCGTGCAGAAGGGCGGTCAGTGATGCTGCCGACGAGCTTCATGCAGCCCGGTATCTCCTCGTTCACCGAGTTCCTCTCCGTCGAGGCACCGCATCTGCTTCCCGGCGCCCGTACGGCTACGGGTGACGGCCTCGACGGGCAGATCCCGCACGGCACGACGATCGTCGCGATGACGTTCCCCGGCGGCGTCGTGATGGGAGGCGACCGTCGCGCGACGATGGGCAGCATGATCGCCCAGCGTGACGTCGACAAGGTGCACGCCGGCGACGAATACTCCGCCATCGGCTTCGCCGGCTCGGCGGGCTTCGGCTTCGAGTTGGTCCGGTTGTTCCAGGTCGAACTCGAGCACTACGAGAAGATCGAGGGCGCAACGCTGTCGGTCGACGGCAAGGCCAACCGCCTGTCCACGCTGGTACGCGGGCATCTCGCGATGGCGATGCAGGGGCTGGCCGTCGTCCCCCTGTTCGCCGGGTACGACGCGACGACCGACGCCGGGCGCATCTTCTCCTACGACCCGACCGGCGGGCGCCACGAGGAGAGCGAGTTCGCGGCCGTTGGGTCCGGCTCCATCTTCGCGCGCGGCTCGATCAAGAAGCTCTACCGCGACGACATGGGTGAGCGCGATGCCGTCACGGCGATCGTGCAGGCGCTGTACGACGCGGCCGACGATGACTCCGCGACCGGCGGGCCCGACGTCGCACGCCGGATCTTCCCCGTGGTCGCCGTGGTGACCGCCGACGGGTTCCGGCGTTGGGGCGAAGACGAGACCGCCGCGGTCGCCGATGAGGTGATCGGCGGGCGGATGCAGCGTCCCGACGGCCCCACTGCGCCGGTCGTCTAGTCGACCTGCGCTGAGCGCACAGCCCACGAACCAGAACGACGAGAGGACCACCGTGACCGCCGGTTTCTACGTCTCGCCCGAGCAGTTGATGAAGGACCGGGCCGACTACGCCCGCAAAGGCATCTCCCGCGGGCGCAGCGTCGTGGTCGTGCAGTACGCCGACGGCATCCTGTTCTGCGCAGAGAACCCCTCTCAGGCGCTGCACAAGGTCAGTGAGATCTACGATCGCATCGGCTTCGCCGCCGTTGGCCGCTACAACGAGTTCGAGAACCTCCGCATCGCGGGTGTCCGGTTGATGGACATGCGCGGTTACTCCTACGACCGCAGCGATGTCACCGGCCGAGGGCTCGCCAACGCGTACGCGCAGACCCTCGGCACCATCTTCTCCTCGGGCGCCGAGAAGCCGTACGAGGTGGAGATCTTCGTCGCCGAAGTGGGCGAGGCCGCCGACGGAGACCAGATCTACCGGCTCACCTACGACGGCTCTGTCGCCGACGTGCAGGGCCACGCGGTGATGGGCGGCCAGGTGGAGCAGGTTGCGTCGCATCTCGAGGAGCACTACTCCGAGGGCTTGGCGCTTGCGGCAGCGATCAAGCTCGCCGCCGACGCGCTCGGCCACGACACCACCCAGACGCGCACGGTCGAGGCGACTCAGCTCGAGGTCGCGGTGCTCGATCGCACCCGCCCGCAGCCGCGCAAGTTCAAGCGGCTGAGCCATTCGACCGTCGCGGACGCGCTGGCCGAGTCCTGAGCACACCGGCGTGACACGCGATGCCTTCGCCCTCGACCCGGCGGTCGTACACCTGAACCACGGATCGTTCGGGGCGGTTCCGCGCGCCGTTACCCAGGCGCAGGCTCGCGTACGAGCGCGGGCCGAGGCCAACCCGATGCGGTTCCACCGCGTCGAGGTGCCGCGCCTGAAGTCGGCAGCAAGAGAGGTCGCGGCGGAGTTCCTGGGAGTTGCGGCCGACGACGTGGCGTTGGTCCGCAACGTCACGCAGGCCGCTGCGACGGTCTTGACGTCGGTTGCGTCGCACGACGGCCTGACCGCCGGCGATGTCATAGTGCTGACCGACCAGACCTACGGGTCGGTGCACCAGTTGGTGCGGCGTACCTGTGAGCGCACCTCAGCGTCCTACGAGATCATCGACTGCCCGGTCGGCGCCGCTGACGACACGGTCGTGTCCGCATATCGTGCCACGCTCGATCGGTTACGCGCCGACGGCCTTCGCCCTCGCCTGGTGATGCTCGATGAGGTCGCATCGCCGACCGCGGCCGTGATGCCGGTGCGCCGCATCTGTGCGGCTGCCCGAGAGGCTGGGGCGTACTCGTTCGTCGACGGCGCGCACGCACCCGGCCAGGTTCCCGCTCGACCGGCCGACACCGGTGCCGACTTCTGGACCGGTACGTGGCACAAGTGGGTGTTCGCGCCACGCGGCACCACAGTGCTCTGGGCGGCTCCGGGCGTACGCTCGCGGCTGGCGCCGTTGGCCTCGGGCATGCCGCCCGGCACGGAGTATCCGGTCCCGTTCGACTACACCGGCACTGACGACTACACCGGGTGGTTCGTGCTGGCCGCTGCCGTCGAGTTCTGGAACGACCACGGAGGTCCGGATATCGCGGCGCGCTGCAGCGACCTGCTCGACAAGGGGGAGGCGGTCGTACGGGCGGGTCTGGCGACCAGCGACGCCCCCGTCCCGGCAGTCTCCGCGCCGTGCATGCGACTGGTTCCGTTGCCGGGCGCGGCGGCCGCGACCCCTTTCGCCGCTAACGCGCTGTACGAGCGGTTGAGTGCGCGCGGGTACGAGGCGCAGATCGTCTCGCATGGCGGTCACGGGTTCGTACGCCTGTCGGCGTCGCTGTACAACGAGCCCGCCGACTACGAGCGATTTGCGCAGATTCTTCCCGAAGCCCTTGTGTTGAACGCATAACGAACGCGGTCACGTACGACACACAATGCGTCCGCGCCGCTAGGCTGGTCGTGTGGATCGGCGAATCTTCGGGTTGGAGAACGAGTACGGCGTCACGTGCACGTTCCGCGGACAGCGCAGGCTGTCGCCCGATGAGGTGGCGCGGTACCTCTTCCGTCGCGTCGTCTCATGGGGGCGCAGCAGCAATGTGTTCCTTCGCAACGGTGCCCGGCTCTACCTCGACGTGGGCAGTCATCCGGAGTACGCGACGCCCGAGTGCGACGACGTCTCCGAGCTCGTCACACACGACAAGGCGGGCGAGCGGATCCTCGAGGGTCTGCTGATCGACGCTCAGGAGCGGCTGCGCGACGACGGGATCATCGGCGACATCTACCTGTTCAAGAACAACACCGACTCCGCCGGCAACTCCTACGGCTGCCACGAGAACTACCTGGTTGGCCGCCAGGGAGAGTTCAACCGCATCGCCGACGTGCTGATCCCGTTCCTGGTCAGCCGGCAGATCATCTGCGGCGCCGGCAAGGTGCAGCAGACGCCGCGCGGCGCGATCTTCTCGGTGAGCCAGCGCGCCGAGCACATCTGGGAGGGTGTCTCCAGCGCGACGACGAGATCCCGCCCGATCATCAACACCCGCGACGAACCCCACGCAGACGCCGAGCGATTCCGCCGCCTGCACGTGATCGTCGGCGACTCCAACATGAGCGAGACGACCGCGCTGTTGAAGGTCGCGACGACCGACCTCGTGCTGCGGATGATCGAGGCCGGCGTCGTGATGCGCGATATGACCCTCGACAACCCGATCCGCGCGATCCGCGAGATCGCCCACGATATGACCGGTCGCCGCCGGGTGACGCTGATGAACGGTCGCGAGCTGTCGGCGCTGGAGATCCAGACCGAGTACCTCAACAAGGCGCGCGACTTCGTCGACCGCTACGAGCTTCGTACGCCCACCATCGACCGTGTGCTCGACCTCTGGGAGCGCACCATCAAGGCGGTCGAGTCGACCGACCTCACGCTCGTCGAGCGCGAGATCGACTGGGTGATCAAGTACACGATGCTCGAGCGCTACCGGGCCTCCAACGACCTCACCTGGGGTCACCCGCGGATCGCCCAGCTCGACCTCGCGTACCACGATATCCACCGCGAACGCGGCCTCTACTATCTGCTCGAGCGCAAGGGCGCGGTGGCGCGAGCGACCAATGACCTGCGCGTCTTCGAGGCGAAGTCGAAGCCGCCGCAGACCACCCGGGCGCGGCTGCGCGGAGAGTTCATCCGGCGCGCACAGGAGCGCCGACGCGACTTCACCGTCGACTGGGTGCATCTGAAGCTCAACGACCAGGCACAGCGCACGGTGTTGTGCAAGGATCCGTTCCGCTCCCAGGACGAGCGAGTACGAAAGCTCATCGACGGCATGTGACCCTGCGCCGTGCCCGTGGGCCGACGCGGCCCGGAGATACGTACGCCCGCTATCGTGTGCGCGCACACCCATGAATGGAGCCCCATGCGTCGCCTCTGCATCCTGCTGATCGCCTGCCTACTCGTCCTGACCGCCTGCGGCGACGATGACGGTGGCGGCGGTTCCGACTCGGGTACGACGAACTCTGACGAGGTCACGCTGGAGGGCGACTCCGGCAGCGTGACGGTCACCGGTGCGTACGGAGACGAACCCGATGTCACGGTCGACGGCAAGTTCGAGGTGTCGGAGACCGACGTCCAGGTGATGTCGGAGGGCGACGGCAAGACGGTGAAGGACACCGACACGGTCAAGGTCGACTACCACGGCGTCGGCGGCACCTCCGGCGAGGTGTTCGACAGTTCCTTCGAGCGCGGCGAGCCGGTGGAGTTCCCCCTCGACGGCGTCGTCGCCGGCTTCTCGAAGGGCATCGCCGACCAGAAGGTCGGCAGCCGCGTGGCGATCGCCGTCGCTCCGGAAGACGGCTACCCCGACGGCACACCCGACGGCTCGATCGAGGCCGGTGAGTCACTGGTGTTCGTGGTCGACATCGTCAGCATCTCGAAGTAGGACCTGAGCGGGCCGCGGTCACGAAGCCTGTTCATGGCATTCTCAGGACCGGCGGGTAACCTGGCGCAGTTGTTCATTCCCCGTCTCCTCACGAATTGGTTGGGTTCCTGTGCGTTCGCTGCCCGTACGCCTGCTGGTACTGATCCTGGCTCCGCTGCTTGTCCTCACCGCGTGCGGCGGTGATGACGACGACGGCGGCGGGTCCGGCTCGCCGGACGACATCAAGGTCACCGGCGACTTCGGCAAGGAACCGAAGGTCGACATCCCCGACAAGTACTCGGTCGACGAGTCGAGTACGCGGGTCATCAGCGAGGGCGAGGGCGAGGAGGTCAAGAAGGGCGACGATGTACTCGTTCAGCTCGCCGCGTACAACGGCACGACCGGCAGCGACATCTTCAGCATGTTCTCCGGCCAGACGGCGCAGCCGCAGACGATGAAGGTCGACGACAAGAGCAGCCTGATCCCGGGTCTGGCGAGTCGGATCGAGGGCGAGACCGTCGGCAGCCGGCTGCTGGTGTCGATCACCCCCGAAGACGGCTTCGGAGAGCAGGGCAACGCGCAGGCAGGCATCGGGCCGGACGACACGGTCGTCGCCCTGGTCGACCTGCTTCCCACGAAGGACGCCCCGAAGGCAACCGGAACGGTCGATGACGTCAAGGTCAGTGGCGAGTACGGCGCGAAGCCGACGGTCGACTTCAAGACCCCGTTGTTCGTCGACAAGACCGAGACGAAGGTCATCAGCCAGGGCGACGGAGAGGCCGTGAAGGCCGGCGACACCGTGAAGGTGAACTACCTCGGCGTCAACGGGCGCACCGGCAAGGAGTTCGACTCGTCCTGGAAGAACGGCAAGGGCACGCCCGTGGACTTCCCGCTCCAAGAGGGTCAGCTCATCCCCGGCTTCATCAAGGGCCTGGTCGGCCAGAAGCTCGGCAGCCGCGTCCTGATCACCATTCCACGCGACGACGCGTACGGCGCAGGCGGCAACGCACAGGCGAAGATCGAGGGCACCGACAGCCTGGTCTTCGTCGTCGACCTGCAGAAGCCCCCGAAGCAGCCGGCCGCGACCGGTGACATCGGCGATGTCAAGGTGACCGGGAAGACCGGAGACAAGCCCAAGGTCAGCTTCAAGAAGCCGTTCTACGTCGCCAAGACTGAGTCGAAGGTGCTCAGCAAGGGCAGTGGCACCCCGCTCAAGGCGGGCGACAAGGTGAAGGTGAACTACGTCGGCATCAACGGGCGCACCGGCAAGGAGTTCGACGGCAACTACGGAGGCGATCCGGCCGAGTTCGCGTTGTCCGAGGGCCAGCTGATCCCGGGCTTCCTGAAGGGCCTGATCGGCAAGAAGCCGGGCGATCGCGTGCTGATCACGATCCCGCGCGACGACGGCTACGGCCCCAACGGCAACCCGCAGGCCAAGATCGAAGGCACTGACACGCTCGTGTTCGTGCTCGACATCGCCAAGAAGTAGCTGGTCGGCCGGGCGGTTCAGCGCGCCGCGTACCGCCCGGCCGCTGCAGCGGCGAGAAACGCCGCGGCGTCCTCGTCGAGTCCGCGGCCCATCGTCGACAGGCGTACCGGCGTGCTCTCGAGCGCTTCGCGCAGACCGGAGCAGGGCGTCTCGACGACGGCATGGCGCGGTGCGAGCTCGGCCGCCTGAGCACGGACCCGCTCGCCGAACTCTCCGGGCAGTGTCGGTACGACGATCTCGGCGCGTGCCATCGCGACCCGGCCGTACGCCGTGAGACTGTGGTGGGAGACGCCGTAGTGCCGCTCGCGCGCATCGCCCTCCGACACCCGGAGCGACCCGATCGGCCGGCCGCCCAACGTGGCGGCCGCATTGATCGCCTCGCCGGCAGCGACCCCGGAGAATCCCCAACGCGTTCCGGTGCCGAGATTCCCAGGACCCTGCGCGACGACGACCAGATCGGCCCCGACCACGTGGCGTGCGGCCAGCAGGCCCGAGTGCAGCGTGACGGCCTCGAGGTCGCCGCCGTACGCCTGCCCGACGGTGATCGTTGCCTGCAGCCAGCCGGCCTCTTGTAGTCCGGCGACGGTACGCGAGAACGCGGCCGGCAATGCGCCGCCATCTGTCATCACGTACGCGATCCGCGCGTCAGCACGTACGGCGCGCGCTCCAGCGAGGATCGCGGGCAGCGCGGAGTGCAGGTCGGCCACGATCACCGGCAGCCCGCCGAGGTCGTCGGCATCGCGCAGAGTCGCGTGGTCGGGGGAGTCCTGTTCGTCGACGCCGAGCACCGTCGTCTGCAACGGCGTGTAACGCGCCTTGACCAGATGCCCCGGCGCGGGCGGAGGATCCGCGGGCAGCCGGTCGGGTAGAGCGGTCACCAGCGCGTACCCGCCGGTGCCGAGTCTCATGAGCAATGCGGTCGCGTTCAGGATCACCCGGTCGCCGGGCTCGGGCGAGCCGACGACATCGACGTACGCGAGCGCGCGTACCCGATCTCCGTCCATTTCGACGCTCAGCTCACGGGCACCGGGCCACTCCGCCCGCACCTCGACGACTTCACCTTCGCGCATCCGGATCATGGCCGAAGGGTAGGCGACCGAGTCCGCGATCTTGCGGCGCAGGGCGTGTAACGTCTGACCCGCAGCGATCCGGCGCGGCGGAACGGGAGGAACGTCCACGGTGGCGACCACACGCAAGAGCGAACGCTTGATGAACCTCGTCATCGCGCTGCTCGTGTCCCGGGGCTTCCTACCCAAGGAGCGCATCCGCGAGGCCGTGACCGGCTATCACGGGCAGAGCGCGGAGGCGTTCGACCGGATGTTCGAGCGCGACAAGGACGAGCTCCGCGACATCGGCATCGAGATCGAGGTCGGGTCCAACGAAAGGTTCTTCGACGACGAGGTCGGCTACCGGATTCGTCGCGATGAGTTCGAGCTGCCCGAGATCACCCTGGAGGCCCACGAGGCGGCTGTCGTCGGCCTCGCCGCGCGGGTGTGGCAGCACGCTCGCCTGGCGACGGAGGCATCGTCGGCGGTGGTCAAGCTGAAGGCGGCGGGCGTACCCGTCGACTCCGACCTGCTGAACCTCGTCGAGCCGCAGCTCGCCGCTTCCGAGCCCGCGTTCGAGCCGCTGTGGGATGCGCTGCTCAGCCGCACCCCGGTGGAGTTCACGTACGGACGGATCGGCCAGCAGAGCACGTGGCGCGAGATCGAGCCGTGGGGTGTCGTCTCGTGGCACGGCCGGTGGTACCTCGCAGGTTACGACCGCGGCCGAGAAGGCCCACGGTTGTTCCGGCTCTCGCGGATCATCGGCGAGGTCTCGACAGCCGGCTCGCCGGGGGAGTACGACGTACCCGACGACGCCGACGTACGCGCCATGGCGTCCGCGCTGTTTCCAGCACCCGCCGACAACGTCGCGACCGTACGCGCCCGTGCAGGCACGGCCTTCGGCATGCGCCGGCGCGCGACGGAGGTGACCGATGCCGATGACTGGTCTACGTTGTCGGTGCCGTACGCGAGCCTGAACTCCCTCGCAGAGGAGGTCGCGTCGTACGGCCCCGACGTGGTCGCCGTCGAGCCGGCCGAGCTGGTCTCGCTCGTCGTCGACCGGTTGCGCGGGGTCGAGAAGACACATGCGGGGAGTGGCGTCGAATGAGCGGGGCAAGAGACCAGGTCACCCGAATGCTCGCGCTGGTGCCGTACCTGCGCAGCCACGAGGGCATCCCGGTCGACCAGGTGGCATCCGACTTCGGGGTCTCGACGTCACAGATCGTCAACGACCTGAACGTGCTGTGGTTCTGCGGGCTGCCCGATGCGGTGACCGGCGAGATGATCGACGTCGACATGGACGCGTTGGAGTCCGACGGTGTGGTCTACATCGACAACGCCGAGTTCCTCTCGCGCCCGCTGCGGCTCACCAAGTACGAAGCACTGTCGCTGATCGTCGCCCTGCGCACGCTGCGTGCCTCCGCGGGTGACGAGGAGCGGGAGGCGATCGAGTCGGCGCTTGCCAAGCTCGAGTCGGCGGCCGGCGACGGTGCTGCGGCCGCGAGCGCGATCGAGGTGCACGTCGAGGACGTCTCGAATGATGTCAAGAACACCGTCACCGAAGGCATCGCGCGCGGTCGTCGAATGCATCTGTCGTACCTCGTACCGTCGCGCGACGAGCAGACCGAACGCGATGTCGACCCGCTGCGGCTGGTGACCGGCGAGGGACGTCCGTACCTCGAGGCGTGGTGCTACCGCGCCGACGACGTACGCCTGTTCCGGCTCGACCGGGTCACCGACATCCGGCTGCTCGACGAACCGGTCGCCGACCACGACGTCGCCGCGCGCGACCTGTCCGCCGGTCTGTTCCAACCCGATCCGGACTCGCCGCGCGCCGTGATCGACCTGTCACCGGCGGCGCATTGGATCGCCGAGTATTACCCGAACGACTCGATCGAGGAGCGTCCCGACGGCGTGCTGCGCGTCGTCATGCGGGTCGGCGACCTCGCCTGGCTGCGCCGGTTGCTGCTCCGACAGGGCGGCTCCGCGGTGGTTCTGGAGCCGGACTCGCTGGCCGTGGAGGTCGGTACGCAGGCCCGGGAGGCACTCGCGGCGTACCAGTGACGGCGGCACTCATCTCAGCCCACTGTCGGGTTGCGTTCATCGTCTGGACAACTCGGCGCGTATGCTGGACGGTGGCAGCACCAACCACGCCGATGGAGTAACGAGGAGACCATGTTCAGGCAGATCGGCCCCACCGAGATCATCTTGATCATTGCCGTTGTCGTCTTGCTCTTCGGCGCCAAGAAACTCCCCGACCTCGCCCGCGGCAGCGGCCGGGCCCTGCGCATCTTCAAGTCGGAGACGAAGGGCCTCATCGACGGCGATGACGACGACTCGAAGAAGAAGTCCGACGACGAGTCGACTCCCGAGATCGAGACGAGCGACAGCACCCGCGCGACGTACGACATCGACGAGAAGACCGGCAACGTCGTACCCCGCGATCAGTCCAACTAGTCCGCCGGCAAACCGGTGGTACTAGGCATGCGTCTACCCCGTGGACGCAAAAAGCCCGAGCCTGCTCCCGACGGCACGATGCCGCTGCGCGAGCATCTGCGTGAGCTTCGCAATCGGCTCGTCAAGGGCGTGCTCGCGATCTTTGTGGGATCGATCGTCGCGTTCTTCTTCTACGACCAGCTGTTCGACCTCCTCACCCGGCCTTACCGGGAGGGCATCAGCCAGCTCCTCGCCGAGGGCGAGGACATCAATGCAGAGCTGACGCTCACGGGTGTCGCCGACGCGTTCACCCTCAACTTGAAGGTGAGCCTTGTCGCCGGGCTCGTGCTCGCCTCGCCGATCTGGCTTTGGCAGATCTGGGCGTTCATCATGCCGGGCCTGCACGCGAACGAGCGCCGCTGGGGCATCGTGTTCGCGTGCGTTGCAGGCCCGCTGTTCGCCATCGGCATCGCCACCGGCTACTACGTGCTGCCCAAAGGCATCGAGATCCTGATCGGGTTCACCCCTGGCGACGTCTCGAACCTCACCAGCGTCACCGGCTATCTGAACTTCGTGCTCCGGATGCTCCTGGTCTTCGGCGTCGCGTTCGAGATCCCGCTCTTCGTACTGCTGCTCAACCTCGCCGGCGTCGTCAAGGGCCGCCAGCTGGGGGAGTACCGGCCGTGGATCATCGTCGGCGTGTTCGTCTTCGCCGCCGTTGCGACGCCGTCGACCGACCCGATCAGCATGCTTTTCCTCGCGCTGCCGATGACGGCGCTGTTCCTGATCTCGGAGATCCTCGCCCGGCTGATCGACCGCCGCCGCGGCGTCTCGCTCGAGGGCGACTACGACAAGTACGACGACGAGGAGCAGTCCGACCTGGAGATCCCGCACGACCCCGACGATGACCGGCCGAGCCGGCTCGACGACTGACGCGTGCGCGTTCCAGGGCCGCTGCGGGCGGCGTACGTGCAACGGCTGCGCAGACAGGTCATGTCCGGGTCGCGCCCGGCGCATGTCGGGCTGATCATGGACGGCAACCGGCGCTGGGCGCGTCGCTCGGGACTCGCCAACGTGAGCCTTGGGCACAAGTACGGCGCCGAACGTGCCGAGGAGATGCTCGGCTGGTGCACGAAGGTCGACGTTCGCCATGTCACGGTCTATCTGTGCTCGACGGAGAACCTCAACCGCCGCGGTCGCGCAGAGGTCGACTTCCTGATGCAGGTCATCGAGAAGGGCCTCGCCCATCGGCTCGCCACCCAGAACGACCGGTGGCGTGTGCACACTGCCGGAATGCTCGACGCGCTGCCCGACTCGACCGCACGGGCGTTGAAAGGCGCCGTCGAGGCGACTGCCGACTACTCGACGGGGTTCCACGCTACCTTGGCGGTCGGGTACGGCGGGCAGCAGGAGATAGTCGACGCGGCCCGCAACCTGATGCTGGAGCGTGCACAGGGCGGCGCGTCGCCGAGCGAGCTCGCCGCCGATCTGACCATCGAAGACATCGAGCGGCACCTCTACACGGCTGGCCAGCCCGACCCAGAGCTCATCATTCGCACGAGCGGTGAGCAGCGGCTGTCGAACTTCCTGTCCTGGCAGAGTGCACACGCCCATCTGTACGTGTGCGAGGCGCCGTGGCCCGCGTTCCGCGAGATCGACTTCCTACGTGCGCTGCGTGACTACGCGGCGCGCAGCTGAGACGTTAGGCTCCCTGCCCATGCCCGTCCGTCCGATCCGCCATGTCGACGTCCTCGTCAACCCGACCGCCGGCCAGGGCAGAGGTGCCAAGGTCGCCGCCGAGGCGATTCCGCTGCTTCAACGATCCGGGCTGACCGTACGCGTACGCCAAGGCCGCGACGGCGATGAGGCGGCCGACCTCGCCCGGGCGAGCGCGCAGGAGGCCGACGCCGTTGTGGTCATCGGCGGCGACGGACTCGTGCACTTGGCGGCCGACGCGCTCGCCGGCACCGACACACCACTCGGCATCGTGCCGGCGGGCACCGGTAACGATGCGGCCCGGCACCTGTCGCTCGACCGCAAACACGCCCGGGCCGCCGTTAACACGATCATCGCGGGGCGTACCCGGCGAGTCGACCTGGCACACGCATTCGGCCGCCACATCACGACCGTGATCGCATCGGGTTTCGACTCAGCCGTCAACGAGCGTGCCAACCGGATGCGCTGGCCGCACGGGCAGATGCGCTACAACATCGCAACCGTTGCCGAGCTGATGGGGTTCGAGCCGATCCGGTTCACCCTCGAGCTCGACGGCGAGGTACGCGAGCTGGAGGCGATGCTCGTCGCGGTCGGCAACGGGCCCTCCTTCGGCGGCGGCCTGCGCATCTGCGAGGGCGCCGAGATCGACGACGGTCTGCTCGATGTCGCGATCATCCACCCGATCAGCAAGACGCAGCTGGTCCGGTCCTACCCGCGATTGTTCACCGGCAGCCTGGCCCAACATCCGCGCTACGAGAAGGTACGCGTACGGCGGGTGAGCATCGCCGCGGCCGACGTCGTCGCCTACGGCGACGGTGAGCGCCTCGGGGCACTTCCGATGACCGTGGAGGTACGTCCGGGTGCGCTGCGGGTGTTCGCACCCGCTTGACGGTTAGGCTGCAGGCATGACCTCCCCGGCCGAACGGTATGCCCAGTTCAAGGCCGATCGGGCCAGACCCGCATTCGCCGGGTTCCGCGAGCTGTACGAGTTCGATCTGGACGCGTTCCAGGTCGAGGCGTGTCAGGCGCTCGAAGACGGTCACGGCGTGCTCGTCGCTGCGCCGACCGGTTCGGGTAAGACGATCGTCGGTGAGTTCGCCGTGCATCTCGCCCTCGAGCAGGGACGCAAATGCTTCTACACGACACCGATCAAGGCGCTGTCGAACCAGAAGTACGCCGACCTGGCCGCGCGGTACGGCGAGTCCAACGTCGGCTTGCTGACCGGCGACAACTCTGTCAACGGCGACGCTCCCGTCGTCGTGATGACGACCGAGGTGTTGCGCAACATGTTGTACGCGGGGTCTCGCACGCTCGAAGGCCTCGGCCATGTCGTCATGGACGAGGTCCATTACCTTGCCGATCGGTTCCGCGGAGCCGTATGGGAAGAGGTCATCATCCACCTGCCGGAGTCGGTCTCGTTGGTTTCGCTGTCGGCGACCGTCTCCAACGCCGAGGAGTTCGGCGATTGGCTCAGCGAGGTGCGCGGCGACACCGTCACCGTCGTCGAGGAACGGCGTCCAGTGCCGCTGTACCAGCACGTGATGGTGGGCCGGCGGATGTTCGACCTGTTCGAGGAGGATGAACGGGCCGATGGCGGGCCGAGGGTCAACCGCGAGCTCGAGCGCATCGCCCGCGACGAGTGGCGCGCCCGCAGCATCGGGGGATCGGGTCGTGGGCGGGGTCCTCGCCCCAACAAGGGCGGCCGGCGCGGGCGCTCGTACGCCGCGAGCCGGAATCGCGGCCGGCACTACACACCCAATCGGGTCGACGTACTGAACCGTCTCGACGCCGCCGGACTGCTGCCCGCGATCGTGTTCATCTTCAGCCGTGCCGGCTGTGCGGCGGCGGTGCAGCAGTGCCTCGCGAGCGGGCTGAGGCTCACTTCGCCGAGCGAGGAGTCCGAGATTCGCGCGTTCGTGGCGGAGCACTGCGCGCACATCCCGCGCGACGACCTGTACGTACTCGGTTACCACGACTTCGTCGAGGGGCTCGCCCGCGGCATCGCCAGCCATCATGCGGGACTGCTGCCGACGTTCAAGGAGGTCGTCGAGGAACTGTTCAGCCGTGGGCGGGTCAAGGCGGTGTTCGCGACGGAGACGCTCGCCCTCGGCATCAACATGCCGGCGCGGTCGGTCGTCCTCGAGAAGCTGTCGAAATGGAACGGCGAGACGCATGCCGACATCACGCCGGGGGAGTACACCCAGCTGACCGGCCGAGCCGGCCGGCGCGGCATCGACGTCGAGGGCCACGGGGTCGTGCTCTGGCAGCCCGGCCTCGACCCGCGCCAGGTGGCGGGACTGGCGTCGAAGCGCACCTATCCGCTGCGGTCGTCGTTCCACCCTTCGTACAACATGGCCGTCAATCTGGTCCGCCAGGTCGGACGCTCGACGGCGCGCGAGATGCTGGAGCAGTCGTTCGCGCAGTTCCAGGCAGACCGGGCCGTTGTCGGGCTCGCCCGCAAGGTGCGCAAGGCCGAGGAGGCGCTCGAGGGGTACGCGGAGGCGGCTCAGGGCGAGGCCGGTGACTTCATCGAGTACGCACGGCTTCGGCGACGCATCGGCGAGCTCGAGTCGAAAGGCTCGAAGCGACGCAAGGCGGTCGCACGTGAACGCGCCGTCGAATCGCTCAACGCGCTCAAGCCCGGCGACGTCATCGACGTGCCGGGCGGCCGCTGGGCCGGGCTGGCGGTCGTCGTCGACCCGGGTACGTACTCCGACCCGAACGGCCCACGACCCCTCGTACTCACCCTCGACCGGCACTCGCGACGGCTGTCGTCCGGCGACTTTCCGACGCCGGTCGAGCCGCTGGTCCGGATGCGGGTGCCCAAGTCGTACAACCCGCGCAACCCGGGTTCGCGCCGCGATCTCGCGTCGGCGCTCCGGGCGAAGACGCGAGACATGGACCCCGACTCGCCGCACCGTTCGCGCCGCAAGGAGCCGGCGCCGGCCGACCCCGAGCTGGAAGAGCTGGGCGAAGAGTTGCGTGCGCATCCGTGCCACAACGCGCCCGACCGCGAAGACCGTGTGCGCTGGGCGGATCGCTACCTGAAGCTCGAACGCGACACCGCAACGCAGCGTCGGCAGATCGAAACGCGTACGAACACCATCGCGCGCCAGTTCGACCGCGTATGCGATGTACTCGGCGAGCTCGGGTATCTCGACGGAGACACGGTGACGCCCGACGGCGAGCGGCTGACCCGGCTCTACACCGAGCTCGACCTCGTCGCCGGCGAGTGTATGCGGCGCGGCGTCTGGGACGACCTGACTCCGGCCGAGCTATGCGCGGTGCTGTCGGGGCTCACGTACGAGACGCGCAATCCGGAGCAGGCCGCGGGTGCCCGTTACCCGACGCAAGAGGTACGCGCAGTCGCGTCACGGATGTCGGGTATCGGCGCCGATCTCGAACGCGTCGAACGCGACCATCGCCTGTCGTTCCTGCGGCGGCCGGACTTCGGTTTCGCATACGCCGCTTGGCAGTGGGCGAGCGGTCGTCCGCTCGATGAGGTGCTCACCGAGGCCGAGCTGGAAGCGGGCGACTTCGTCCGTGCCGTCAAGCTGGTCCTCGACGTCGCCGACCAGGTCGCCAACGCCGCCGGGCCAACCGATCTGCGCGAAACCGCCCGCGATGCCGGCGCACTGCTACGCCGCGGAGTCGTCGCGTACACCTCGGTCACCACCCGCTGAGCCATGGAGCTTCAGGTCGTACTGCCCGACGAGTCGACGTCGATGCCTGCGCGGACGCTCGTCGACCTCGCACGTGCGGCCGAGGAGCTGGGGTTCACAACGGCTTGGTTACCCGATCATGTGCTGCCGCCGGGCGAATGGGGCACGACGTTCGGCGGTGTCTATGAGCCGTTGGTGACCATCGCGCACCTCTCCGCGGTCACGGAGCGGCTGCGGTTGGGTACCTCGGTGTTGATCGGGCCGCTCCGGAATCCGTTCGTGCTCGCCCGCCAGGTCGCGACTCTGCATGAGCTCTCCGGCGGTCGAATCGTCCTCGGCGTAGGGGTCGGCTGGAGCCGGGAAGAGTTCGATGCCGTCGGAGGTGACTTCTCCCGACGGGGAGCCGTCACCGACGACGTGCTCGAGTTGCTGCGGCACTTGTTCGCGGGAGGTGAGGCGCCATACGACGGCCGCCGATTCTCCTACGAGCACGGCGTGTTCGCGCCCGTGCCCGAGGGTCGCTCGGTGCCGATCATGGTCGGAGGCAACAGCGTGCCGGCGCTTCGTCGGGCCGCGCGGTACGCAGATATCTGGCAGGGACTCCCCGCTGATCCCGCGGAGTTCGCCGCGAACGCGGCGACGTTGTCCGAGCTCACCCCGGATCGCACGGTCATACCCGCACTGCGCATCGGCTGGGAGCCAACCGCGTCTGCCGCACAAGTGGCCGAGACCGTCGCCAGGTACGGCGAGGCAGGCGCCGCCCAGCTCGCCGTGCACCTGGGCGGTTACGTGGACGCACTCGCCCGAATGGAAACGCTGGCCGACGCGGTGGCACGGGCTTAGGATTGCGGAATGCGTCGGACGTTCCTGGAGTGGCCGGTCGTCAGGCAGGTGCTCTCGGGCGACCGGCTGGGTCGCGGGCCGGCGGTGACGTCTGAGCGTACGCGCGAGCTGGCGCCGCGTACGTCAACCGCGGACCGGGTTGTCCAAAGCGTCTGCCCGTACTGTGCGGTCGGCTGCGGCCAGCGCGTTTTCGTCAAGGACGAGCAGGTCGTCCAGATCGAGGGCGATCCCGACTCGCCGGTCTCGCGCGGCCGGTTGTGTCCGAAGGGTGCCGCCAGCGAGCAACTGGTCAACTCACCCGGGCGACAGACCCAGGTGCTGTACCGCCCGCCGCGAGCGACCGAATGGCAACGGCTCGACCGTGACACCGCGATCGACATGATCGCGGAGCGGTTCGTGGAGTCGCGGAGGAACACCTGGCAGGAGCACGACGAAGACGGCCGCCTGCTGCGCCGCACGATGGGCATCGCCGCGCTGGGCGGAGCGACGCTCGACAACGAAGAGAACTACCTGATCAAGAAGCTGTTCACGGCGGCGGGTGCGATCCAGGTCGAGAACCAGGCGCGCATTTGACACTCCGCAACGGTTCCCGGTCTGGGAACCTCGTTCGGTCGTGGCGGCGCGACGCAGTCCCTCCAGGACATGGCGAATGCCGACTGCATCATCATCCAGGGCTCCAATATGGCCGAGTGCCACCCGGTCGGTTTCCAGTGGGTGGAGGAGGCGAAGTCGCGTGGCGCGAAGATCATCCATGTCGACCCGCGTTTCACCCGCACCACCGCGGTCGCGGACAAGCACGTACCGATCCGCGCGGGCTCCGACGTCGTGCTACTCGGTGCGCTGATCAATCACGTGCTCAGCAATGACCTGTGGTTCAAGGAGTACGTCGTCTCGTACACGAACGCCGCCACGATCGTGAGCGAGGAGTTCCGCGACACCGAAGACCTCGACGGCGTGTTCTCCGGGCTCGACCCCGAAACCGGCCGTTACGACCCGAGCTCGTGGGCGTACGCGCAGGAGGGCGGCCCGAGCGCGTCAACGCATGACGCCCCCGAACAGGCTGGTAGCGGGGGTCCGCCGCTCGCGCACGCCGAGGTCAAGCGCGATGAGACGTTGCAGGACCCCCGTACGGTGTTCCAGATCTTGAAGCGGCACTACGCCCGCTACACGCCCGAGATGGTGCAGGAGGCCTGCGGCATCGGCGCCGCCGACTTCGACTACCTCGCTCGTGCGGTCACCGAGAACTCCGGCCGGGAGCGCACGACCTGCTTCGCGTACGCCGTCGGCTGGACCCAGCACACGCTCGGTGCGCAGTTCATTCGTACGGCGACGATCCTGCAGCTGCTGCTCGGCAACGTCGGCCGGCCCGGCGGCGGGATCATGGCGCTGCGCGGGCACGCCAGTATCCAGGGTTCGACAGACATTCCGACCCTGTTCAATCTGCTTCCGGGCTATCTCCCGATGCCGAGCGCGGGGCAGCACGACACCTTCGACGACTACCTGAGGTCGGTCGCATCCAAACAGCAGAAGGGGTTCTGGGCGAACGGCGATGCGTACGCCGTGAACCTGCTCAAGTCGTGGTGGGGCGACGCGGCTCGCGAAGACAACGACTGGGCGTACGACTACCTCCCGCGGCTGACCGGCCCGCACGGCACGTACCAGACGGTCGCGTCCATGCTCGCCGACGAGGTCGAAGGCTACTTCCTGCTCGGGCAGAACCCCGCCGTCGGCTCCGCCAACGGCCGGATGCAGCGGCTCGGCATGGCACATCTGAAATGGCTCGTCGTACGCGACCTGACCATGATCGAGTCCGCGACGTTCTGGAAGGACGGCCCCGAGATCGCTACCGGCGAGCTGCGCAGCGAGGACATCGACACCGAGGTGTTCTTCCTGCCCGCCGCGAGCCATGTCGAGAAGGCAGGTTCGTTCACCCAGACCCAGCGCATGTTGCAGTGGCGCCACCAAGCCGTTGCGCCGCCGGGCGAGTGCCAGAGCGAGCTGGAGTTCTTCTTCGAGCTCGGAAAGCGCATCCGGCAACGCCTGGCGGATTCCACTGATGCTCGTGACCGACCGCTGCTCGAGCTGACCTGGGACTACCCGGTAGACGACCACGGCGAACCCGACTCCGAGGCGGTGCTCGCCGAGATCAACGGCCGCTTCCTGACCGGCCCCGATGCCGGCAAGCCGCTCTCGTCGTACACCCAGATGCGCGCCGACGGTACGACCGCAGGCGGTTGCTGGATCTACACCGGCGTGTACGCCGACGGCGTCAACCACGCGGCGAACCGCGTACCGCAGGGCGGCCCCGGCCCCAGCCAGTCCGAATGGGGCTGGGCGTGGCCGGCGAACCGGCGAATCCTGTACAACCGGGCGTCCGCCGATCCCGAAGGCAGACCGTGGAGCGAACGCAAACGGTACGTGTGGTGGGACGACGAGCAAGGGAGCTGGGTCGGAGACGACGTGCCCGACTTCGTCGCCGACCGGGCGCCGGGCGACCGTCCCGATCCGTCCGTCGGCGGCCCGGACGCGCTCGCGGGCGACGATCCGTTCGTCATGCAGGCCGACGGCAAGGCGTGGCTGTTCGCACCGCGCGGCATGGTCGACGGGCCGCTGCCGACGCACTACGAACCCCAGGAGTCTCCGGTCGCGAATGCGCTCTACTCACAGCAGCAGAACCCCGCGCGCATCGTGTTCCCACGCACCGACAACCTGAGTGCACCGAGCGCGGGCGAGCCAGGCGTCGGCGTGTATCCATACGTCTTCACCACCTACCGCCTCACCGAGCACCACACTGCCGGCGGCATGAGTCGCTGGCTTCCGTACCTCTCCGAGCTGCAGCCGGAGATGTTCTGCGAGATCTCGCCCGAGCTGGCAGCCGAACGCGGGATCGAGCCGTACGGCTGGGCGACGCTCATCTCCCCGCGGGCGGCGATCGAGGCCCGCGTACTGGTCACCGAGCGGATGACCGCGCTCGAGGTGGGCGGCCGCACCGTGCACCAGATCGGGCTGCCGTACCACTGGGGCGTCGGCGGCCACGCCGTCGTCACCGGTGACGCCGCAAACGACCTGCTCGGTGTCACGCTGGATCCGAACGTGCTGATCCAGGAGTCGAAAGCGGGCTCCTGCGATATTCGGCCCGGCCGTCGTCCGCGCGGTGAGGAACTGCTGCGCCTGGTCGCCGAGTACCAGCAGCGCTCCGAGACGACGGTCGAGACGGGCAACACGAGAAGGGAGCGCGACTGATGGGACAGCTCGCCGGACCGACCGACCCGGCCGCCGATGCGCGATGGGCGGATGTCAAGCCGCGCAAGGGCTTCTTCACCGACACCTCGATCTGCATCGGGTGCAAGGCATGCGAGGTGGCGTGCAAGGAGTGGAACCACGTCCCGCGCGACGGCGACCTGGAGCTGCTCGGCTCTTCGTACGACAACACAGGCTCGCTCGGTGCGAGCACGTGGCGTCACGTGGCGTTCGTCGAGCAGGGGCAGGAGCGGATCGAGCAGGCGCGCGCGTCGGGTCAGGCGCTGGTCGATCTCGGGATGCCGACGGTCGGTCCGCCCGAGGAGCAGCCGGTTGCCGCAGCCGACACCACGCCTCCGGACACCGCGGAGTTCCGCTGGCTGATGTCGTCGGATGTGTGCAAGCACTGCACTCACGCGGGCTGCCTCGATGTGTGTCCGACGGGTGCGCTGTTTCGGACCGAGTTCGGCACCGTGGTCGTACAGCCCGATGTGTGTAACGGATGCGGGTACTGCGTCGCGGCCTGTCCGTTCGGCGTGATCGAGCGTCGTACCGACGGCACTGCAGAGCCGAAGACCGAACGCGGCGCGCAGTCCGACGTACCGAATGTCGGCGTCGCCCAGAAGTGCACCCTCTGCTACGACCGGTTGCTCGACGACCAGACTCCCGCGTGCGCACAGACCTGCCCGACCACCTCGATCAAGTTCGGCGACCGCGACGAGATGGTTCACAAGGCCCGCGACCGGGTCGCGAAGCTGCACGAGGACGGCCTGACCGAGGCGCGGCTCTACGGTGCGAACGACAACGACGGCGTCGGCGGCACCGGTTCGATCTTCCTGTTGCTCGACGAGCCCGAGGTGTACGGGCTGCCGCCCGACCCCCGTGTGCCGACCGCCGATCTTCCGCAGATGTTCAAGCGGGCAGGTATGGCCGCGGCCGGGATGCTCGCTGCGTCCGCAATCGCGTTCCTGCGGAGGCGGCCGTGAGTACGTCCGAGTACGACAGCCTTCGACCGCCCGAGCCCAATCGGCGGCGTGGTGGCAGGCGCCGTCGACGGCGCGGGGGCCCACGCGGGGGAGGTGACGGCTCGCGTGAGATGCCGATGGTGCCGGAGCCGGAGTTCACGTCGTACTACGACCGGCCGGTGGTCAAGCCGGCGCCGTGGGGGCACGAGATCGCGGCGTACCTGTTTCTGGGCGGTGTTGCCGGCGGGTCCGGTGTCCTCGCCGCCGGTGCTCAGCTGACCGGACGCAAGAAGCTCCGCCGCAACGCGCGCATCGCGGCACTGGTGGCGACGGGCTTGAGCGGCGGTGCGCTGGTAGCCGACCTCGGCAGGCCGGAGCGGTTCCTCAACATGATGCGAACCGTCAAGCTCACCTCGCCGATGAGCGTCGGTACGTGGATCCTCAGTGCCTTCGGCGCCGGTGCGGGAGTCGCCGCCGCGGCCGAGGTCGATCGACTGCTGGGGGAGCGACTCCCGCTCGGGCCGCTACGCACGTTGCTGCGCGGACTGGAGGGCGTCGCCGGTATCGGTGCCGGTGCATTCGGCCCGCCGCTGGCGGCGTACACGGCAGTGCTGCTCACCGATACCGCGACGCCCACGTGGAACGCCGCTCGCGAGGAGCTCCCGTTCGTGTTCGTGAGCTCGGCGGGATTGGCCTCGGCCGGCCTCGCCATGATCACCACGCCGGTCGACGAAACCGGACCGGCACGGACGATGGCTGTGCTCGGCGTGGTCGGCGATATCGCCGCGATGCGGGTCATGGAGGAGCGGATGGACCCAGTTGTCGCTGTTCCGCTGCACGAAGGCAAAGCAGGGCGGTGGTTGCGTCTGAGCGAGGCGCTCGCAGTGGCCGGCGGCCTCGGCACCCTTGTCGCCGGGCGCAACCGCGGGGTTGCGGCGCTCTCCGGTGCCGCGCTCTTGACGGCGTCTGCACTGACCCGGTTCGGGGTGTTCGAGGCCGGGATCGAGTCGGCCAAACACCCGCGATACACGATCGACCCGCAGAAGCGGCGCCTAGAGGCGCGCCGCGCAGAGGGTACGACCGAGGACTCGATCACGACCGTGACCTGAGCGCACTGCGCCGAGTACGCTCGGCATCGTGGGTGTCGAGGGCGTACGGCTGACCGGTTATGCGCATGGCGGCGGATGCGCCTGCAAGATTCCGCCGGGTGAGCTGGAGGACGCGGTCAGCGGTCTGCGCGGACAGTCCGCTGGTGACGTGATCGTCGGGCTCGACGACGGTGACGACGCGGCCGCGGTGCGCCTGAGCGACGAGGTTGCGGTGCTGTCGACGGCCGACTTCTTCACGCCTGTCGTCGACGACCCGTACGACTGGGGTCGCATCGCAGCCGCCAACGCACTGTCCGATGTGTACGCGATGGGCGGCCGCCCGATCGTCGCGATCAATTTGGTCGGGTGGCCGCGCGACGTACTCCCGATGGAGCTGATGACCGAGGTGCTGCGCGGCGGCCTCGCAGTCGCTTCGCAGGTCGACTGTCCGGTGATCGGCGGGCATTCCGTCGACGATCCGGAGCCCAAGTACGGGATGGCGGTCACCGGCGTCGTCGAGCCGGATCGGCTGCTGCGCAACGACCAAGCCGAGGTGGGACTGCCGCTCACCCTCACCAAGCCGATCGGCGTCGGCCTCCTGAACAACCGGCACAAGCAGACGGGTGAGGTGTTCGCCGCGGCGGTCGAGACGATGACCCGCCTCAACCGCGAGGCAGCAGAGGCGGCGGTCGGAGCGGGCATCCGGGCGGCGACCGATGTCACCGGATTCGGACTGCTCGGGCACCTGCACAAGCTCTGCCGGGCATCCGGCATCGGCGCCGTCATCGACCGTGCGGCAGTGCCGACGGTCGACGGTGCCGACGACGCATTGCGCGACGGCTTCGTCTCCGGCGGCACTCGGCGCAACCTCGACTGGGTTCGCCCGCACCTGCGTACCTCGGCATCGACCGGAGAGGACGACCTGCTGCTGCTCGCGGATGCGCAGACCTCCGGCGGTTTGCTGGTCGTCGGCGAGCTGCCCGGCCATCCCGTGATCGGACACACTGTGGGCACGCCCGGCATCGAGATTCGCTGAGACCTGGTTAGGTTGGGGCACAGGGAGGCGTCTGGGTTCCTGGTGGTCCCCCCGGCCTTCAAAGCCGGTGAGGTCGAGTAGCTCGGCCTGGCGGGTTCGATTCCCGTCCGCCTCCGCCACCGTGAAGCGTGGGCTGCGAGGAGCGAGCATGGCAGAGACCGATCCGCGGCGGCGGATCCCGCGCACCGACGATCTCCTCGCACTCGCCGAGGTGAGCGCCGCGCGTACCCGGTTGGGGGAGCACGTCGTACGCGCAGCGGTACGCGTGGCTCAGAACCGCGCCCGGCAAGGGGAAATCGATCCTGCGGACGTACGTACTGAGCTGCTGGCAGCCTTGTCCGCACGCCGGACGACGTCCCTTCGACCGGTCCTCAACGCAACGGGAATCGTCGTGCACACCAACCTCGGACGAGCCCCGTTGTCGGAGGCCGCGGTCGAGGCGCTCGTCGCCGCGGCGGGTTATGTCGACGTCGAGCTGGACCTCGCCACCGGCGTGCGCTCCCGCCGAGGCGAAGCCGCCCGCGCGGCGTTGCTCGCCGCCTGCCCGGTGGCCGAGGACGCCTTGGTGGTCAACAACGGGGCGGCGGCCCTCGTACTCGCAACCACGGCGCTCGCCGCCGGACGCGAGATCGTCGTCAGCCGCGGCGAGCTCATCGAGATCGGCGCGGGATTCCGACTGCCCGATCTGATCGCGTCGACCGGCGCACGGCTTCGTGAGGTCGGTACGACGAACCGCACGCATCTTCGCGACTACGCCGATGCGCTCGGCCCCGACACCGGGTGCATCCTCAAGGTGCATCCCAGCAACTTCCGGGTAGACGGATTCACCTCCGCGGTGTCCGTCGCGGAGCTGGCCGGTCTCGCCGCTGAGCACCGCGTACCGCTGGTTGCGGACCTGGGCAGTGGCCTGTTGAGCCCCGACCCGCTGCTCGACGATGAACCCGATGCCACCACGACACTCGCCGACGGAGCCGATGTCGTGACCGCGAGCGGTGACAAGCTTCTCGGCGGTCCGCAGGCGGGCCTGCTGCTCGGCACGGCCCAGACGATCGGCACTCTGGCCGTGCATCCATTGGCCCGAGCGGTACGCGCCGACAAGCTCGCGCTTGCGGCGGTTGAGGCCACGGTCGCCGGGCCGATCGCACCGGTCGTCGCGGCGATCCACGCGGATGCCGGGGTATTGCGACACCGTGCGGAGAGGCTCGCGGATGCAGTCGGGATGCCCGTGACCCCGCATGACGGTCGCGTCGGAGGCGGGGGAGCGCCGGGCGTACCTCTCCCGGGGTGGGCGGTCCGGCTACCCGAAGCCGCGGCGGCCGCATTGCGCCTCGGCGACCCGGCCGTGCTCGCGCGGACGCACGACGGCGAGTGCCTGGTGGACCTCCGTTGTGTTCCGCCCGACGATGACGAGCGGCTGCTCGAGGCCGTACGCGCGGCACTGGCCGGCCTCGGCGGCACGGATGGCTGACGCCCACGTCGTGGCGACGGCGGGCCATGTCGACCACGGCAAGAGCACGCTGGTTCGCGCCCTCACCGGAATGGAACCCGACCGTTGGGACGAGGAGCGGCGCAGGGGCCTGACGATCGACCTCGGCTTCGCGTGGACGACGCTTGCGTCGGGGCGCACGGTGGCGTTTGTCGACGTACCCGGGCATGAACGGTTCATCGGCAACATGCTCGCGGGGATCGGCCCCGCACCGGTGGTCTGCTTCGTCGTCGCCGCGGACGAAGGCTGGCAGCAGCAGTCGAGTGACCATCGGGACGCGATCGAGGCGCTCGGGATCGACCACGGCTTGATCGTGCTCAGCCGCATCGATCGCGCGCAGGATCCCACCCGCGACGTCCTCGCGCAGGTACGCGATGAGTTGGCGAACACCGGGCTACGGGACGCGCCCGCAGTCGAGGTCTCCGCGGTCGACGGCACCGGGATCAACCGGCTGCGCAACGTGCTCGACGACGTACTCGGCAATGTCCCGGCGCCCGCGGCAGCGGATCGCGTACGGCTGTGGATCGACCGCGCGTTCACGATCGCCGGCGCCGGAACCGTCGTGACCGGCACTCTTGGCGCCGGCGCGATCTCGGCCGACGACGAGTTGGAGCTCATCGGTGACGGTCGCCGTCGCCGGGTCACGGTACGCGGGTTACAGAGCGGCGGATCGCCGCTTTCGACCGTCGGTCCGGTCAGCCGGGTCGCGGTCAATCTCCGCGGTGTCGGCATCGGCGACGTCCACCGCGGTGACGTGCTGGTCTCGATCGACCGCTGGCCGACAACTCGTTCGCTCGACGTACGCCGGGCTTCGGGGCGCGTACTGGGCGAAGTGCCCGCGCAGCTCACCGCTCATGTCGGCACTCTGACGGTACCCGTGCGCGTGCGGCCGTTCGATGATGATCACGCTCGACTCGGGCTCACGCGGTCGCTTCCACTGGTCGTGGGCGATCGCCTGGTGCTGCGGGATCCGGGCGGTCGCAGAGTGCTGGCCGGCGTACAGATCCTCGACGCCGATCCGCCCGCGCTGCGCAGACGCGGCGACGGAAACAGGCGGGCGCATACGCTCGCCGGTATCGACGCCACCGGAGACATCGCGACCGAGATCGCTCGGCACGGAGCGGTCAGTGAACAGCGACTGCGGTTGCTCGGAATCGTCTCGGACGGCGAGTCCGTTCCCGATGGCGTGCGCGCCGTCGGGGGCTGGTGGGTCGACGTCGAGACATACGGGTCCTGGCAGCGGCGGCTTCGCGCGTCGCTCGAGGACCTGTACGCCGGCGACCCGCTGACCGCCGGGTTGTCGCAGGGTGCGGTGCGCGACGTGCTCTCGCTGCCGGACGAACGACTAGTTGAGCAGCTCGTGACCGATGCCGGTCTCGAGCAGCGGCGCGGATACGTACGCCTGCCCGGCAGCGACGATCTGGGGCCCATCGAAGCCTCCGTGACTGAACTCGAGCGCCGGCTGGGAGAGTCGCCGTTCCGGGCACCCGAGGCGGGTGACCTCGCCGCGCTCTCGCTCGGCGTACGAGAACTTGCCGCGGCCGAACGTGCCGGGCGCCTGCTCCGACTCCGCGAGGACGTCGTGCTGTTGCCGTCCGCTCCCGCCCTTGCGATGCGCGAGCTGTCGGCGTTGGCGCAACCGTTCACCACCAGCGCCGCGCGCCAGGCTCTGGACACCACCCGTCGAGTCGCCGTCCCGCTACTCGAACATCTCGACAGTCGTGGGTGGACCCGGCGAATAGACGCCGGTCACCGGGAGGTCACTTCTCCGGGAGCGCGACGCTCGCCTCGTCGGTGAGCGCGAAGAACGTCAGCGTCTCCTGGTGATACAGCCGGACCTGCTCGTCGTCGTGTGAGCTGTAGCCGATCGAGAGATCCTGCCCCAGGTGCAGCGCGAAGTCGCCGCCGCGGGTCGACAACAGCAGTGCGCCCTCCAAAGCCGGGGCCCAGATGATCTCGCCGTCGATCAGCCGGGCGATGTGCTCTCGAACCGGGAATCCGTGGTCGGTGGTCTCCGAGACGTCGGTGTAACGCTCGGCCGACAGCAGGAGGCTGTACGGACCGCCGACGCCGGCGAGTCGAAGCTCGGTCACGGCCTGGGCGATCGTGTCGGGCAGCTCGCGTACGTCAGACGGCAAGGGGACCGGGGCGTTCGAGCTCCCGGGCGCGATGCCGCCGATGCCTGCGGGCGCGGAGCCGTGGAAGATGACGCCGTCCTCGGCCAGCGCGATCTGCTTGACGGCGTCCTTGACCGGCTGCCAGTCCGAGTCGCGAGACCCGCGTTCGACGTCGTCGATCGCTTCGCGCGTCACGGAGAACGGCGCCTTCAGCTCGATCACCAGCTGCGCCTCGCGCTGCCGCGCGGTCACGCCCTCGGCGGGCGCGTCGAGCGTACGCAGATGACCGGTGCCGACCGCGGACAGCTCGGTGCCCTCTGGTCCCAAGACGTCGACGACGCGGCGTCCGGCGATCCAGCGCTCGAACGTACGTCGCGCTTCGTCCTCGATCTCGCTCCAGGCGGCGTCGGAGATCGGCGCGAGTTCCCGGTGGAGGTTGTTCACGAATCCTCACTCCTTTTCAAGCTTCCGATTGCCAACGAGCCATCGGACGGCGGCTCGTCGGGGATGGTGGTGGAGGGCTCCTCGACGGAGCTCACCTGCTGCTCCGCGAGGAAGTCTGCGGTGGGTACGAAGAACAGGGTGCCGGTGACCGCCGTCGAGAAGTCGAGGATCCGGTCGTAGTTGCCGGGCGGGTCGCCGAGGAACATGTTCTCCAGCATCTGCTCCGTCACGTCGGGCGTCGACGAGTACCCGATGAAGTACGTGCCGAACTCGGCGGCGCCGACCGAGCCGAACGGCATGTTCTCGCGCATGATGTCGAGATCGTTGCCGTCGTCGTCGGTGATCGTGTTGAGCGCTACGTGGGAGTTGGTCGGCTTCGCGTCGTCGTCGAGCTCGATGTCACTGAGCTTCGTACGACCGATCACCCGCTCCTGCTCCTCGGTCGAGATCGCCTCCCAGGTGTCGAGGTCGTGCAGGTACTTCTGCACGATCACGTAGCTGCCGCCCGCGTGGGCGGCGTCCTCGGCGCCGATCCACACTGCGTCGGCGGCGTCCTGTCCCTCGGGGTTCTCGGTGCCGTCGACGAAGCCCATCAGATCGCGTACGTCGAAGTACCTGAACCCATGCACCTCGTCTGCGACGTCGACCATGCCGTTGAGCCGCCCCATCAGCAGCCGCGCGAGCTCGAAGCACAGGTCGGCGCGCTGGGCTCGGATGTGAAAGAGCAGGTCGCCCGGAGTACTCACCGCCGTGTGCTTGTCGCCGACCAGCTCTCGGAACGGATGGAGACCAGCGGGTTTGGGGACGGCCGCAAAGAGGCGGTCCCACAGCTGCGAGCCGATGCCGACGACGCAGCTCAACTGGCCCTCCGGCGACCGGAAACCGACGGCCCGCTTCAGATCTGCGACGTCGGCGAGCACCTCGCCGACAGCAGCTTCCGCACCGGGTCGCACCGTGACGACGAGGAAGATCGCTGCCTTCGGGAAGGGCACCAGAACGTCTTGTGATTGAGCCATCCCTGCCAAAACTAACAGTTTCCCGGCAAACCGCCCCTCAGAACGGTGTCAACGTCACCGCCATCTCGGTTGCGTTGTCCTCGACGTACGAAGCGAATCCTGCGACGTCGTCGAACGGGAAGCCGTACGCCTTGCCGTCGGCGCTGTTGTCGTGCATCGCTTTGGAGTACACGTGTGTGATCTGGTTCTGGTAGAAGCCGGCCGGGTCCGTGGTCGGCTGCTGGTCGTGCTCGAGCAACGTCGTGCGGTTGAGCGCGGCGCCGAGCACCGCGGCGACCGGGCCGGTGACCCCGTCGTTCGGCGCCGCCAGCGCCCCGTCGCAGAACAGCACGTCACGCGTGGACGGCCGGGCGAACGACTGGACACCGCCGTCGAAAGTGAACTGGCCGCCGGTCACCTGACCGGTGAAGACCTTGTTGTTCGCATTCACCGTCAGCGGCTTGCCTTCGTACGCGCTCCAGACCTCGCCGACATAGGCGTCGAAGTAGGTGTCCGAGAAGCGTCCGGTCTCGAGTCCGTGTCCCGGCGCGATGACTCGCGTCTCGTCCACGACGAGCTGAGCGAAGTCGGGATGGCCGCCTACGGCGCCGAAGATGTTCGCGCGACCGCCGTCGACCAAGGTCCCGGTCGACGGTGACTGCTCGCCCGTGAGCGCAATCGACAGCGGGACGCTGAACATGTCGACCATCGTGGTGTTGCAGTAGATCCGACCGTCCTTGTGGGTGAACTCCACGCAGTCGTGCAGGACGCCGAAGTTCGGGTCGGCCTCGACCCACCCGGCCGGGTACGCGAGCGCGTTGCCCTCGTTGACCTTGAACTTCACCTTGTCACCGAGTGAGAAGTAGATCCGGCCCGACATGTTGTCTGGCAGCGTGGCGGTCGTGTCGCCGGATCCGGCGAACGGGACCGCGTAGTCGGCGTATCCGTCCGGCCCGTTGTCCGACGGCGAGACGGGTTGCATGACGCCGTCCGGTGTGACGTGGACCTGCTGCCCGCTGCCGAGGTCCGTTCCGACGATGTAGAAGTTGATCGACGAGTTGTCGTACGCGCCGGTGTTGTTGACGAAACGTAGGGAGAGACCCGCTTGGGCTCGGCGTAAGGGTCGGTGTTGGGGCACTGCCGATGCCGGCCACTGCGAACCGGCGAATGCGGTCGCGGCTGCCGCCGCAGGAATGCTGCGCAGGATCGTTCTTCTCGTCAACATGTCAGGACAGTCCCTTCGCGATCGAACCGATCAGTTCGCCGTCGGCTGTGTCGCCGCTGGCCTCCCAGAAGAATGCGCCGCCGAGGCCGTGCTCGTTGGCGTACGCCATCTTGGTCGCGATGGTCTCCGGGGTGTCGTAGCTCCACCAGTCGTTGCCGCAGTAGGCGTATGCGGTGCCGCCGACCTCACCCGTTGCCGGGCAGGAGTCCTTGAGCACCTTGTAGTCCTCGATGCCCTGTTCGTACGTGCCCGGTGCCGGTCCGGTGGCGGTGCCACCCGGCTCGGCCTGGGTCACGCCGGTCCAGCCGCGACCGTAGAACCCGATACCGAGCAGCAGCTTCTCCGCCGGTACGCCGGCCTCGGTGAGCTTGTTGACGGCTGCGTCAGAGTTGAAACTCTCCTTCGGAATGCCGTCGTACGACGTGAGCGGCGAATGCGGAGCGGTCGGGCCTTGAGCGTCGAAGGCGCCGAAGAAGTCGTAGGTCATCACGTTGTACCAGTCGACGTACTGCGAAGCGCCCGCATAGTCGGCGGCCTCGATGCGTCCGCCGTCGGATGCGTCGGCGGTGATCGCGGCGGTCACCAGCTCGTCGCCGAACCGGTCGCGCATCGCCGACATCAACTTCGTGAATGCCTCCCGACCGCTTTCGTCGCAGCTGAGGCCGCAGGCGTTCGGGTACTCCCAGTCGATGTCGATCCCGTCGAAGACGCCGTCCCAACGCGGGTCATGGACGAGTTGGTAGCAGGACTCGGCGAACGTCTCGGGGTTCGCCGCCGCCTCGGTGAATCCTCCGGACCAGCTCCAGCCGCCGAACGACCAGAGGATCTTGAGATCCGGATGCATCTCCTTGAGCTTGCGCAGCTGGTTGAAGTTGCCGCGCAGCGCGCCCTCGTCCCAGGTGTCCGCCTCGCCGTCGACGCTCTCCTCGGCGGTGTACGCGCGATCGTAGTCGGCGTAGCTGTCGCCGATCGCGCATTTGCCGTTGGTCACGTTGCCGAATGCGTAGTTGATATGGGTGAGCTTGTCGGCGGAGCCGCTCGTCTCGAGGTTCTTGACGTGGTAGTCGCGGCCGTAGACGCCCCATTCGGTGAAGTAGCCCATCAGCTTGTCGCCGGCGGCCCGTTCGGTGCTCTGACCTCGGTCTGGTTGATCTGCTTGGGCGATGCTGCCGCCGACGACGCAACTCAGCAGCAAGAGCAGGGTCGCGGCGACGGGAGCGAGCAAGCGCCTCGGTCTGGTCGACTGGTTCATTGCTTTCCTCCGATGGGTTACTGGGGCAGGGTGTCGAGGTGAGGTCCGACCGCGTCGGCGAATGCTCCGCCGTTGGCGACGTCCCAGTTGATGGACCAGGTCATCGCTCCCCGGATGTCGGGGTACGTACGCGGTGGCGTGAACGAGCCGCACCGGCTTGCCGACGCGAGGCAGTCGAGTGCATCGGTGACGACCGCCGGATCGACGACGCCGCCCCCGGCCGCGCCCGGCCCGGCGGGAAGCCCGAGCGCGACTTGGTCGGGCCGGAGGCCGTTCTCCAGCTGGATGCAGGACAGCGCGGTCAGGAAGTCGACCGATCCCTGCGCGTACACCTGGCCGTCGCAGCCGAGCATGCTGCCAGAGTTGTAGTACTGCATGTTGACGACCGTGAGGATGTCCTTGATCTGAGTCGCCAGCTGGAAGTACGACCCGTCCGTCGACTGCATGTCGACCGTCTGCGGTGCCATCGTGATGATCAGCTCGGAGCCCGCCTGCTCGCTCAGGCTGCGCAGAGCCTGGGCCATGAAGTCGGGCTGCAGTCCGTTCTCGAGGTCGATGTCGACGCCGTCGAAGCCGTACTCCTGCATCAGTGAGTACACGCTGTCGGCGAAAGCGGTTGCCGAGGCTGCGTCATCGACCCGTACTTGACCGAGTTCGCCGCCGACCGAGACGATGACGCGTTTGCCGCGCTCCTGCAGCGTGCGAATGTCCGACTTCAGGTCGTCGTCGCTGTAACCGCCGAGCGCTGCCGACAGGTCCGGGTCGATCGTGAACGCGACCTCCCCGGGGGTCGTGGTCGCCTCGCCGAACGCGACGGCGACGAGGTCGTATTCGTCGGGTATGTCGCCGAGCCGCAGGGCGCCCGCGTCGTTGACGAAGTTGTGCCAGTACCCGGTGAGGAAGTGCTTCGGCAAAGCCGGTGAGGCTGCACCGGAGTCGGCGGTCGCGGTGAACGGTGTGGTTGCGCCAGCCGCGCAGAGCAGCAGGGTGGTCGCGATGATGGCCAGGGCGGATCTGAATGGGTGCCTCATGGCGCCACACTGTAAGCAGTCCTTACAGAAAACATCTACGGCAACTAAATGGCACGTACTCTGAAGTCGGGCGTGACCAGGAAGGATAGAGTCGCGTTAACTGTTAAGAGTCCTTGCTGAAACATTCCCGTCGGCGGATCGAGAGGATTGATCGAATGGCCAACCGGCCAGGTACGCCCCGCCTCATCGGCGAGCTGAACGACCGCGCGGCGGTCGACCTGATGCTCTCGTCGGGGCCGGTCACGAAGACGAGGCTCGCCGAGGTCACCGGCCTGTCCAAGGTGACCGCCGCACAGTTGCTGTCGAGGCTCGAGGGCCGTGGCCTGGTGCATGTCGTCGGCTCGCAGGGCGGCACACGCGGGCCGAGCGCGGCGCTGTACGCGGTCGTGCCGTCGAGCGGCTACGTCGCCGGACTACATATCGGGCCGAACGAGGTCACCGCCGCAGTAGCCGACATCACCGGTGCGATCCTGGGTCGTCTCTCCGTCGATCCGAACGACTCGTCGGACCCGATCTCGGTCGTACGCGGCGCCGTTAAGAAGGTTGCGCGCCGGGCGGGCGTACCGATGTCCGGTGTGCGGTGCCTGTCGATCGGTACGCCCGGCATGGTCGACCCGAAGTCCGGCGACGTGCGGTACGCGTTCGACCTTCCCGACTGGCAGGCCGGCGTGCACGAGGCGCTCCGCCGCGGGTTCCGGCGGCCGGTCGTGATCGAGAACGACGTCAACCTCGCGGCGCTCGCGGAACGATCGGCCGGTGCGGGCAAGGGGGTCGACGATGTGGTGCTCGCCTGGCTCGGCCGAGGCATCGGTATCGGAATCGTGGTCAACGGCCGCCTGCATCGCGGCGTCGCCGGGGGAGCGGGCGAGATCGGCTACCTTCCCGTCCCGGGTGCGCCCAGCCCGCGCGGCGTGACCAATCCGCGCAACGCGGCGTTCCAGTCGTTGGTCGGCGCGGAGGGCGTACGCCGGCTGGCGAGGCAGCACGGGATCCGTGGTGCCGACGCAACGATCTGCGTGCAGAGGGCGGTAGCCGATCCGGACCGCGGAGGCGAGTTTCTGGACGAGTTGGCAACCCGCCTCGCAACCGGTCTTGCGGGCGTCTGCGTCGTACTGGACCCGGCGGTTTGCGTGCTGTCCGGTGACGTCGGCAGCGCAGGAGGCGCGGCCCTTGCCACGCGGGTCGAGGACGCGATCGCAGGTATGTGCCCGAACCAGCCGCGCGTACTGCCGACGGAGGTCGCCGACGATCCGGTGCTGCGGGGCGCATTGCTGAGCGGTCTCGAGGTCGCTCGGGACTCACTGATCTAGTGCCGCGCCGCCGAGGTCGATGACGGGGAGGTTGCCGTCGGTGCTGATCGCGTCGCCGCCGCCGTTGCGGGCTCTGAAGCCGGAGAAGTAGTCCTGCACCCAGCGCACCGTGTGGGGCACGCCCGAGCCGTTGAGCGTCTCCACGATGTGGTCGCGTTCGAGGTCGACGTCGGCGCCGATCTTGTGGGTGATCTGCAGGGTGAACAGCGACAACCCGACGCTGCGGTCGTACGTACCGGCGGCGATCCATTCGACGCGCAGGCCGCCGGGCATGAACCAGCCCTCGGGGCACCGCCAGAACCGAACGTGATGGCGCTGCGACACCTTGTCTCCGATCGCCTGCTCGAAGGCGAAGTCCTGCTTGCGCTGGAAGACGAACAGCGGGCTCACCGGCGCCGCGGGGTACGGGCGGCGCAGCACCGCACAGGATGCGAGACGCAGGCCGGTGCGCCAGGTGAGGTCATCGGCGCGAGTCCAACCCGCAGCGAGCATCGCGCCCGTCAGCTGCGACTCCGAGCCCAGGAACGCGAGGTTGACCGGATCGCCGAGCAGCCCCTCGCTCGTACGGGTGCGTCCGACGAAGTAGTCGGGTACGTAGATCTTCGCCAGGATCCGTTGCAGGCGGGGGAGCACGATGTAGGCCAGTACGAGCCACAAGGCAAGGAAGATTGCGATCTGGTCGTCATCGTCGACGATGGGCACCACGAGCAGGTGGTAGACGGCCCATCCGACGATCAGGACCACGGCAATGAGCAGAAACCGCTGCAGCAGCCATAGCGCGGTGGCTGCGGATCGGTGGGCGACGCGCACGACCCGGCTCTGCTCCATGCCTGAAAGCATCTCGCGATCAGGCCGCGGGTGCGTCCGAATCCACCGAAGTGACGGCGTCGTCGGCGTCGTCGGGCTCGAGTGGCGGGACGGGGAGTAGCGCGATCGTGGCTGCGAGCAGCATCAGGGCGGTCAACGCGAAGACCCAGGGCACACCGGCCCACTCGACGACCGAGCCGGCGACGGCAGACCCGACGGCCATGCCGATCGTGCCTGCCGTTGCCATCCAACCGAACACCTCGGCACGGGCCGCCTCGGTTGTGAGGGCGCCCAGCCGCTCCGATGCCGACGCCATCACGGGCGCGATCATCGAACCGGCCGCCAAGAGCCCGAGGCCCAGCAGCCAGGGTGAGGCAGTCGCTAGTCCGCATGCCGCGAAGATGACCGCCGCGATTGCCGCCCGCCGCCACGCGTGACTGCGTCGGCGCCCGGGCAACGCTCCGGCGACCAGGCCCCCGACGAAGCTGCCGACAGCCCAGATCAGCTCCAGCAGGCCGGACAGCATCCGCCAGTCTTCGTGCTCGGCGTACGCCACGATGCCGAGCGAGACCGAGGCCAAACCGATGACGGCGCAACAGAAGGCGATCAGGATGAGCAGCCGGTCACGGACGAGAACGGTCTCGACGAACCCGAGGTGCTCCGATACCGCTCGTGCCGAGCGATCGATCGCCGGCTGGCGGGCGAACCACGCGGTGCCGGCAACGGTGGTCAGACCGGCGAGCACCAGCGCCGCCTGCGGGCTGGCGATGCTGACGAGGGTCGCCCCGGTGAGTGGGCCGACCATGAACATCAGCTCCTGGGCGGTCGCGTCGAGGGAGTACGCCGTGCGTAGCTCGCGGGTGGCGACCATCCGAGGCCACGCGGTGCGCAACATCGGACCCGTCGGTGGTTGGAGCAAGCCGCCGGCGAGCGCAAGGATCAGCACCGACCCGAACCAGATCTCTCCGGCGAACGCCATCAGCACGACGCTCACGCCCCAGCCGATGCCGGTGAGCGTCAAGACCGTACGCGCGCTCGTACGGTCGGCACGGCGGCTCCACAGCGGCGAGCCGATGCCTGCGCCGAGCGAGTAGACGCCCAATACGATCCCGGACCAAGCGAAGGTGCCGGTGAGGTCCTTCACCAGGAAGGAGACGGGGATTGCCTGCATGATCACGGCGCTTCTCGACAGCAGCGCAGCGAGCAGCGTACGGGTGACGCCGTCGCGTCGAAGCAGAGCTGGGTAGACGCCGAAGTTCACCTACGAATCCTCGCAGCCCCCACCGACATCGAGCAGTCAGCGTGTCTGCTTGCTGCGGCGCTCAGCGGTGTCGACCGCCCGCTGCGCCGCGGCCTGCGCACGCTCCGCGCGGTCTCGCTCGCGTTCGGCCTTGTCTTCGGCGCGATGTGCCTGGGCGAGCTCGCGGTCCAGTGCGCGAAGGCGCTCCTGGAGTGTAAGTCGTTCGGACTCCAGAGACTCGCGACGGTTCGTCGCCTCGGTGTGGCCGCTGGTGGCCTGCTCGCGTACCGCATCGGCCTCGGCGAGCGTGCGTCGTGCCTGGTCGAGCGTGCGTCGTGCCTGGTCGAGATCCTGCTGAGCGCGTGCCCGGGCGGCTGCTCGCGGATCGGGTCGGTTCGCCGGCTTCTTCTCGCGTGCCGGTTCAGAGGTTCGTACGGCGCGCAGATGCCGGCCTTGCGGCGGTGCGGGCGCCGCGCGCGATTCGGCAGGGATCGAGGCGGCATCGGGAACGGCGACGACCTTCTCGATGTCCACCGGCTCGAATCCGGTGGTACCGAACCCGTCGAGTAGCAGGCCAGTACGAAGCGCGGCCCCACCGGCAGCGTCGGCCATGGCCGTTCGGAGGGTGTTTTCGACCTCCGCGGCGAGCAGATCGTCGATGTCGTGGCCGAGCTCACCGGCTATCGAACGCGCCCGCCGGGTCAGCTCCGCCGTCAGGTCGCGGCGGGCCCGGTCGAGGCTCCTGAGCTCGTCCCGGTCGGCGTCTCCTTGCGCGGTACGGATCTGTGAGCCGAGATCGACGAGGCGGTCGACGTCCTCGGGCTGCCGGCGGACGAACATGTTCAGGACCCAGGCAACGCGTCGAGGCTTGCGCAACTTTGCGATCTGCGCAGCGGTCGCCCGATCGCCGCTCGCGCGTACCTCTTTCGTACGAGCGTTGCGGGAAGCGACGAACTCCTCGAGCGGCAGCCCGTACAGCTCATCGGCCTCAGCGCGCAACGTCACGTGGGCCATCGTCACCCGAGAAACCGACCGCTGGCAACGAATCGCCGGTAGAATCACGATCACTCGTCGGTCGTACGGCCTCGAGGAGGCACGATGACACAGCAAGCAGACCCGCCCTCGGACGTGATGGGACCCGTCGACTATCTGGTCGTGGAGTTCCCTGGTAACAAGATGACGGGCGAAGGCCTCCCGATGCTCGTTGATCTCGTGGACCGCGGCATCATCCGGATCCTCGACCTCGTCTTCGTCACCAAGTCAGCCGACGGTTCGGTCTCGCGGTTGGAAGTAGCCGACTTCGACGGTGACGGCACGCTCGACTTCGCCGAGTTCGACGGAGCCGCGTCCGGTCTCCTCGACGAGGATGACATCAACGAGGCGTCGGGCATCCTCGAGGCGGACAGCTCAGCGGGCATCCTGGTGTACGAGAACCTCTGGGCCGCGCCGTTCGCCGCAGCGCTCCGTCGTGGGGGCGCGCAGCTGGTCGCGAGCGGCCGCATCCCGATGCAGGCTCTGGCCGACGCCGTCGAAGCAGCCGAATAGAGAGGCAATGTCATGCCTGGTCTCCTCCGTGGTGTCGTGAGAACCGCCGCGATCGCGGGTACGGCGACCGCCGTGTCGAACCGTGTCTCGCGCCGACAGGCCGGCCGGTGGGCGGAGCAAGACGCCCAGCGTGCCTATGCCTACGAGCAACCCCAACAGCAGGTCGCGCCACCGGCGGCTCCCGCCATGGACGCGCGGATCGAGCAGCTCAAGGAATTGGCCGCGCTCAAGGAGCGAGGCGTGCTGTCGGAGGCGGAGTTCGAGGCGCAGAAGAGCCGCATTCTCGGCTGAGCCCGGTGGTCAGCGGAAGTCCGGCAGCGACTGGCGAATGCTCCGGATGGATCCGAACGGATCGCCACGATCCGCCAACCGGTCGAGTACGTTGCGAATGGTGAAACTGTCGGGGCGCAGACCCGGGTCGTCGAGCTCCTCCCACTCGACCGGCGTCGATACCGGTGCGCCGTCGGATGCCACCGGGCTGTACGGCGCCGGCAGCGTCCGGCCGAAGACGTTTGCATTGGCCCGAAGCTTCACTCGTACGCCTGCTTGCACACCTGCGATGGTCTCGGCCAGCCGCTGCACCCAGTCACGGGTGTCATCGAAACTCGGGCCGGACGTGACCGGCACCCAGACCTCGAGGCCGGTGCGACCGGTCAGCTTGGGATAACCCGCAATGCCCAGATGCTCGAACGCCGTCCGATGGAGCCGGGCCGCGGCGCGTACGTCGTCCCATGCGCCGTGGTGCGACGGGTCGATCTCGATCAGGGCGTACGTCGGCCTATCGGGCGACTCGGCCGTCGACGCCCACGTGTGCCACTCCAGCGCGCCGCGGTTTGCGGCCCAGACGAGACCGGCCGGATCGTTGGCCGCGAGGTACGCCGTGGCGTTGTCGCCGCCGCGAACCAGCACCCGGGGCAACCAGGCGGGTGCAGCTTCGGGAGGCCGTCGCTGCCAGCTGCCGTGCACGTGCGCACCGTTGGGAAAGCGGTGCAGGAGGATCGGCCGCCCGGCCAGCTGGGGGAGCAGCGTCGGCGCGATGCGTGCAGCGTACGCCATCAACTCACGTTTCGTGATCGGCTGCTCATCGTGACGCGCACGGAACATCACCCGATCGAGGTTCGTCAGCCTGATCTCGTGGCCGAAGACGCTCCACGTTCCGTTTTCGCCGAGGTCGTCAAGAGCCGCCAGCTCGTCGGCGCTCGGGCCAGGGGAGTGCACCGTGATCGTGGCGCGTTCCGCGGGTAGGTCGGAGCGCCAGAGCCGATCGGGATCGGCTCTCACCTCGTCGTTCGTACGCCCCGACAGCACTGAGCGCGGATGATCCTCCGGGTCCCAGCCCGAGACGGCGTGCTCGTCGTGCTTGTGCAGGAGCAGCCACTGCTCCTTGTCCCCGGGCGGGCCCCGACGAACGATGATGACGCGTCCCTGCAGCTTGGTGCCGTACAGGTCCGCGTGGAAGTCGCCATCCGCTACTGCAGCGGCCGGATCGTCGGTGGCATGGGGCTCCCAGGTGCCGATGTCCCAGACGATCACGTCGCCGCCCCCGTACTCGCCCGACGGGATCACACCCTCGAAGTCGAGGTACTCGATCGGATGGTCCTCGACGTGGACCGCCATCCGCTTCACATCGGGGTCGAGGGTCGGTCCTTTCGGCACCGCCCAGCTGACGAGCACGCCGTCGATCTCGAACCGCAGGTCATAGTGCAGCCGAGAGGCGCGATGACGCTGCACGACGAAACGCGGTCGCTCGCCGTCGGGCGTGGCAACCTGGCCAGCGGGCTCCGGCGTGCGTGTGAAGTCGCGCTTGCGGTGGTAGTCGGCCAGCGGCTCCTGGGGCATCAAGCAGAGGCTACCCCTGACGAACGGCCCGCGCGCTCACCGAGCGCGCGGGCCGCAGGCCAGAAGATTCGTTCAACCGCGCTTGACGTACTTGCTCCAAGCGGTCATATCGTGGCGCTTACCGCCGACCTTGCCCGTCTCGACCCGTGCGCTCACCTTGCCGGGCTTCCCGACGCACTTGCGCGGGATCACGACCTTGGCACGGTCACGCTTGAAGTTGAGCTTGGTCTTGAGGGCCTTGCACTTGACCGGTACGAACGACCCACCCTTGGACTTGAGGAGGACGGTCGTGACCTTCTTACGGACCGACACCACGGCGGCGTAGCGCTTCTTCTTCGGCGCCGTGCGCAGGTGGAACGCGACTCCTTGGTTCCTGGCCTTCTGAAGGTCGGCGATCTTGGTACTGACCGTCACCTTCTTCTTGCCGTGCGCCACCTTCGAGGACTTGATGTTGAGCGGGCCGCTCCCGCCCGAGTCACCCCACGATGTGGACTGGGCCTGTGCGCCTGCGATCGACCCTGCAGTCAGCCCGACGCTCGCAACCGCAACTGCCACGGTGCGCAAAATCGGTTTACTCATGGACTTCCCTCCAATTGTCTACCTGCGGCTGGCGCCGCCGCTACACCCTAATGGGGCGCCGGTTCAGGTCTAGACATTGACCTCTGCGAGATCTGTGGAGGGGTGTGTCCGCTCAGCTGGGCTGTGCCAGGTGCTGATGCCCTTCGTCCGGTGTTTGCGGCTCTGTATCGTGTCCCTCGCCCTGTTGTGCGATCACGGTCGCGCGCGCGGCGGGCTCGAGGTCGTTGAGCAGCCCCTGGTAGATCGGCAGCTCCGATCCGGCCGGGCTGCCGTTCTGTGTAGTCGTCATAGTGTCCTCCGAAACTCCGAGTTGTTTCGTTCCCCGTGGCCGGGAGTTTCCGACCGACACACCGATGATGCCATTACCGGGGGTGGTCGGCACAAGTTCCCTCACAATGCGTGACCACCCGGCGGTATCGTCGACAACGTGGAGATCACCCCGGCGAGCGACTCGCTCCGGCTGGTACGTACCAAGCATGTGAACTGGGTCGCGTACGACGGGCCCGACGGATTCCTGCTGATCGACGGCGGGTACGTCGGGCAGCGCGACCTGCTCGAACGCTCGATTCGAGAGCTCGGTCACCGCCCGGCCGACGCCGCCGCAGCGCTCGTCACACACGGCCACGTCGATCACATCGGCGGGCTGACCTGGCTCGCCAAGGCGTACGGCACGCCGGTGTACTCCGGCGACCGTGAGGCGGCGCACATCCGCAGGGAGTTCCTCGAGCAGGCGGGACCGCGCGATATCGTCCGCAACGTCCTACGGCCGGGCGTGCTCCGATGGGCGAGTGAGATCTCGATCCTGATGCGCGGCCGCGCAGGCCTCGGCGTGCAGAGCGCACGGAGCATAGACGAGGCTGGGTCCCTTCCGGGTTCTCCGCTACCGATCGTCGTACCCGGGCACACGAGCGGGCATACGGTGTACTACTTCGAGCGCGAGCGTGCGCTCGTCGCCGGAGACGCGATCGCCACGGCACATGCGACGTCGCGCGTAGACGGGCCGCAACTCCTACCTGACTTCTTCCATACCGACCCCGAACAGGCGGCGGCGAACCTGAGCGTGCTCGTCGACCTGGACGTCGAGGTGGTTCTGCCCGGTCACGGACCCGTCGTGCCGGGTCCGATGAACGCGGTCATCGAGGCTGTTCGGACTCGTCGTCCTCGATCCCACTGAGGTCTGCCGCCATCGAGCGAAGCTCGCTGATCCGCGTACGCATGCCGTCGTCACGCCGCCGATAGTGCTCGATCCGTGCTTCGAGGTCTGCCTTGCGTTGTTCGAGCTGCGCGATTTCGGCAGTGACCGCCTCCGCAGCGGCGGTGCGTGCTTCGGACATGCGTTGCTCGGCGAGACGTCGCGTGCGTCGAAGGAGGCGATCCGCCTCGGCGCGGCTCGCATCGAGGTGCTCTCGTGCCTGTGTCGACGCGGCCCGGAGCCGCTCTTCGACCTCGCGTACGCGACCTTCTGCGCGTTCGGCGAGCTCCTGGGCGCGTTTGCGTGTGGTCGTATGCGCTTCCCGCGCCTCACGTTGATGGAGGGTGCGCTCGGCCTCGATGTTGCGACGGGCCTCGGCGAGCTCGGCATCGGCCTTCGCCCGCGCGTCATCGGACTCCTTAGTTGCAGTGGCGCGCAGCGAGGCTGCCTCCTCCTGCTTCGCCCGACGGAGCTGGTCGCCGTCGCGTCGGGCATCGCCGACGATCTTCTCGGCCGCCGACCGGGCGGCCGCACGCGTCTCGGCGGCGTCCTCGGACGCCTTCGACCGGTCCCGCTCGACCTCGCCGAGACGTTCGGCGCGAACCGCGGCGAGCTCCTCGGACGCCTTCGCGCGGAGCTCATCGGCCTCGATCCGGCCATCGCGCCTGATCTTTTCTGCGGCCGCATCGCCGTCGGCCAGAATCTGCTTGGCCCGCGTGTCAGCATCGATCAGCCGAGTAGTGACTTGGCCGACGATCTCCGATTCGGTGGGTATGCCAGCTTCCTTGAGATCGGCATGCAACCGCCGGATCTCGGCGCGTAGAGACTCGCTCTCGGCGCGTGCGCCATCGGATTGGGACCGCGCCTTCTCGGAGTCGGCGGCGTGCGACTGTACGTACGCGTCGACCGCGACCGTGTCGTAGCCGTAGCGTCGAACGGTCGGGAACCGGGGATCGTCGACCCATTCGAAGATCGACAACCCCTGTTCGGGCTGTCCGCTCATCCGTCGCACCCTCCTGATCGTCTCAGTACGACCTTAGCCGGGTCTGTCCACAGATGAAGAAGGCGCTGCCGACAGACGACCGGGGCGCGCCGCTGGAGAGCGACGCGCCCCGGTCGTGTCGGTTGGAGACGACGGGAACTCGGTCAGCGGACCCGAACCTTGATCGCCTTACTGCGTAGCGGTGCCGTCTGGGAGTCGGGGCCTTGTGCCTTGACCCGCAGCATCCGGTTGCCCTTGCGCGACAGGATCACCCGAATCCTGTAGTGGCCTTCGGCGTTCGTACGCAGCGTTGCCCCCTTGATGTTGGTCCACTTGCCCTTGGGGCTCTTGGACTGGACGCGGATCCGCTTTCCGACGACCGGCGTGTTGTCGCCGAAGAGGTACTTGCCGTGTACGCGGAACTGTTGACCGGAGTGGACGGTCGTGTCGCTTACGTGGATCGTGACCCGTGCGTCGTAGCCCGCATGCGCGGGGCCCGAGATGAGAACCGGCGCCACGAGCGCGAGCCCGGCGGCTCCGGACACAGTGATCCTGCGGAGATTGTTCATGGTGTTGCCCCCTGAGTGAATGCGCGTGCCGGGACCACCCCGGCATCGCGATGTACCCAGGTAGACGTCAGACCCCACAACTTGGTTGCCTTTGGAATCGAATGACGACGCTGCCTTGCGTGGGCATGCCTGTGCCCCGCCACGGTGGTGCTCAGGTGGCGGGGTATCAGGCGGCAGCGGGTTTTCGTTTTGGCGGGTCGGTGGTGGCGACTCTGCCGGGGAGTTTGGTGGTGGTGCCGGCGGTGACGAGGTACGACCGTCCTGCTGGGGAGAGCCATAACCAGATTCCGGGCGCAGGTGACGTGACGGTCCAGGCGGTGAAGGTCTTTGCCCGGTGGTGGAACCTACAGAGCCGGTGTCCGTTTCGTGAGTCGGTCGGTCCGCCGTCGGCGTAGTTACGGATGTGGTCGTAGTCGCCGAGTTTCGCCGGACGGTTGCAATAGGGGAATGTGCAGGTGAGGGCGTTCATCAGCGCGGTCTGCTCGCGTAGCCGGGGCGGTGCGACATAGCCGGTGGTCGAGATCGTGGTCTCCAAATCGATCACCGGCTTCACCACGATCCGCGACGATTTGCCGAGGATCTGTTCGGCCTCCGACCGGGTGATGGCGCCGACGTCGTCGAGTGACCAGGTGCCCCAGCACCGGTCGTAATGAAGGTAGAGCACCGTCTCCCGCAGCCCACGCCTTCTGCTGCGGCGCCGCTTCGACGGCTTCGGCTCAGACTCGGCCTCAGGCTCAGTCTCGGGCTCGGCGGGTACGTCCGCGCCGGTGGCGTCGTCGGTTTTGTCGGCGACGAGGGTGTAGAGGTCGTCGAGGCTGTCGGGTTCGTGGACCATGCCCATCGCGACGGATCGGAGGATGTGGTCGGGGCGGGTGTCGCCGAGGAACCGCATCGACTCCACCAACTGGTCCAGTCGTTGGTCGAGTCGTTGTCCGTCGTCGACGGTCAGGGTGCCGGAGAGGTGGGCGACGCCGTCTTCGAACCAGATCGTCACACCCCGCTGCCTGCGT